>JBDQJI010000020.1:0-46813 GCA_040263875.1 Alphaproteobacteria bacterium
AATGGCGACAGCACTATAACCGCAAGCGCCCTCACAGCGCTTTGGGCTGGCGGCCGCCACCCCCTGAAGTGGTCATGCCCCTAGAGCAGAGACCGTATATCCACTAACATTGCAACTGGACCACTCAGTGGGGGCTGACCACGACGTCAAATCTACCGCGGCCCTGTTCCAGCAGGTGTATACCCGGTTCCGGGATCGGATCATCGCGGGCGATATGGCGCCGGGCGATAGGTTGCCTGCGAGCCGGGCCTTGGCGGAACAGCTCGGCGTTTCCCGCGCGACTGTCGTAGCAGCATATGATCAGCTGGGTGCGGAGGGGTTTGTGGAAGGCAGGCCCGGTTCCGGCCTTTACGTTTGTGCCATCGGCGAAGTCGAGCAGCCAGTGCGTGCTGAGCTAACCCGGCCAATAAAACCGAAGCAAGCGCGCCCTCCACCAGGTCCACCGAAGATCAGAGCGTTCGAACCTGGCCGTCCGGATATGCGGCTCTTTCCTTATCGCCAATGGGCGCGCGCAATGGCGCGGGCAGCCCGAAGCAGCCCGGAAGCACTGGTCACATCTCCAGACCGTTTCGGTGATCCGGTTCTCCGTCAGGCGCTTGCAAAACACCTGGCAGAATGGCGCGGGATCGTCGCAAGCCCAGAGCAAATTCTGATCACTGCAGGATCTGGCGACGCCCTTGAAATTTGCATTCGTGCGCTCGGCACCCCGGGCGATGTGGTGGCTTTGGAAGATCCCGGATATTTGCCGATCCGCCGCTTTGTCGAAAGCCTTGGTTTGAGCTCGGTTTGGATGCCCGTTGGCACGGATGGCGCTGCTTTGCCTGATGTTCCGGCACGGATCGCCATGCTCACCCCCTCCTGCCAATTCCCGCTTGGCGGTGCGATGCCGACAGCCCAACGGATTGCGTTCTTGAATTGGGCGGATGCTAACCAGAGCTGGATCATCGAGGATGATTATGACAGCGAGTACCGCTATGCAGGCCGCCCAATCCCCGCGCTCGCCAGCCTCGATAAGGCGGGACGTAGTCTCTATATCGGCAGCTTCTCCAAAGTGTTTTCAGATGCGCTGCGCCTTGGGTATCTCGTAATTCCGGAACCACTAATTGAACGCTTTACGGAGACCTTGCGGCGCTTCGGCGTTAAAGCCTCCATTGCCGCACAGCGCACCTTAGGCACGTTCATTGAGGACGGTGATTTCTATCGTCATATCCGGCGGACCCGGCGGATTTATGGCGAGCGGCGGGCCGTATTTCTCCACCTGGTCGAAGAAAAACTGGGGTCTGCTGCTATATTCACGGATCATCAGGCTGGTATGCAGATCGCTGTGACGCTTCCGGGCATCTCGGATGATGTAGCGCTGGCGGCGGATGCGTCTGCGGCTGGGGTCGGGTGTCTGCCGCTTTCTGGCTTTAGCGCAGGTGAAGGTGGAGTGCCTGGGCTGCTGCTGGGGTTTTGCGCGTTCTCAGCTGAGGAAATGGAAGTTGCGATGGACCGGCTTTCGGGCGTTATAGCGGCCAGAAGAACATGATCGCAGGAATGGCGACGATGACGATGATCACTTCCAGCGGCAGCCCCATTCGCCAATAATCGCCAAAGCGATACCCGCCGGGGCCCATCACGAGTGTGTTGTTTTGATGCCCGATTGGCGTGAGGAACGCGCAGGACGCACCCACGGCCACGGCCATTAAGTAGGGGTCCGGATTGTTCCCAAGGGCGGTGGCGACATTGGCTGCCAGCGGCGCCATCACTACGGCTGTCGCGGCGTTGTTTAGAATGTCCGACACCGTCATGGTGACGACCAGGATGAGCGTCAGCACCGCCCAGGGCGGCAAATCAACGGCCACTTCAGCGATAGCGTTGGCCGCAAGTGCAGTCGCACCCGACGCTTCCAAAGCACTGCCCAACGGAATGAGCGCGCCTAGTAGAACCAGGATTGACCAGTTCACGCTCTCGTACAGCTGGCGGGCATGCAGGATGCCGGTGAACACCATGGCGAGCGCCGCACCAGTCAGCGCTACAGCGATTGGCAGCACGCCCAGGGCCGCCAGCGCAATTGCACCTGCAAAGAAGCCGACCGCCAAAATTGGCCCACGGCGCTTCCCGCCAAAGCTTTTAAGGCCGCGCGCCGCCAACGGCATGCACCCAAGCTCCGAGATGACATCCGTCAGGCGTTCGCCTTCACCCTGCAGCAACAATACGTCACCAGCAGCAAAGCGGAAGTTCCGCAGCCTGCCTCTGTGTGGTTGGCCCTGGCGGGACACTGCCAGCAGGTTGACGCCGTAGCGCCGCTGCAAGCGCGCCGCCATAACCGTTCGATTGGCAAGGCGTGAGCCTTCAGCGACGACAGCCTCAACCAATTCAACATCTTCAGAATGCAGCAGGCTGGTGCGCGGAGCGGTTGGGTCAATCAGCTCGACGCCGAGTGCAACCACCACATCCTGCAATCCGCCGGGTGCTGCCTCAATCAGCAAGATGTCGTCTTGCTCCAGGCGCGCGAACCGGGGGGCGGCGGGAAAAACACGGTCGCCCCGGATTAATCCGACAACCTTCACATCGAAATCACCGATCAGTGGATCGAGCTTACGTACTGTCAGCCCTATCGCCTGTGACCCTTCAACGACGCGCACTTCAGCCAGATAATCTTCCATGCCGTAGGCGGACGCTGCGTCGCCGCTAACGGGCCGGCGGATTGGGATCAACCGCCAGCCGATCAGTGCGACAAACAACAGGCCAGTAACGGCAACGACGAAGCCCACCGGCATGAAATCAAACATATAAAACGGCTCGCCAAGCGCCTGATCCCGGTATGTGGCAACAATAATATTCGGCGGCGTGCCGATGAGTGTCAGTAATCCACCGAGGATCGAGCCATAGGCCAATGGCATCAGCAGCAGGCTGGGCGATCGTTTGGCATCCGCCGCTGATTGCACCGCGACTGGCATCAACAATGCCAGCGCGCCCACATTATTCATGAACCCGGAAAGGGCTGCGGCGACGCTTGAAAGCCCAGCGATATGGGCGAAGCGGCTTTTGAACAAGGGCGCCAAGGCGTCTGCGATAATTTGTGTCGCACCTGATTCGCCAAGGCCCCGGCTTAAAATCAGCACGGCAGCGACGGTGATAACGGCAGGATGGCCGAACCCGACAAACGCTTGCCCACCGGGTACAACGCCGAGGATAATGCCCGCTAGCAAGGCGGACAGCGCCACGATGTCGTAGCGAAGTTTCCCCCATGCAAACAACACTAGGGCTAAACCCAGCACGCTCACGCTCGCAATTTGATCGTAGGTCATCGCCTGCCCGTGCTATCGATTTGCCAGATATAGAATTCGCCGATGGCGTAGAAGGACCATACCATGGCCAAAGGTCAATCTCGAAAAGCAGCAGGCGGTTCCGCCAAAGTACGGGATGCGTTGTCGCGGGCCGCGGCGGCGGAGCGTGTTGGCGACGGTGACGCTGCCCTTTCAGCGCTCTTGCAAGGCGTGCTGGATAAGCCAGACGCGCCAGAACTTTATCCCCCACTCTCCCGTCTATTGGCCGATATGCGGTTTGAAGAAGCGAGCCCAGCCGTGGCGCGCGCTGTCGTACACGCTCTGCATGCGTCTTGGATTGATCCGCAGCCGCTTGCACCGGCAGCTATTTCGCTTCTGTTGGCGACACATGACGTTCTGTCGGCAGATGCGCCTGCCATTGGCGCTGCCATGGCGCGGGACCCGCTACTTCTGGCGCTGCTTGAACGCACCATGCTGCCGAGCCCGAAACTTGAAGCCATGTTGATCGCTGCGCGCCGTCAGCTTCTACAATTGGCGGCGGAAGGCTTTGCACCTGAAGCCGAGGCGGTGCGGTTTGCCCAGGCCATGGCTGTGCAGGCGCAGTTGAATGGATGGATGTGGGCGGAGGCTGATAGCGAAACCCAGGCGCTCAGTATTTTGGCGCCACGCTTGCCGGAATTGCCGTTTGGCTATGTGCATATCGTCTATGCGCTTTACCGGCCGTTGGCGCACGTCTCTGGCCTCGCCGATATTGAGGTGAAGGGGCCTTGGCGGGACGCGGCGCGATTGTTGATCCAGGAACCTGGCGAAGAGCGCCGCCAGGCTGCGAAGTTAGAACGCATCGGTGGGACAGTTGCGACAGAGGGTGCTTCTGCTGCCGTAAAAGATCAGTATGAAGCGCATCCCTATCCCCGCTGGTCGATGGCTATTCGCCGCAAACCGCTGCCGATACGTGAGGTTGCTGCTGGCCTTTTTCCCCATGCTGACCTGCCAGACTGGCCTGCCCGGCGGGTGGACGTTCTGATTGCCGGTTGCGGGACCGGCAAACATGCAGCCGATGTTTCTACCCGATTTCAGGGCGCGCGCATCCAAGCTGTCGATCTTTCGCGCACGTCACTTGGCTATGCGGCAAGGATGCTGAAAAACCGCCCAGGCATGACCTTCGCTGAAGCGGACATTATGCAATTGGGGGATTGGGAACAGCAATTCGACCATATCGAAAGCGTCGGGGTTTTGCATCATCTGGCAGACCCGCTGGCCGGCTGGCGCATTCTCAAGGGATTGTTGAAGCCGGGTGGGTCGATGCGGGTTGGTTTTTATAGCAAGCGTGGGCGGAGCCGGATCGAAGCCGCGCGGTCTGCCCTTCGGGATGCCGGGTTCAACGGCCAATCAGATGCTGACCTGCGCGCCGCGCGCGCCTTTGCCATGGCAGAGCCGGATGGAAGTGACGCGCGGAAAGCTGCTGATGAGCTTGATTTCTATGCCGCCAGTGGTGCGCGCGATTTCCTGTTCCACGCCGAAGAGCATGAGCTCTCTCCAGCAGAACTGGCTGATATGACAGACGCACTCGGGCTTCGCGTATTAGGATTGGAGCTCACGCATTCCAATGCCGCATCGCTCTACCGCCAGCGCTTCCCCGATGACCCTGCCATGGCTGATCTCAGGCGGTGGGATGCCATCGAAGCAGATCATCCGGATATATTTCGTCATATGTGCCAATTCTGGTGTGCCCATTCTGATGTGTAAGTGCGCAATAATGGATCGAATATCCAGCCATCTATGCGTCAGGCGCAAAGCGACTTTCGCACAGGGCTGTATTATCAATCTGGCTGCACTTGGCCATATTGCTATCCAAGATAAGCGCACAGATTTTTGCTGAAGGAGAATTGAACCATGCCGGACACCGCATTTTCGCACCAGCAATCCGCCGCCAGCACCGTTATTGAGGCTGCGTTCAACTATATTGAGCCAATCCCATCTGGCGAAAAACCCTATCGCCGTATGGACGCTCTAGCGCCTGGCCAATTGGAAACCAACGCGATCTACGCACCGATCCAGATGCGGGTGCATGATCTGCGGGAAACTGATGGCCAGCAGACTTTGGATGCTGAAGGCTTCGCCATCGTGAACGCCCCGTCCGCCATTCAGAATTTTGCCGATGAAGAGGCGATCCGCACGGCCTATTACGCCCAAAGCGAGGCCATTGTTGCCCAAGCGACGGGTGCCGTGCGGGTCCTCACATTTGACCACACGATCCGCCAAGCCATACCGGGCGCAGATCGCACTCCGGTCGCCCGTGTCCACAATGATTACACGGAGAAATCGGGGCCTCAGCGGGTACGGGACCTTATGGGTGATGAAGCGGAAGAGCTTCTGAAAGGCCGCTTCGCCATCGTCAATTTGTGGCGTCCTATTGGCCATCCGGTTGAAGATGCACCGCTCGCAATCGCCTCCGCCAAGAGCGTGCCGCCGAAGGATTTCGTTGAGCAGGATCTGATCTATGCAGACCGCGTTGGTGAGACAACTTTGGTTCAGCACTCAGAGGCGCATCACTGGGTCTATCTGTCCAAGCAGACGCCGGACGAAGCGATCCTGATCAAATGCTTCGACAGCGCCAAAGATGGCCGGGCCCGCTTCACGGCGCACTCCGCTTTCTCTGACCCGAATGCGCCGACAGACGCACGACCCCGCGAAAGCATTGAAATCCGTACATTGGTTTTCTTCGACGACTAACCCAATCTCAGCCGAATATGCTCTAGCGGAGTTCCCGGCCCATGCGGGTTACGAGCGCTAGGCTTGCTTTCCCGGTTTGCGCCACGCCGATCTGTTTCTGGAACGCTTTGACAGCGTCTTCGGTTGGCGTCATATCGTCGAAATTGGCGTCAATCGGGCCGGAATAGTGGCCGAGTGAGATAAGATATCGGCGTGCGAGTACGGTCACAAACCGTTCTTCCCGCTTATCCCAATCCCAAAAATCTGGATCAATTTCCTTTGCTGCTTTCAAATCTGCACGGGCTTCTTCGATCCGTCCCGTCTGCCAATAAACGAAGGCGCGGCTATCAAGCGCTTGGAAATGCTTCGGGTCTTTTTTGATTGCCAGCTGGCAATCTGGGAGCGCGCGTTCCGGGTCCGGCATGAGAGCAAGTGCCCAGCAGCGGCCATTCCTGGCTTGGGCGCTATCGGGTGTTTTCGCGATCAGGACGTCCATGATTTCGACAGACCGTTCGAACTTGCCGTCGTGCGCATAGGCGGTGCTGGCCGCATGCTGGGCTTCGTAAAACTTCGGCTCCAGCTCTGCTGCACGATTGGCGTCTGCGGCGGCGAGGGCATATTGCTTGCGGTCCATGAATATATCGAACCGAACGAGGTGCGCGCTTGCCAGTTCCGGGTTTAAGCGAAGCGCTGATCGGGCTGCGCTCAGCGCCTCATCATCTTTATCCAGCCCTAACAGAGTGATCGAGCGAAGCAATTGTAGCTGTGGGAATTTCGGTGCCACAGTCAGCGCTTCATCGATATCGCCGAGTGCAAAGGCATAGTTTCTTTGGCCGATATAGGCCTCGGCGCGGATGGCGTATCCACCCGGGTTGCGCCGGTCCAATTCGATACCGCGGGACGCGTCCGCGATGGCCTTCTGGTGCTCATCCATCTGGGAATAGATGGCGGCGCGTGTCACGTGGGGGAGCGGCAAGTTCGGCGCTGCGGCGATTGCTTTAGTGGCGGCTGCGAGCGCTTTTTCGTCCTCTTTCATCTCAAGATAGGCGTTGGTCTTGCCGATCAACGCCACGGCCAGCGCATTGCCGTTCACCGAACCGCTTTCGATGATGTAGTCGCAAGCTTCAAGCCGCTTTTCCGCCGTCATGGGTGCGAGCATGCAGATTGCTGCGGCGGTTTCTTCCCTGCTGGCGGGCTTGCCTTGCTGGGCGATGGCGGGTGCGATTGCGCCGATACTGAAGGCAAGACCAAGTGCAGCGATTGCAATGAATTTCCGGCTCAAAGTCTTTTCCCCAAACGTTGATGCATAATCTTAGCCAAAATTCGAAGGCGGGAATAAGGCGAAATGTTCAGCACGCACACTCATGCGTTGCGCAGCATCGGTCCTGCGGGCAATCGCAACGCGCGCCAAACGCCAAATGCGCCTGTGGACACTGCAAGCGCCAAGGCCAATCCAGCCGGAATTGCGGCGGCTGGGACGGAGAATACGAAATCCGTCTGCAGCAGAAAGGTCACAATCGCCCAGGCCCCAAGCGCGCCAATGCCAACAGCCAGCATGGCTGTGACAAGGCCGATCAGCGCGAACTCAATCCCCTGCGCAATGATGATTTGCGCGCGGGTTGCCCCCGCAGTTTTCAGCAAGGCCGCCTCATACACCCGCCGGCGTTGGCTAGCCGCGACGGCGCCTGCGAGCGTTAATGCGCCTGCGATAACGGACATTGCAGCCACGGCGGCAAGGGCCCCGCCAACCCGGTCCAGTATTCGACGGGCGATCACGACGGCATCCTTGACGCGGATGACAGTGACGTTCGGCAGCGCATCAGTGACACGGCGGGTTGTCTCAGCTTCCATTTCTGGCGTTGCGGATGCTGTCGCCAGAATGGTGTGCGGGGCCGGTTTCAAGGTGGCGGGATCAAGGATCGTTGAGAAATTCATGGCGAAGCTGGAATAATCGAGCTGGCGCAGGCTGGCGATCTCTGCGGTGATCGCGCGTCCAAGTACATTGAAGGTCAGCGTGTCGCCAAGGCCAATGCCGAAGCCTTTCGCAATGGCGGCATCAAACGAAACCAGCGGCTTGCCCTGGTAGTCCGCGGGCCACCATTCACCCGCAACAATGGGGGTCGCTGCTGGTGGTTCGGCGGCGAAGGTCAGCCCGCGCTCGTTCCGTATGGCCCAGCGCGTGTCATCCGTGATGGCAGCTTCGGCGGCGGGAACGCCGTTGATGTGGGTAATTCGCGCGCGCAGCATTGGTGCCTCACCGTCGAGGGTAACGCCGGGGAGGTCTTTCAGGATGGCGCGAAAAGGCTCCAGTTGTTGCGGCTGTATGTCGATGAAAAAGAATGTCGGCGCTTTGGTCGCGACCGTGCGATCCAGGCGGCTGGAGAACGCGGCTTCCGTCATGGTGACAGCCGTTAGTGCTGCCAGACCAAGCCCCAGCGATAGAGCGATGGAAAGCGTTGGCGCGCCGGGGCGGGCAATGCCCGACATCGCCAATCTGAATAACGGTCCGCCTCGACGCGGCATCCGGTGGGCCGCGCGGATCAATAGTGTTGCGCAACCAAGGAACAGGAGCGTCGCCATCAGCGCGCCTGCTACAAAAGCTGCGGCGACCATTTTGTCCGCCGCTGTCAGCACGGCCAATGCCGCAAGCGCAATTGCGCCGAGCGCAAGCAGCCAAAGCCTGCCGCGCGCCGGGCGAATGCCAGAGATGCCAAGTGCGGCAGCGCCGATCAGGCGGGCTGCAGGCAAGCGCTCAGCCGCTGCGAGCGGCCAAAGTGCAAAGACGAATGCGGTCACGAGGCCGAACAAAGCGGCTAGGCCCATGGAGGCAAAGGCGGGCGTCGCCGCCAGCCGCACGCCCAGTATATCAGCCAGTAGACCGGTCAAAGCCATGGGGGTGAGCCCGCCGATTACGGCACCTAGGATGGATGCGAATGCAGCGATCAACGCGATCTGCATCAGATAGGCCCGGAAAATCACATGGGCCGGTGCGCCAAGGCACTTTAAGATTGCCGCCGTCCGCGCCCGCCCGTCCATATAAGCTTTAACTGCATTGGCAGCACCCACACCGCCAACCAGCAATGCGGCCAAACTCGCCAAGGTCAAGAACAAGCTGAGGCGCTCGATCATCCGCCGGAGCGTCGGTGCTGCTTCTGCAGCCGTGCGGAGCCGCCAGCCCGGATCATCGAACGCGGCTTTGAGGGCATCCCTGGCGGCATCTGCGCTCTGCCCTGGCGGCAACGCCACCCGATAGCGCCACGTTACCAGCGCGCCCTGCACAGCCAACCCTGCTGCATCCAACGCTTCGTGGGAGACCAACACCCGTGGCCCGAGTGAGAGAAGGCCAACGCCCCGGTCCGCTTCTTCGGTGATGATGGCGCGGACAATGAGATTGGTTTTGTTCAGTCGGAACTGGTCACCGACTTTGAGGCCGGTAGCATCCAGGAATGCCTGTTCAACGGCGGCACCAAATGCTCCATCTGCCTGAGCCAGGGCCTGTTCTGCCGGAATGTCGGGAGAGAGCGTCAACCCGCCATATAGCGGATAGCCCCCGTCTACGGCTTTCAATGATGCCAGCTGCCGTCTCTCACCAACCAACGCCATGCTGCGCATTTCCGCTATCCGAGTGAAGCGGCCGAGGGACTTTATGTAGTCCTGCTGTTCCTGGTTGGCCTCGCGATAGAGCAGCCGCGCCTCCAGATCACTCCCGGCCAAGCGTTGTGCATCTCGGGCGATGCCATCTTCAACCGCCGTACGCGTGGCACCCACGGCGGCAATGGCCGCAACGCCGAGAGCCAGGCACGCGATAAAAATTCTGAAGCCTGCGAGCCCGCGCCCTAAGCCATCCCGCAACTCACGGCGCGCAATTGTCCAGGCCGAGCGCCAATCCTTTGCGGCATCGCTTGGTGCTTGCTGGCCGCTCATGCCTCGCTCACTTGACCATCAGCCATACGGAATTGCCGTGTGCAACGGGCTGCGAGGGCAGTGTCGTGGGTGACCAGTAATAAGGCCGCCTTTTTTATTGCGGCTTGCGCGAACATAAGCTCGACGATTGCGGCCCCTGTTTCACCGTCCAAATTACCAGTGGGCTCATCCGCTAATAGAATATCTGCGTCCCCTGCGAAGGCGCGTGCAATGGCCACGCGTTGTTGTTCACCGCCGGAAAGCTGACTTGGCAAATGGCCAGCGCGCTCGCTCAACCCGACATCTGCTAGGGCTGCGGCGGCGCGGTCATGGGCGTCCCAGCGGCCAGCAAGCTCAAGCGGTGTCGCAATATTCTCCAGCGCGGTCATTGATGGGATCAGGTGGAAGGCTTGGAATACGAACCCGATGCGTTCCCGGCGAAAGCGGGCGCGGGCATCCTCGCCAAGCACAGTGAGGTCGCGCCCGCCGACATGGACCTGGCCTGATGTTGCGGGCTCTAAACCAGCTGTCACCAGCAGCAAGGATGACTTGCCAGAACCGGACGGGCCGACCAGCGAAACGGTCTCTCCGGCGTTTACCTTAAAATTAACGCCGCGTAAGACATTGACCTCTCCTGCGTCGCTTTCCAAGTTTAGACGTACGTCCTGCAAATCAATGGCGAGGTCCGGCATGTTTGGTATGAAATTCCTGGGCCTGAAAAGATGGGTGGGTAATGCGTCTGGATATGGCGCGTCGCATCGTGTTTTCAACATAGCGCTTTTCGCGCTGGTTTTGGCTGCCGTATTGGCGACCCCCGCCGCCGCCCAACAGAAGCGCCTTCTAATCTTCGGCGACAGCTTGGTCGCGGGCTATGGCTTACCGCGAGAGGCCGGGTTTATAGCCCAGCTTGATCAAGCGTTGAAAGACGCCGGGCATGAGGTTGTACTTATAGATGGCGGCGTATCTGGGGATACATCAGCCGGGGGCAGCGCGCGAATTGGATGGTCGCTGACAGAACGGCCAACCCATGCATTGGTGGAACTTGGCGCCAATGATGCACTGCGCGGCGTAAACCCGAAAGAAACGAAGAAAAACCTCCAACGTATCTTGGACTCGCTGGAACGGGCGCATGTGCCTGTTCTGCTTGCAGGCATGCGTGCGCCCCGAAATTTTGGGGATGATTATGCCGATGAGTTCGATGATATCTACGGCGATATTTCCGGCGGTGTAGCTGTCGCATTATATCCGTTTTTCCTAGAAGGCGTGGCGCTCCAGCCGGAGCTTAACCAGCCGGACGGCATTCATCCGAACGTCAAAGGTGTGGCCGTTATCGTGCAACGCATCCTCCCAGATATTCTGAAACTTCTGCGCAGAAAGCCGCTTCGATGAGCGACGCAACCCCGTTTCCTTTCGCTTGGTCTGAAGCTGATAACGCCGCTGTAGCGGCCCGTGCAGTAGCCCAGGAGCTTGTCGGCCAGATGCGGCAGGGCCCGCGCCCCAAGCTTGGCCTGCTGTATATCTCGCACCTGTTTGCGGGTGATATGGACGCCGTTGTTGAAATCCTCTCCAGCGCCACGGGCGTCGCGGAATGGACGGGTGCGGCAGCCCTTGGCGTGATTGCAGGGCGGAAAGAGCTGTTCGAAAGCCCGGCACTCGCCGTGATGCTGCTGGACCTGCCCGATGACGCCGTCCAGCCTTACGGCCCAATCACCGACGCTGCAAGCTTTGAAGTGGCGGCAGAGCAGGCCGCAAGTTTCTCTGAGGATGCAGGTGCAGCACTTGGCATTATCCACATGGACCCGACGGGTGATCCGCTGGGCCAGGGCCTTGGCTCATTGCCGGGCGTATTTGCAGAAGCTGGCGGACTGTATCTCGTGGGCGGCTTGGCCTCGGGCCGGGAAGCTATGCCCATCGCCGCGACTGCTGGCCTTGCAGCACGAGCGGTAGGCGGCGCATTGGTGGCGCTTGAAAGCGGCGTTGCGACAGGGGTTAGCCAGGGTTGCCGACCGATTGGCCCGGCCCGCACAGTCACGGTCGAAGGCGACGGCGTTATTGGCCGGTTGGACGATACGCCTGCCATGAGCGTGCTCCTGGCGGAGCTTGGCCTGTCAGCAGAGCCTGATGTGGCTGATCTGCGGGAAGCGCTGCGTGATATTCACATAGCGCTGCCGATCGCAGGTGCGGACCGGGAAGATTATCTGGTCCGCAATCTGACTGGTATTGATGTGCAACGTGGCCTCATTGGCATTTCTGAGGCCGTGGCAGACGGTGATCGCGCCATGTTCTGCCGCCGCGATCGTACGAGCGCCGCCGAAGACCTAAACCGCATGGCCAAAGACGCCCGCCGCCGCTTGGGCCGCCCGCCGCGTGGTGCGCTCTATGTATCGTGCCTCGCCCGTGGCCCGAACCTCTTTGGCCCCGGCGACCAGGAACTCGCGATCCTGCATGCAGCTATTGGTGGCGACTGCCCCGTTGTCGGCTTCTTCGCCAATGGCGAAATCGCCCACGACCGTATCTACGGCTACACCGGCGTGCTCACGCTTTTTGGCTAGGCACGTGTAATTTTCGGCGTCAATTCTGGCCATTGGCGATAAATGCCACGCGAATCGACAACGACCGGGATGGTTTTGGCGATGCGCCGGTAGTCGACGTCTGTGTGGTCAGCGATGACGAGAGCAGCGTCGAAATGCGATAGATCATCTAGCGGTGTTGAGTGCATGCCAGCGAGATTTGGGTGCCTGCGGGTCTTGCCGATCTCCGGTACGAAGGGATCGTGATAAGCGGCTTCAGCACCCCTAGCTTGCAGCAGGTCCAGAATTTCCAGGCCGGGGCTTTCGCGGATGTCGTTGACGTTCTTTTTATACGCGACCCCCAACACCAGCACCCGTGCGCCATTGAGTGCCAGTCTACTTTTCTGGCTAAGCGCCTCTGCCAGCGCCGTGATAACGCCTGCAGGTTGGGCCGCATTGATTTCGCCTGCCAGTTCAACAAAGCGCGTTGGCAGGCCAAGCGCTTCCGCCCGCCAAGCCAGATAAAACGGATCGATCGGAATGCAGTGTCCGCCAAGGCCTGGACCTGGATAGAACGGCATGTAGCCGAAGGGCTTGGTCGCAGCCGCATCCACCACTTCAAACACATCCACGCCCATGGCCGCATAGACGCCCTTCAATTCATTCACGAGTGCGATATTGACGGCGCGGAATACGTTTTCCGTGATCTTCGTGGCCTCCGCCGCCTCTAGTGAAGATACCGGCGTCAGCTTCGGTGAGACGAGGCCGTAGACCGCCTCCGCTGCTTTCAGCGATGCATCGTCTAACCCTGCAAGCACTTTTGGAATGTCCGAAATGCCGAAATTTGCATTGCCAGGATCTTCCCGTTCTGGCGCGTAGGCGACCAGAATGTCCTGGCCTGGGATCACGCCTGCAGCCTCCAGGATCGGCAGTACGCATTCCCGCGTCGCACCCGGATAAACCGTAGATTCAAGGCTGAGCAGCGCGCCCGGTGCTAAATGTCGTGCTAGGCTTTCCACGGTTCGTTCGACAAAGCACATATCCGGCTGGCGCCCGGCGGCGAGTGGGGTTGGAACGGCGATCAGCACGGCGTCTGCCTCATTCGCGCGGGCCATATCGGTGGAGGCGTCGAAGCATCCGCTTGCATTGGCGGCTTGGACGGCTGTCGCTGGTGCTGTCGTCAAATAGCTCTCACCCGCAAGCAGGCGCTTCGGCTTTGCGGGATCAATATCCAGGCCAAGCACGTTGATGCCCCTGGCCGCGAAGGCCAGCGCCAGCGGTAATCCCACATAGCCCAAGCCGACAACGGCGACTTTCAACGCGCCGTCCGCCGCTTTGCGTACAATTTTGGCCGCTGCATTTTCGCCGCTTGTCATGTCTCAATCCAAACCCTGTTGACGGCGCGCCAGCACTCGCGCTTTCTGTACTGCATATCAGAGGAGGTACGCGATGGCCTATTGGCTGTTCAAGACCGAGCCCGGGACATGGTCCTGGGACGATCAGATGAGTACGGACATTGAAGGCTGGGATGGCGTGCGAAACCACCAAGCCTGCAACAATATGCGCGCGATGAAGATCGGCGATGAAGGCTTCTTTTATCACTCCGTCAAAGAGAAGCAGATTGTCGGCATCGTAAAGGTGGCGAAGGAATTCCATCCTGACCCTTCGGATGCAAGTGGCAAGTTCGGCATGGTCGGAATTTCAGCCGTGAAGCCCTTTAAGACGCCCGTGACGCTGGCAGATATTAAGGCTGATGACCGGTTCGAAGACTTAGCGTTGGTCCGCCAATCACGCCTATCGGTCGTGCCGATATCGGATGAACATTGGGCGGCGCTCTGCGAAATGGGCGGGGTCAAACCATGAGCTTTGAAGGCATGGCGCTGATGGCACTGGCTGACGTTCCAGAGGATGACGCCCGCGGCGTTACCATTCGGGACGGCGCTAAAATGCGGAAATTCGTGGTGCTGCGCTGGAAGGGCGAAACCATTGTCTACCGCAATCGCTGCCCCCATGCAGGCACGCCGCTCGATTGGATCCCAGACAGATTTTTTGACCGCAGCGGCGCATACATCTTCTGCGCCACCCACGGTGCCAGCTTTGAGCCAGACACAGGCCTCTGCATCGATGGGCCCTGCGTTGGCGATGTACTGGATCGCTGCAAATTCACTGTAGACGACGGCATCGTGACGCTGGCGGAACCGCTTTAAAGCAATTCAGCCCCCGGCACCCGGTCGGCCAAAAGTGTAGCGGCAGCATCGGTCGCGGCGATGATGGCGGCACCATCATCTGCGGGCGCGTCAAAGTTTGGCCCGAGATCCAGCAGTAAGCTGTACCGGGCGCGGGCGGTAATATCCCTGAGGTCGCGCTCAGCTTCGGCCGGCAGCGCATCGGTGAGTGAGAGGCCATCATTGCAAAGCGGGATGGCGACGAAGTCTGCTAAATCGTGGTCCAGCATATGGCGAACAGCCTTGCGGTGTTCCGTCAACAGCCCGGCACTGAATATAACGACCCGTTCGCCCGGATGCGCGGCGGCAATTGCTTCTAGTTCCGCCAGCCCGGTTCTGGCCCGGAGTGCAACGCGCCGATCCCGCCGTATACCTTGCCCGAGCGCACCCAGATGGCCAGCAATTTCATGCACCGTTGAGCGGTCTTTTGCTTTGGTGTCTTCATCCAGTGCAGCAAAAGGGACAAGATTGGGATGGGTCCGGTGCCGGTCCACGCGTGGACCAAGCCGCCATCCAGCCGCCAAACGCTCTGCCATCCAGCGCCGATGCTCAATCGCGACCAGGTGCTCGACCTCCTGCAGTGTGAACGGTGCTGTGGCCGTTGCATCCGGCCCAATGGAGCATTCGGCCAACCGAAGCTTGGCAGCGATATGGTCTGCTTGGGCACGGTTTGCATTCCGGTATTGCTCGCCAAGGGCGGTCCAGGGCTTTGCGGTGGCAGGATTGGCGTTGGCACCATATTCCGCCAAAAACCGTTCGTGGATTGCGCGGGCCAACCGGTCTCCCGCATCCCGCAATACATCGCCATCCGCCCAGACGTCCTGGGCCGCGCCAAATGTGCGCACGACCGCAATGTCAGCGCCGAACAATTCTGTCATCCGCTGCACACCAAGCGGATTGGCTGCCGCGCGCTGGCGCAGAAATACATGGGGGATCGCGCGCTTGCTACGCTTCAGAAAATCCGTGAGAGATATGCAAGCCGCTAAGGACGCTTCGTCACCACCAAGTGCGATGAATGCAGCAGTTGGCGGTGGTGTTTGGGCAAATGCAGTGTTGAATGCGGTCTCCTGGCCTTTGCCTGTCAATGCAGCTTCGATGAATGTTATGTCCGCGAAATCATCTGCCCACGGGTTGGCCTCGCGGAAGGTGGCACCGGCGGCGTCTGCGTCCTGGTCAATGATTGAGATCATAACCGGCGTGATGGGGTCATAGATACAGGATTTTAGGATGTGCAGGACGGTACTGGCACCCATGCGCCCAAAGCCAAGGCAAAGGAAGTGTGGCCGTTCGGCACCATGCACAGCCGCCGCCAGCTCAAACGGATGTGTGTTGAAGACTTTGCGGAGTGCGAGATATTTTTCGTTCAGCAGGGTCACGCGGAGATTTGGAGCGGCTGCAAGATTGCGCCGTTCAGCAGCCATACGCTGATAGAGCGGCGGATCAGAAATTCGCGCCCAAACTTCGACGACAGAATCCGACCGGCCGGATTTGACGACCGCGGCTTCGGCAGCCGCCATGGCGTCTAGGTTGGCCGCGTCGTTTTCACCAGCAATGATGATTTGGGCCGCACGATCGATACCAGCCAAGACGAATGCGGCTTCATCCGGCGCGGCGCGTTCAAACACGACGGCACCAGAAGCGCTTAAATCATCGTCAGTCTCTGGGGCTAATAGAATGACGTTGCGGCCAGATTTCAGCAGGTGCGCTGCCAGCGCGCGCACGCCTGGATTCAGGCCGGTGATAATGACATGACCGCGCAATGATCGCGCGCGCCAGCGCCTGAAATCCGTTCGGACAGTGGCACCGATAGCGGCTGCCGCGACCATCAGATACAGCAGTACGACGCTAACGCGCGCCAAATGAATTTGCCAAGGCAGGAAGTGGCCGTCGGCATCTTCGTGGCGGAGTTCCGTCTCAAGGCTGAACAGAATTAGCGCGTCAAAGAAATTCTGCGATAACGACTGCGGCGCACCAAAGGCCATATCATAGCGATAGAAACCCCATGTCCCGAGCGCGACGATGGCTACCAGCGTCGCCAAGCTTACATACCATGCGGCTGTTCCTGGCTTGCCGAGGAGTTTCATAGAGTGTGGTCGGATGTCATGGGCCTGCCGTAAGCTCCCGCTCGCTAAAGATCATGTTCCAAACCAACGTGTCGTCAGCCATAACCATTGTCGTTCGTGCGTTAAGTTCGCGCAAACGTATACGAGATGGGTTTTCCAGCACATCTTCATGGCGTTCGCGAAGCTCCAAAATCTGCACCAGCATGCGCTCCGATAACCGGGCTGAACTCTTGAAATCGCCAATGGCCCGGATGCCGAATAGCGCAGCGCCAATAGCAGGAAGCGCGCCAGCGAAAAAAGTTGCATAAGGTTTGAAGTATTTTGAGAACTTAGTTTCAGTGATGCATTCCAATTGATCAGCCCTGCAGCCGTAATCTACAAGATATAATGCGATATATACTGTAGCTACTAATATTGCTGAAAACAGCATTGAAACGCTCAAGCACTCAAGATTGTGGTAAGCCGTATCAAGTTTTTTCTGATTACCTTTATGATAATTATATTGGCCTCCGAGTTCTTCTTTGATTGAAATTTCTATACTTTTCCGAAGTTCGCTATCGGTAATGCCTCCATTCGGCAGTGGTATCTCTCTGAGGCTGGCCCTGATGTACCATGCTTGCCATTCTTCCTGCCTGTCTGCTGCTGAATCGCCTGAAAGGCTTGAGCGTCGGTAAGGCGCTCCACCCGTCATAAACGGCAAACGACTTGGACGCAGAATTTCAGCGATACTGCGACAAGCAAGCCATTTTTCATGCCATCTGTTTTTGTTGCCGAGCCATGCCACGAAGAGGATGGACGCAAGAATTGCGATCTCTGCACCGGCGAAGCATGCTTTGAAAAAGGGTTCGTTTGACTTATCACCGACGATCAGCACCAAAAGCCCGGTGACCACTGCAACAGCGGACATCAGAAAGTTATAGACAAAGGCGCTTCGGTATAGGTTGGCATAGCGAATAGCTGCAGCGTCTGCCCGCTCCCACCGCTCTTTCAAGCTTTCAGTGATGCTCTGTTTAAACGGCTCGCCGCCGACTGTTCCGGCTAGACCGATGCTATCGCCCCAAAGCTCTGCTTCCTCAAACGCTTTCTCCACGCCAACGGTTTTGTGTTCATGGCTTTTGAGGTTAAGGAACCAGATCAGTTTGCTGTAAAAACAGGCCCATTGCGGAATCATGGTCCGGCAAGCCTCAAAGTCACCTAAGAGAAGGCCTTCATGCTTTTTCTCAGCATGTGCCGCATCTTTTGCATCCGGCTTCGCGCCCGAAAGTTTGAATGGCGGTGGCTTAAGGATAGCTTGGAGGGTGGCATCCAGTTGCAGGCGTTGGGCGTCCTGCTCAAAACTGATACTAATTTCGTCCCAGGCGTCGCTGTCCCAGGCGCGCTCCGGCGGGTCTGTGTTCGTGTAGCGGCGTGTGTTGCCGTCCGGCGTTATCCAGATGATTTCGGCACAACGCCTTTGCGCTTCTGCAATAGTGTCCGTCGTGGAGCCAGCTTCGGTGTTTGCACCCTCGCCACTCCAGATTGCGATCAGCACGTCGATATGGGCCAGCATAAGATATGCGGATTGGCGGAAGGCGTCTCGTCTCTCTGCCCCGCCTTTCCGCATCGCCTTGTCCAGATTGAGCGAGAAGTGTGACTCCAGCTGCTCGTCCGCGGCTGAATATTCTTGAAAAGGGTTTGATGCGGATGGAAGGAAGGCGTGAATGCCATAACCAACACTGCGGGCGGCTGCCACGCCCAGCATCGATGCGCCCTCTGCCAAGTTTGTGATCAGCCGCAGTTGAGGTTCGCCAGATTGATAAGCTCTGGTAAATTGTGAAGCCTCGTTATTCTGGTCTTGGTATGATGTGGTTTTGTCTTTGATCAGCTGCAGAATACTGACTAAATGCTTCGATAATTGCGACTGATCATGCCCATCCAGCCCGGCTGCCAGATGCCCTATGACACCAACGCGCATTGTCAGTTTCGGCGCGATGAATGCACTTTCTGTCATTGGCTGGATACCCCTTTGGTTTTGCCCAAAACCGCACGCCCAACTTATACGATAGTGTGTGATGGGATGGCGTAGCAAGCGAGCGATTGCGTGTTTCGCGATGGACGCGCATCCGCTAGGTTTGACGTAGCCGTTGATTGCAGGGAACAGCTGATGTTTGGGACTGATAGCGTTATTCGTGACTACACCGTGGCGCGGAATGACTACCGCAATGTCATGCCTGAGATGTTCAACTTCGCCTATGACGTGATCGACGTGCGCGGCGCTAAGCACGACAAAACTGCGTTGATTGCTGTTGGCCCGGATGGTGCGCGTAACGGTGATGTCTCTTATTCCGACCTGTCACGCCAATCCGGCCAGTTTGCCAATGGGCTGAAGCGGCTTGGCCTGGCCAAGGGTGATTTCGCCTGTGTGGTGATTGGGCGGATTTCGGAATGGTACGGGGTGCTGTTCGGCTGCATGAAGCTTGGCGTCGTCTCTATGCCCGGCACCAATCTGCTAACGGCGAAAGACATTGCCTACCGGATCAACCAGTCTGGTGCCAAAGCGGTGATCGTGACGGAAGAGCACTGCGAAAAGGTTGAGGCCGTGCTGGCGGAATGCCCGACGCTCGCCCACAAAATCGTCATAGGCGATGCGCGGGACGGATGGCTGAATTTCGCTGAAATTTGCGCAGCAGAAAGCCCAGAGATCAGCCAGGCGGACTGCGGGCCGTTCAAATCTACAGACATGATGATGGCGTATTTTACGTCTGGTACGACAGCGCTGCCCAAGATGGTGCCGCGTGACTTTGGCTATGGGCTGGCCCACGCCGCTACCGGCCTGTTCTGGATGGATCTGACCGAAGACGACATCCACTGGACGCTGACAGATACGGGCTGGGCCAAAGCCGCATGGGGCATGTTGTTCCCGCAATTGCTGCTGGGCTGCACGATTGTGCTGTTCGACGGCAAGGGCTTCGATGTGGACCAGCATCTGAACATGATCAAAGACCTGCAGGTGACCACCTTCTGCGCCCCGCCCACGGTCTATCGCCTATTCGCGCAGCAGGATTTGTCGCAATATGACGTTTCCAGCCTCTGCCGCTGCCTGAGTGCGGGCGAGCCGCTGAACCCGGAAGTCATCCGCTATTGGGAGACCCATACCGGGACCGTCATTGCGGATGGATATGGCCAGACGGAAACAATTAATATTGTTGCGAACTTCCCAGGCCAGGAGACCAAGTTTGGCTCTATGGGCCAGCCAGTGCCTGGTTTCGATATCGATGTTGTGGATGATGATGGCAACCGCTTGGCGCCGGAAGAGGTCGGTCACATCGCCGTTCGCACCGAAACGGGCGGGGCTTGGCCGCCGGGCTTGTTCAACGGGTATTTGAAATCTGATGGTGGCGTTGATCGCGATGCCTTCCGCAACGGTTGGTACTATACCGGCGATACGGCCCGGAAGGATGCGGATGGCTATCTTTGGTTCGTCGGCCGGGCGGATGATCTGATTTCCTCCGCCGGTTATCGCATCAGCCCGTTCGAGGTGGAATCGGCGCTGCTAGAACACCCTGCCGTCATGGAAAGTGCTGTTGTCGGCCACCCTGACCCGACGCGAGGGCAGGTCGTCAAAGCGTTCATTATTCTGGCGGATGGCCGGAATGGCAGCCCGGCTTTGGCGGAAGAAATTCAGGACTTCTGCAAGGACCTGACGGCACCCTACAAATATCCGCGGGTCATCGAATTCGTAAGCGAATTGCCGAAAACGATATCCGGCAAAATTCGGCGGGTGGAGCTTCGGGAAGGCAGCGAATAACCGCTAACTGCTTGCCCCACGGCGGAATGCGCCTTAGAAAAAGTGTCCATGAGCGCTGCATTTTTTGGGGAAGCGTGCAGCAAACACGCATAACCAATCAATGAGGGAGGCGAAACATGGCCTACAAAATTACTGAAATCGAAGGCATTGGCCCAAAATACGGCGAGACGCTTGGCAAGGCTGGCATCAACACGACCGATGATCTGCTTGATAAGTGCGCTGACAAAAAAGGCCGCAAAGCCATGGCTGGCGACACTGGCCTCACGGAATCGCAGCTGCTGAAATGGGCGAACATGGCTGATCTAATGCGCATTAGCGGCGTTGGTGAAGAATATTCAGAGCTACTGGAAGCTGCTGGTGTCGATACCGTCAAAGAGCTGAAAATGCGCCTTCCGGATAACCTTGCTGCCAAGATGAAAGAGGTGAACGAGGCCAAGAAGCTGACGCGCCAAACCCCGTCTGAAAGCCAGGTGACCAAGTGGGTTGAACAGGCCAAAACGCTTGAGCCTAAAATTAGCCACTAAGACTTCTCTCACTTTCTGCGGCCTTCCCCCCTTCTCCCCCTTGCACAGGGCGAGGGATCAGGGCGAGGGGGGAGGACTGTGGAAAATGAACCGATATCCGAAGGAACAAACCCATGGCCGGTGTGAAGCGCATTCCGGCGGATGTTATCCGCCGTCAGCTTGAAGCCGTATTCCGGACCTGGGGCATGGCCGCAGACCGTATCGCCACGACGGTCGAGGTCATGGTTGCGACAGACCTTTCTGGTGTAGATAGCCACGGCCTTGGCATGCTGCCGTCATACGCGGACCGGCGCCGGCGCGGCATTATGAATATGCAGCCGGACCTCAAAATCGTGCGTGAGAAACCGGCGGTGGCGCTGATTGATGCAGACCGTTCCATCGGCCATCCGCCTTCGGTCATGGCGATGAAGCTCGCGGTTGAGAAAGCACGAGCGTGCGGCGTTGCGGCTGTTGGCGTGCGCAATTCCAATCACTTCGGGGCGGCTGGATATTACAGCCGCATGGCCGCAGAGATGGGCATGGTCGGCATGGCCATGACGAATGCTCCCGGTGCCGCCATGGTGCCAACATTCGGGCGGGAAGCCATGTTAGGCACGAACCCAATTGCGTTCGCGGCTCCTGCCACCAAGAACCCGCCATTCTCGCTTGATATGGCGACGACGACAGTGGCGTTCGGCAAGCTCACAATCTCCAAGCGTTTGGGCAAAGCAATCCCGGAAGGCTGGGCGTTGGATGAGGATGGCCAATCCACCACGAATGCCGATATCGCCCACGCCGCCCGGCGCCAACTGCCGCTCGGTGGTGACCGTGAGCGCGGCGGTCACAAAGGCTACGGCCTTGGCACGATGGTCGAAATTCTGTGTGCTGTGTTGACAGGTGCCTGGGCGGACGGTGTTGACGACGAAGGCCGCCCCAAACATACCGACTATGACGTTGGCCATTTCTTCTTCGCGATAGACCCAAGCCTTGTCCGCGCCGATGGCGAATTTGAGGGCGATATGGACCGAATGATGGACATGCTTCGGGCCACGCCGCCAGCGGACCCATCGAAACCGGTCATGGTGGCGGGCGATCCTGAAGTGAAGGAAACGGCGGAGCGCAGACGCCTTGGCATCCCCGTCGCCGATATGCTGATTGAAGAAACCCGCGCAGTCGCCGAAGAATGCGGCGCTGAGTTTCTCTTGGCGTAACGCCCAAAATGGCGCCAGAATGGTCGCCATGGGATATCTAACGCGCACATTTCCGCTTTTTGCCGCGCTTCTGGCTACGATCACGCTGGTGCCGATGCATGCAGCTGCCGATCAGAATGATCCGGCATTGGATGGCCTGTTCGAGCAATTGCAGGCGGCGCCGAATGTCCATGCCGGCCAAGCGATTGATCGTGAAATCTGGCAGGCTTGGTTGCGCCATGAAGACGACCGCACGGAATCGCTGCTGACATTGGGCGCATCCGCCATGAGCCGGGGCCGGATTGACGTGGCAATGGGTGCCTTTAATCAAGCGATCAAGCGCCATCCAGACTTCGCAGAGGCCTGGAATAAGCGCGCCACACTGAAATTCTTCACTGGTGACCTGGAAGGCTCCGTCGCGGATTGCGCTCATGTGCTGAAGCTAGAGCCTCGTCACTACGGGGCGCTCTCCGGCCTTGGCATGATCTACATGGCGCTGGAAGACTGGGAAGGCGCTATCCGCTGGATTGAAGCCGCACTTGAAATCAACCCGCACATGCCCGGTGCCCGCGCTGCATTGGCGGAAGCCCGCAAGAAGTTTGCAGCGGAAGAAACCTGAACCCATTGGCCCGCACATATTGAAAGCCTGACCCATGACCATGAAGCTCTACGGCATTCCCGGCAGCCGCGCCGCCCGCAATATCTGGGCATTTGAAGAAACCGGCCTACCTTACGAACGCGTTGATGTGGTGATGCGGAAGGACACCGGCACGCCTGAATTCCTCGCGATCAATCCCAATGGCCGTATTCCTGCCCTTGTCGATGGCGATCTGGTGCTGTTCGAAAGCTTGGCGATCAACAGCTATATCGCCATGAAATCTGGCAGTGACTTAGCGCCAAAAAGCCTGGCTGAAGGTGCCACGAGCGAGCAATGGTCGCTCTGGGCGATGACGGAAACGGAAAAGCCGCTGCTCCGCGCCCTGTTCCACAGTCTCGGCGTGATGGGCTACGAGAAAGACCCGGCGATCGTCGCGGAATGCATGGAGGAGCTGGCGCGGCCCTTCAAAGTGCTTGATGGGCATTTGGCGAGCCAGGATTATTTGATGGGCGGGCGCTTCACCATTGCAGACCTGAACGTTGCCAGCGTGTTGGCTTGGGCGGCGACGGCGCGGCTTGATCTCTCGCCCTACCCAAACATGGAAAAATGGCTGAAAGCCTCGCTGGCGCGCGACGGCTATCAGAAAGTCCGCGCAATTCAGAAGGCCGGCTGACAGGTCTCGTCAAATGGTGGAGATCCTCGGCCAAACGCCCCATGCAACGACGCTCCGTGACCTGGTCGTCGTGCGGGCAGCATATGGCGACAAGCCGCTGCTGATCTGCCGGGATGAAGTGCTGACATATGCGGATGCGGACCGGCTCTCCAACCGTGTCGCCAACCAGTTGTTGGCCAGGGGGTTGGTCAAAGGCGATGTGGTCGCGGCCTTTATGTACAACGCGGTCGAGCAGGCTTTGCTCTGGTTCGGCTGCGCTAAGATTGGTGCTGTCTACGCTTCTCTCAATGTGTCACTGGCCAAAGATGATCTGGCATACAGCTTGAACGACACGGGTGCGAAACTGTTCGTTGTTGATGAGGAATTGGCATCCGTATTCAACGACGCCTTGCCCAGCCTAGAAATCACGCCAGAGGTCTTCGTTCATGGCGACCCCGCATGTGTGCCAGGGGCAGCCCTTCTGGATGGATTGATTGAAGGCGACGAAACACTGCCTGACGCCGACGTTGGCATGACGGACCCCGTTTGCATCGTCTACACCGGCGGCTCCACCTCTATGCCGAAGGGCGTGCTGGCACCGCATCTGTATTACATTGCCGCCGCCATGCGTTACCAAGAAATCGCGGATGCGACGGAGGATGATGTCCACTACGCGCACTCGCATTTCTTCCATATCGGCGGCCAGCAATTTGGGGTCACGGGGCCGCTTTACTGCGGCATGACGGGGGTTATGGACCGTTGGTTCAGCGCCTCTAAATACTGGGAGATTGTGCGGAAATACGGGTCCACTATCCTTGATCCATTGGGAACGATGATGTCCGTGCTGCTACTGGCACCGGAATCGCCGTTAGACAAACAACACAAAGCCCGCGTCGGCGTTGGCATCGCGGCAAGCCAGGTGCGCCGGGAACTGAAAGAGGAATTCGAGACCCGCTTCGGCACGCCAATGCTGGAAGTCTATGCCATGACGGAAATGGGCGTGCTGCTGTGTAGTGAGCGCCTGCACGACCGTCGCCAGGGCTCTTGTGGACGGCCTCATGGCTGGGCGGAATTTCTCATTGTTGATGATGAGGATAACCCGCTGCCCTACGGCGAAACTGGTCAGATATTGATCCGCCCCACCGTGCCGAACAGCGTGATGCAGCGCTATATCAACAAGCCGGATGAGACAATCGCAGCATGGGGAAACCTTTGGTATCACTCCGGCGACTTGGGCTATCTGGATGCAGATGGCTATGTGTATTTCGTTGGGCGGGAGGCGCATTGGATCCGTCGGCGGGGTGAAAATGTTTCGGCGTTCGAGGTCGAGAAAGCCATGACCGCCCATCCAGCGGTGCAGGACTGCGGTGTTGTAGGCGTGCCATCCGAATTGGGCGAAGAAGATATCAAGGCCTATGTGGAGGTCGTCGCAGGTGCAGAGCAACCTCCACCAGAGGACTTGGTCGCGTGGTGCCGGGATCGCATCGCCTACTTTAAAACACCGCGCTATATCGAATTTGTTGCTGAATTTCCGCGCACGATGACAAAGAATGAAATCGCCCGTCATGAATTGCGCGCGTTGGGTATTGGTGTTTGCTGGGACGCAGATAATCCATGACCCAACGTTTTATCCTTGGCTTTTGGGCATTCCTGTTCGGCATGGCGCTGCAAACAGCGGCATTCGCGCAAACGCCGCAAATCCGGGACGCAACTGGCAATTGGACCAATGATGAACCGCGCGTTTTAAAGGCGCGCTTTCTGCCAATGTCCGTCAATACTGGCGTCCGTATTGTCCGCGTTGATGCGAAGTTCGCCCGCCACCACTGGCCGGGCCGCGAGCGGGCGCATCGCGTCACCGCCGTCTTCGACCAGGCGAGCGGGGAATGGCGCGCCAACCCTGTCGCTGGTGCCGCGCCGCGCGGGGACAGCCTGTTTATCCAGTGGGAGGTCTTCTATCGACGGCTTGCTATCAATCAACCGCAGCAAACCGGTATTGCTGTATCGCCGCTAAGTGAAAGAACGATTGGCTGCACAGAGGCAGACACCGCTCGTGATCTGTTGTTACTGCGGACCATGGCCCAGGGGCTGCTGGTCCGGAACCCCGAAGTTGTTCTGCCGCTGCGAGGCTATACTGTGCCGACCCATTTGATGGTTAGCCTAAGGAATATGGGCTTCACAATGGCGAAAACGGAAGTCGCCAGTGGCGCGAATACAGTGCGCTTTGGCCCGCCTGATCTTGCGATGTATGCGCCCCGGCCAAGAGCGCGGGTGAATGAAACGCGCCTTCAATACCTTCGTCGAATGATGGATACCGTTCCTGATCCGCCCTACCGGCTGGCAGGATGGGCTTACGCGCAAACCCAGCGCGATGTGCGCCGGCGGCCAAGTCTTCGGTGCGTTCCCTCCAAACATTGGTTTGTGCATGAGGCTGGGTTTCATTTGGCAAATGGCGGCTTCCTGCCAACCCCGCCTGCGCGCGAAACCGTTCGCGGTGAAAGCCGGGTGGTCGTAATGGCGGATGCCGCGAATGCTGTCGCCCTAGGGCTCGCGCCTGGGCGGCCCGTTTGGCACCCCCGCATATGGGATTTGCACATATGGATAAACCGGAGGCCGGGATGTCGTGACCTTAACTGCCCCACTTTAATTCAGATCGAAAGTCCCAACCCGATTGTCGGTTTGCCGACGCCAACGAGCACGTTTTTTAGGAGCGAGACCTTTGAATGAGCCCAATCTGCGGGATATCGCGACCGGTCTCCGCTTCCCAGAAGGTCCTGTCGCTTTAGCTGATGGCAGCTTCCTGGTTGTTGAGATTGAGGCGGGGCGCGTATCGCGGGTCAGCGCCGATGGCGTAGTTTCCACATTGGCGGATACGGGCGGCGGGCCTAATGGTGCGGCGCTTGGGCCAGATGGGCGGGTATATATCTGCAATAATGGCGGCATGGCGTTCCATTATTCCGATGGCCTCATCCTGCCGGGCCACGGCGAAGAAGGCGCTGCGACGGGGTGGATTGACGCGATTGATCTGAAGACGGGTGCCGTCGAAACGCTTTACCGGGCCTGTAATGGCCGTCCGCTGATTGCGCCGAATGATCTGGTGTTTGATTCAGCAGGCGGCTTCTATTTCACAGACCACGGCAAAGCTCGCAAATATGACCGGGACCGGGGCGGCGTGTATTATGCCAATGCAGATGGCTCCCATATCAATCGCGTATGGGCGCCGATGGAAGGGCCGAACGGTATTGGCTTGTCGCCAGATGGGGAGACGCTCTATGTGGCGGAAACGCCGACGGGCCGGCTTTGGGCGTTTAATATCATCAGCCCCGGCAAGATTGACCGCGCGCCAGGACCCGCACCCTGGCAACCAGGGCGCCTGCTCGCGAACCCTGCGGGCTATCATATGTTTGATAGTTTGGCCGTTGACGTGGTGGGCGATGTTTGGATTGGCACGATCCCGAACGGCCTGACGCGCGTCTCGCCCAGTGGCGGTGTCACCTATTATCCGATGCCAGATTTGCTGCCGACCAATATCTGTTTTGATGCTCGCGGCCAAGCCTATGTCACGCTCTCCAGCCAAGGCCGACTGGCGGCATTTGACCCAGATTGATGGTTGGCGCAGACTTTTCGGCAACGAAGTCATGACCGCAGGAGATGACAGATGCCTTATGAGGAAATTGATGTCCGCCCCGTAACGCCGACGCTGGGCGCTGAAATTCACGGTGTAGATCTATCGAAGCCGTTGGGCAATCGAGCGTTTTCTGAAATCCACGACGCGTTGATCGAACATCAGGTGATCTTCTTCCGCGACCAGGACATCACCCTGGATCAACACAAGGATTTCGGGCGGAAGTTCGGCGACCTGCATGTTCACCCCTCCGCCCCAGGCCCTGAAGGCCACCCGGATGTGCTGACAATCCATGCGGATGAGAACGCTAAGCAGATCGCGGGCGAGCGCTGGCATTCCGATGTGTCCTGCGATCCAGAACCGCCAATGGGCTCGATCCTTCATTTGCATACAATCCCGCCTGAAGGCGGCGATACGCTATTTGCCAGTATGTATGCAGCCTATGACGCACTGTCCGACAAGATGAAAGACTATTTGGAGGGGCTCACCGCCATCCATGATGGCAACCCAAACTACCACGACCGCGCGCAGCGGGATGGTCGGAAAGACGACCGGGTGTTTCCGCGTTCTGAACATCCGTTGATCCGCACCCACCCGGTTAGCGGCAAGAAGGCGATCTTCGTGAACCCGGTTTTCACCGTTGGCATCAAAGACCTGCCACGGGACGAAGCGGACGCAATTCTGCGATTTCTATACGCCCACAATAACCGGCCCCATTGGCAGGTCCGGTTCAAGTGGCAGAAGAATTCCATCGCATTCTGGGATAACCGCTGTGTCCAGCACATTGCCATGTGGGATTATTTCCCGAATGTGCGATCCGGTTACAGGGTGACAGTTAAGGGCGACCGACCCGTCTGACGGGTTGACAGGTGCGGGAGGGCGTGAGAACCGAGCGCACGTTAGCCCGCTAGAACCAGGACGCCTGACCCAGTGTTCCGTCTTTTACGCCGTATTCTGACAGGACTTGGCCTTCTCGGCTTCGTCGCGATGTTGGCCGTCGCGGGGCTCGTGTACACGGGCACTTTCACCGTCGATAAGCTGCGGTTATTGGTGAAGTATAATCCGCTGGCGACCAGCATGCAGCCGGTTCAGTCCGAAACCGCGATCCAAACGGCGCTCCTACGGTTGAAGCTCAGGTCGCACGCTATTGCTGCAATGGCCGATGAATTTGTCAGTGGCGCTGGCGCTATCCAACCAATCCCAGGCGGTATGCTGATCGCTGAGCGGAACGGTCGCTTCCACTTTTTCGACGAACGCGGCGTTGAGCCAAAGCTAACCGCGACGCAAATCAGCCTCGACACCAATCAAGTTCAATTTGAGGCCCACGCCATATCCGAAGGCTATGCCATTAAGCCCGGCCGTAATGTCGGTTATGCGGGCCTCGGCATGCGGCTGCATGATTTGCTGCTGCTGCGTGATGGCAAGCGGTTGGCAGCGACCCATACCCGCTGGGATGACGCCGCGAACTGCGTGAAGCTGCATTTGGTCATCGCGGATTTCATGGCTGGGGACGTGCCGAAGGTTGGCCCTTGGCAGACGCTGTTCAGTTCCACGCCCTGTATGCCCTTGAGCGGGATCAAGCGGAAACCCTTCGCTGGCCATCAGGCGGGCGGGCGGATGATCGAGATGGCGGACGGACGCATTCTGTTTACCGTCGGCGATTTCAAAAATGACGGCGTGAGGCGGGATATCACCACCGCTGACCCATTAAACTCCTACGGCAAGCTGCATGTCGTTGATCCAGCGGATGGTGTCACAAATATATTCTCTACTGGCCATCGCAACCCTCAGGGTCTTGTGATTGCTGATGATGGGCGCATCTGGTCGACAGAGCACGGACCTGTTGGTGGTGATGAAGTCAATCTGATCCGTCAAGGTGCCGATTACGGTTGGCCTGTCGCCACATATGGTAGGGATTGTGGAACCTGCGTTTGGCAGCAGCAGGGACGGCACGATGGCCATAGTCTGCCGGTGCTTGCCTATTCACTATCCATCGGCATCAGCAATATGATTGAGCTTCAGGATTTTGTGCCGCTTTGGGATGGGGATTTGATGGTCGCCAGCCTTAAGCAGGAAACGCTGCACCGCCTGCATATTCGCGAAGGGCGGGTCATTCTGGACGAACCAATCCGCATTGGTGACCGATTGCGGGATATCCAAATGCTGGAGGATGGCCGGGTGGCGCTTTGGACGGACAGCGGCAAGCTAATGTTCCTGATGGCGGATATGGCACCTACTCAATCGGAACTCTTGGCGGCGAGATTGCCCGAGGACGCCCAGGATACGATAGAACAATGCCGCGCCTGCCATGACCTTGATCCGGGCATCGCCGGACCGGACCGGATATCGCTCTGGGGGGTCCATGAGCGGGCGAAGGCAAGCCTCCCCGGCGGGCAATATTCTGATGCGCTGACGGCGGTCGGTGGGGTATGGGATGACGCGGCGCTGGATGCATTCCTGGCCAGCCCGGCAGCGTCAATTCCTGGCACTTCGATGGCGTTTGAAGGCATTCAGGATACAGCATTGCGTCAGACGATCATTGACTATCTGAAGGCGCTACAATAGGGCCGGTACAGGTTTAGAGCTTAGGGTTTGAGCAATGTTTGACGGCAAGTCGATTTTGATCACTGGGGGCACAGGCTCCTTTGGCAAGAAGTATGTGAAAAATCTGCTGGCGCGGCATAAGCCCGCCCGGGTCGTTATCTACTCTCGGGATGAGCTGAAGCAGTTCGATATGCAGCAGCAATATAACTCCTCTGAACTGCGCTACTTCATCGGTGACGTGCGTGACCGGGAGCGTTTGTCCCAGGCGATGCACGGCATTGATTTCGTGATCCACGCAGCGGCGCTGAAGCAGGTGCCGGCGGCGGAATACAATCCGATGGAATGCATCAAAACCAATATTCATGGTGCGGAGAATGTGATTCTGGCGGCCATTGATAACCAGGTTGAAAAGGTCATTGCGCTGTCGACAGACAAAGCGGCAAACCCGATTAATCTCTATGGTGCGACCAAGCTCGCGTCGGACAAGCTGTTCGTCGCGGCAAACAATATGACTGGCCAGAACCCGACCCGGTTCTCTGTCGTTCGGTATGGCAATGTTGTCGGCTCACGCGGGTCTGTCGTGCCGTATTTTGAGAAGCTGCTGGCGGAAGGTGCGGACTCGCTGCCTATCACAGACATGCGGATGACGCGGTTCTGGATCACCCTGCAACAAGGCGTCGATTTCGTACTGAAGAACTTTGAACGCATGGTCGGTGGTGAAATCTTTGTGCCGCGTATCCCGTCGCTACGTATCGTGGATCTAGCAACCGCAATGGCGCCAGGCTTGGTGCAACGCAATGTCGGCATCCGGCCCGGTGAGAAAATCCATGAGATTATGTGCCCGGCCGATGATAGCCACCTGACAGTTGAGTTTGACGATCATTTTGTCATCACCCCGGCAATCACATTCCAGACCATGTCGAGCGACTACAAAACCAATGCACTGGGTGAGCAGGGCAAGCCTGTGCCGAGCGAGTTTGAATACAATTCTGGCAACAATCCGCATTTCTTGAACATTGAGGAAATTCGCGAGTTCAACACGATGGCAGAGCTATGATTCCATACGGTCGCCAGCACATCACTGATGATGATGTCGCGGCCGTTGAGGCCGTGCTGCGGTCTGATTTTCTAACGCAAGGTCCTGCTGTCCCGGCCTTTGAAAAAGCCCTTGCAGACTATTGTGGTGCGGATCACGCGATCGCTGTGAATAGCGCCACCTCAGCTCTGCACATCGCCTGCCTGGCGCTTGGTGTTACTGAAGGCCACACCGTATGGACGACCCCGAATACCTTTGTGGCCAGCGCCAATTGCGCGCGCTATTGCGGTGCCACGGTTGATTTTGTCGATATTGATCCCGAAACTTTCAACATGTGCGCAGATGCGCTTGCAGCGAAACTGGCTGCGACGGACAAGCTTCCAAAGGTCGTGATTCCGGTGCATTTTTCTGGCCATTCTTGCGATATGGCGGCGATTGCTGCGCTGGCGGAACAATACGGCTTCAAGGTAATCGAGGATGCGTCTCACGCCGTTGGCGGGCGCTATCGGGACCAGCCGGTTGGTAATTGCACCTATAGCGACATTACGGTTTTCAGCTTCCATCCAGTGAAAATCATCACCAGTGCGGAAGGCGGCGTGGCGCTTACAAATGATGCTGGTTTGCAGCGGAAGATGGACCGGTTGCGCAGCCACGGTGTTACCCGAAACCCAGATGATTTGACCAATCTGGATGAAGGCCCCTGGCACTATGAGATGCTGGAACTCGGCCTGAACTACCGGATGACGGATATGCAGGCAGCACTCGGCCTCAGTCAGATGCACCGGTTGGATGAACTCGTCGCCCGCCGCCAGGTCTTGGCTGATCGCTATGATGTGCTGCTGGCTGACCTGCCAGTGCTTCGCCCCGCCCGCGCTTCAAATGCTTACTCGGCCTGGCATTTGTATTGCATCCAAATTGACGAGCGGCAAACCAACCTTAGCCGCCGACAGGTGTTTGAAACGCTGCGGGCCGATGGGATTGGCGTCAACGTTCATTACATTCCGGTGCACACGCAGCCCTATTACCGCGCGCAAGGCTTCAATCCGGGAGATTTTCCGGTCAGTGAAGCTTATTACACGAACGCCATCACCATCCCGCTCTATGCGACCATGAGCGATGAGCAGCAGGATGAGGTCGTCGCCGCGCTGAAGCGTGCGCTCGGGGCGGCATGAACGTCGCGATTATACCGGCGCGAGGCGGATCAAAGCGTATCCCGCGCAAGAACATCCGGCCTTTTGAGGGCAAGCCGATTATCGCCTATTCGATTGAGGCAGCACTTGCGACAGGTCTGTTCGAAAGGGTCGTTGTTTCGACCGATGACACAGAAATCGCCAGTGTCGCGGAATCCTTTGGCGCTGAGGTTCCGTTCCTGCGCCCTGCTGAAATCGCAGATGATATGACAGGCACGGCCCCGGTCGTGAAACATGCGGTTGCGGCGTTGCAAGCTTCTGGTGATGAAATCACATGCGCTTGCTGTATTTATGCGACTGCGCCCTTTGTGCGCGCCAATGACCTGAAAACAGCCTATGAAACGCTCATCGCTACCCCAGAAAAGGTTTTTGCCTTCAGTGTCTCAAGCTTTGCGTTTCCCGTTCAACGCGCATTGGCCATTCGTGATGGTGAGTTGGCAGCAATCTACCCAGAGTATAGTCAAGCGCGCTCGCAAGACCTTGAAGAAGCCTATCATGATGCTGGGCAGTTCTATTGGGGGCGCGCCAATGCGTGGATGGTTGAAACGCCATTGTTTTCACACGCATCAATCCCTGTCGTCCTGCCGCGCCATAGGGTACAAGATATTGATACATTGGAAGATTGGACGCGGGCGGAGCATATGTTTCGCGCACTTGGGGGTGCTAAACCATGACCGTGCTATTCCGTGCAGACGCCTCTGCTGAGATCGGTACAGGCCATGTGATGCGTTGCTTGGCCTTGGCTGGTGCGGTGAAAGCGCTTGGCGAAGAGTGTGTATTTGTGTGCCGTGATATTCCCCGTTTGCTTGCTGAGCGGATCACGGGTGATGGTCACAGCCTGCAACTTCTCATTCCAACTGATGGCGACAATACAGCGAAGGCCGCCGAAGTGCCCTACGCCTATTGGCTGAAAGCCCCATGGCGCGATGATGCCGTTGAGACCAGTGAAATCGCAGATGAAGTCGGCGCTCAGTGGATCGTTGTTGATCACTACGGACTTGATGCTGATTGGGAGCAGGCTGTTGCAACGGCCGATCGTAATGTGGCGGCGATGGATGATCTGGCGGACAGGCGGCACGCCGCCGCATTGGTGTCGGACCCGAGCCTCGTTGTGGAACCGCATGATCGCTACAAGGATCTAACATCACCCGGCAGCCAGCTATTGCTCGGCCCCCGTTATGCCGCACTCCGCAGTGAGTTTGCGGATGCACCGCCACGCTTGCCTGCACCCGGTGGGGAGGCCATGCGGTTCCTAATTGCATTCGGCGGCGTTGATGCTGCTGGGATGACACGGGTCGCGATTGAAGCCTTGGCAGCTATTGTTGAGGTCGGTGACCACGCTCATGTCGTCGTCGGCGCCGCCCATGAAGGACGCGCCGCGATTGCCGGACGGTGCGCAGAGCTTGGCTGGACCTGCCACGTCAATTCTTCCCGCATGGGGCAGTTGATGGCAGCTACAGATCTGGCCATTGGTGCTGGCGGCAGCATGGTCTGGGAACGCATGGCGATGGGCCTGCCTACTATCGCTATTATCGTCGCGGATAATCAGCGGGATCAAGTGAACGAGGCGGCCCGGCTTAGCCTGCTTGTCGCAATGGAGCAGGCGGATGCGAGCGTGGAAGCGCTTCAAGCTCAGATCCGATCTTTGCGAGGCAATAGCGGGCTGCGAGAAAAGATGAGCGCGTCCTGCCGCCGCCGTGTTGATGGTAAGGGGGCTGTTCGTATCGCCCGGCGGCTCGCGCCATGCCCGGTTAAGCTTCGTCCCGCGACAGAAGCGGACAGCGCCGACCTGTTGGAATGGCGCAACGATGAATTCATACGCATGGTCTCGCACAATACTGAGATCATTTCACCAGAAGATCACGCGCTTTGGCTTGCCGGTACGCTGAACAACCCAGCAAAACGCCTGCTGATTGGGTTCGACAATGACGGCGTGCTCGGCGTCGTTCGCTTCGACAAAGGGCCTTCGAACGCGGAGGTTTCGATATATCTGGCACCGCAAAGGCTCGGCAGTGGGCTTGGGCCAAACTTGCTGATGGCCGGTGAGGCGGCAATGGCGGAACACTGGCCGGATGTCCCAGAAATCCTTGCGGAAGTACTGCCAACGAACCGGGCGTCGAAAGACCTATTTCTATCCTGCGGCTATCGCTATTCTAGCGGCTTCTACCGCAAATCTGTTGGATGGATCTTGTGAAAACTGTGATTGATATTGCGGGCCGAAAGGTTGGCCTCGACCACCCGCCCTTTGTCATCGCTGAGATGTCTGGGAACCACAACCAATCCCTAGACCGCGCGCTGGAGATTGTGGACGCCGCCGCTGCTGCCGGTGCCCATGCGCTAAAGTTACAGACCTATACAGCGGATACGATGACACTGGATATCGCCGAGGGCGATTTTGTCATCACGGACCCGAATAGTCTTTGGCATGGCCGCACGCTTTATGACCTCTATCAGGAAGCGCATACGCCTTGGGACTGGCATAAGCCTATATTTGAGCGCGCCCGCGCCCACGGCATGATTCCACTCAGCACGCCGTTTGATGATAGTGCCGCCGACTTCCTCGAAAGCCTGGACGCTGCCGTCTACAAGATTGCGTCATTTGAGAACACAGACCTGCCCTTGGTGCGCAAAGTCGCTAGCAAGGGCAAGCCGATGATTATTTCCATCGGCATGGCGAACTTGGCGGAAATCGATGAAACCGTCCGTGCGGCCAGATCAGCAGGTTGCGACGACATCATCCTGCTGCAATGCACCAGCACCTATCCTGCAACGCCTGAGAACACCAATTTGACGACGATCCCGCATATGCGCGAGGCATTTGGCTGCGAAGTCGGTTTGTCGGACCACACCATGGGTGTCGGGGCGTCAGTCGCCAGTGTGGCACTTGGTGCAACGGTGATTGAGAAGCACTTTACGATGGCCCGCGCCGATGGCGGCGTTGATTCCGCATTCTCCCTAGAGCCGCACGAAATGGCGGCACTGGTGACCGAGAGCGAGCGGGCGTGGCAGGCGATTGGACGGGCACAATACGGAACGGTTTCGGCGCAGGAAGCTAAGTCTCTCACCTTCCGCCGCTCACTTTATGTGACAGCAGATGTGGCGGCAGGCGAGGCATTCACCCCAGACAATGTCCGTGCGATCCGGCCTGGCTTTGGCCTCGCACCCAAATGGCTAGACATTGTGCTGGCGCGCACCGCCAAACAGCCGATTAAGCGCGGCACGCCATTGAGCTGGGAATTCCTCTAACGGCGCGCCGATTGGTCTGGCTTCGATTTAAACGCCCATATCGTCGAATACGCCTTTAGCGATGCGGAAGGCGGATACAGCGGAAGGTGCGCCTGCGTAGACGGCGGCCTGCAAGAATACTTCCGCAATTTCTTCCTTGCTGCAGCCATTGTTGATGGCGCCGCGTGTGTGCAATTTCAGCTCACCTTCGCGGCCAAGCGATGCGAGCATGGCAAGGTTCAGCAAGCTTCGGGTTTTGAGGTCCAAGCCTTCGCGCTGCCAAACGGTGCCCCATGCGGTTTCAGTGACGAACTGCTGCAGGGTTTGCATGAATGGATCTTCAGCCGCACTTTCAATGGATGGCTTCACATATTCAGGCCCAAGCACTTTCAAGCGTGTCGCCAGGCCAGCGTTGAAGGCGTCATTGGTGTTGTATTTGGAAGTATCGATCATGGAATGGTCCTTCAAAAAGGTCAGGTTTCGCCGAAAAGGAAAGCCAGCAGCACAAGGCGCCGGCCTTTAGTGACATGAAGCGGCTCATGCAGCAGCGAGGATGAAAACACCACCGCTTCCCCCGTCGCCGGGCTAAAGCGCTGAGCGCCAAACTCCGGGAACGCCAGCTCACCGCCCTCAAAGTCTTCCGCATTCAGATTGATAGAGCAAGCGAACCGCCGGTGGGCGACGTTTGCCTGAACGTTGTCCCGATGGCCTTGCAATTCACCGCCACGCTCGCCTTCATAGCTGCCGATCCGGTAGCGTTCATGTCGGGTGACGCGGTAATGAAATGCTTTATAGATTTCTGGGAACAGGCGTCGCTGTAACCGGTCATTAATCAGCGCCTGGGTCTTCTGGTTGACGACCCAGTGATCAATCCGATCTTTGCGACCGTATTCAGGGATGCGCATTTTGTAGTCTGATTTCTGGTTCTGCACCCCGTGGCCTGGCTCCACGAACACATTGCCGTCCATGTTGTAGACGGTCATCAAGCGCTTGCAGTCTGCGGCCGTGAATACGTTTGGCACGATAAGAACAGGCGCTTGGCGTTCCGCAGGCTTTGGTTGGCTATCTGCTGCTAAGGCCTGAACGAGCTTCAGGGCCCGTGTGGCTTGTGTCTCCGGCTCGCCTCGGAAAAGCGCCAACACATGGCCGTTGCGCCCGATTACAACTGTGCCACGGCCTTTATCGCCTGCGAAAAAGGCAGATGCTTGTCCGCCATCATCAACCAATGCGGCAGGCGCGCCGCCTCGTCTGGTCATCACAATGGCATGCGCGCCAGAGCCTTCAATGTCAGCAGCGCTTGCAATCAGTTGTGCCGCGGGGGCCGTTGCGGCATCGGGTGCAATTGCCAGAACCATAGGCTTCCCGGCTACTGTATCCGCGTGGCTGTCGAACGGCTCGCCGCCGTCTTGTCGTGGGAACGTAAAGCGCGGTGCGATATCGCCAATGTCGAGTGGCGGCGGGGCTTTTGGCGCCATTTGGGGTCTTACTCCTAAGTCAGGCCAGCTTTGCGGCGCGGGTCTACCGGATCATCAGGTAGGCTTTTGATGGCGTCGATAAACGCGCTATCCGTCGTCGCTGGAAGTTTGACGACCAGCTTGACGAATTGGTCGCCGCGATCTGCTGCATCACCTTTCTTTGAAACGCCTTTGGCCTTCAATCGCAGCACGGTACCTGAATCCGCCCCTTTGGGCACAGTCAGCATCACATTGCCATCAATTGTCGGCGTGGAAACGCGGCCGCCCAGGATGGCTTCCTTCAGCGATATTGGCAGATCAAGCCAGATATCCCTGCCCTCGCGGCGAAAATGCGGATGGGGTGCCACCCTTAGCTCAACAATCGCGTCGCCGGGCGATCCGCCGTCTGCGCCCGGCTTGCCAAGGTTTGCCAGACGGAGCGCGTGGCCGGTTTCAGACCCTGCCGGCACGCGTACATCAACTTCCCGGTTGGTTGGCAGCTTAACCCGCTTCGAGCAGCCCCGCGCCGCTTCCATAAAGTTCAGCGTCAGCATGATGCGGATGTCGCCGCCCTTTTGGACCGTTTTGTTGCGCCGACCGCCGAAGGTATCAAACAGGTCACTGAACAGATCATCTGCATTGAAGCCGCGGCCGCCGCCGCCTGCACGTGCGTATTCACTCTCAAACCCGCCGCCCCTTCGTCCGCTGCCTGGATTGCTTGCGAACCCGCCGGGGAAGGGACGCGCCTTTTCCTTACCGTCGGCGTCGATTTCGCCGCGGTCAAAGCGGGCGCGCTTTGTCTTATCGCCTAGTAAATCATAGGCGGAATTTGCTTCCTTGAAGCGGCGTTCAACGTCCGCATCACCGGGGTGAATATCGGGGTGATATTTCTTGGCGAGCTTTCGGAACGCAGACTTAATTTCATCTGGGCTCGCAGTCCGTGCGACGCCAAGAGTTGCATAAGGATCAGCCATGCGCAGATCCGCTGTTGGCTTGGTATTTTGAGGTCAATGGTAGAAGGGCAGAGATCAAGCGCTCAAGACCTCCCACTCACCATTGGCATTGCGGCATGCCGTGCGTTTGCCGCGATTGATATCGCCGTTTGCTGGCTTTGCGACGACGTCTATCTGCCGGCATTGCTTGCCCGCCTGCGTGCCGCTCTTTGGCTGATAAACTGGTCCAGGCGTTACCTGGCCGGATGCGCCGGTGGATGGATTAGACCATGCGCTGGTCTGGCCGGCGCGGTTGTTGGCAAGCGCGTCCTGGGTTGTCGTGCCGGCTTGTTGTTTGTCTTCGGTGGAAAGTCCTTCGCCCAGCTCACCACCAAGCCATCCGCCGAGTACGGCTAGCCCGACAATAGCCGCTGCGCGCGTTACGCCAGAGCCGACCTGGGATCCAACAAGCACGCCAACAACGGCACCTGCGACCGTGCCGACTTGTCGGCCTGTTGGTTCATTGCCGTCTGCACATGCAGTCAAGGTCACACATGCCGCGGCTGTTATAGCCAACTTGCGTACCATCAGAATTCTCCCTATGCGGCCCCGCGACGCTTTGCCCAGCCGCCTGACTACCCTATCTTGTCTACATCATATAGCGCGCCCCATATATGGCGCGCCAGGGCCTTTCCGCCACCAAATCCGCCCAACATGGCGAGATCAAGGCGGCGCGGCTTAGATTGCGATTTGGGCGCAAGCTTTTTAGCGCTTTGAGAAAGGATAACGCCATGGATGATATGGTCGTTGACGATCCCCACCGCCTGTTTGACGAATGGATGGCCGCTGCTGAAGCGTCAGAGTTGAACGACGCAAACGCCATGACGGTGGCGACGGTGGGGGCGGATGGACGTCCTGCCGCGCGCATCCTTCTCCTGAAGGGTCATGATGCTCAGGGGTTTGTATTCTACAGCAATCTGGACAGCCGCAAGGGCCAGGAAATCCAGGGTAACAGCGCCGTTGCATTGCTCTTCCATTGGAAAACGCTCCGCCGCCAAGTGCGCATTGAAGGACCAGTGCAGCCGGTCACATCTGAAGAAGCCGACGCCTATTTCGCATCCCGCGCGCGGATGAGCCGGATCGGTGCCTGGGCGTCCGACCAATCCCGTCCGCTCGAAAGCCGCGCCGCGCTCGAAGCGCGTGTGTCCGAAATGGAAGCTCGGTTCGATGGTCAAGAACCGCCACGCCCAGACAACTGGTCTGGATTCCGCCTCGTTCCGGAACGGATCGAATTCTGGCGTGATGGTGCTTTCCGCCTGCATGACCGGATCATCTATCAGCCAGATGGGTCTGGATGGCGGACGACCCGGCTTTATCCATGACGCTGCCTCACGACTAAAAGCGTTAGCAGTCCGGCCTGATATCAGACCGGTAGCGCCCAACCGTGAATATGGTATTGTGTTAACGGATTAACGTTCAGGCAGCGTCCTATGCGACCCGCCGCCGATGTCTGAGGGGGCGCGGATATGAGCTTTGGTACGATTTTGGCACCGGTTGGCGATGTCGATAGTGGCTTCCCGGCTTTGGAGCTGGCTTTCGCAGTTGGCCGATCATTTAGTGCCCATGTGGATGTGTTGCATGTCAGCGCAGACCCTCGCCAGGTAATTCCTTATGTTGGTGAAGGCCTTTCCGGCGCATTGATCGACGAGGTGGTTGCCGCCGCTGCTACTGATAGCGGTGAGCGTGAGCACGGTGTGCGTGGCCTGTTCGATTCGCTGACTGAAGCGAAGATGGCACCGATCGCGCATACGCCGCAGCCGGGATTCAGCGTTGCATGGCGCGAGGACACGGGCCGTGAAGATGCGCGCGCCGCCGCTTGGGCCCGTGCCGCTGACCTTGCGATTGCACCGCGCCCGCTTGCTGAAGCTGAAGCCGCGACGACAGCGCTTTTCGAAGCGCTCGTATTTGAAGGCGGATTGCCGGTACTGCTGGCACCGCCAGGATGGAATAGTGGCAAAACCGTTGGGACGCGCATTCTGATCGGTTGGAATGGCGGTGCTGAAGCAGCAGGTGCCATAGGAGCCGCTATGCCGTTCCTGGAGAAAGCATCCGCAGTCAAAGCCGTATCAATGAGCGGCTGGCTTGATGGCCCCAACAGCCTAGAACGCGTTAAGGAACGTTTGGCATGGCGGGGCATTGCATCCGAACACGAAATTATTGAAGCAACTGGCCCGCGCGGGATTGGCAAAGCCCTATTGAAAGCGGCCGCGGATTTTGATGCTGACCTGATCGTCATGGGTGCCTACACCCAAAGCCGTATCCGCCAGATGATCCTTGGTGGCGTCACACGTCATGCGGTCAGCCAGGCGGAATGTCCGCTGCTGCTCGCCCGCTAGCAGGGGTCTGACAGCGTGCTCGCATTCACCATCCGCCGGCTGATCCAATCGATCGGCGTGATGCTGGTCGTGAGCTTGATCGCCTTCGTGATGTTCCGCTTCGTTGGTGACCCGGTGGACCAAATGGTCGGCCTGGAAACGACGATTGAAGAACGAGAGGTGCTGCGGGAACAGCTTGGCCTGAATGACGCGACGCCAGTGCAGTTCCTGCGCTTTGTCGGCAATGCAATTCAAGGCGATTTCGGCGTCTCCTACCAGTTCAAACGTCCGGTCGCGACAATCCTTGGTGAGCGGATGCCCGCGACGCTGGAACTGGCGTTTGTGTCTGCCATTCTGGCCTTGGTCGCAGGCATTCCCATGGGCGTTTATACGGCGCTTCGGCGGGATAGTGTGCTCTCCAAGCTATTCCTGATGATTTCACTGATTGGCGTATCGCTGCCCACGTTCCTGATCGGCATTCTGTTTATCTTCTTGTTTGCTGTCGTGTTTCAGATCCTGCCAAGTTTCGGGCGCGGTGAGATCGTCGATCTTGGCTGGTGGCGAACCGGCTTGCTGACAACCTCCGGATTGAAAGCGCTGATCCTACCTTCGATCACGCTGGCGCTGTTCCAGATGACGCTGATCATGCGACTTGTGCGGTCTGAGATGCTGGAAGTGTTGCGGACGGACTACATCAAATTCTGCCGGGCGCGCGGCTTGCGCAGTCGTTCTGTGAATTTTGGCCACGCGCTAAAAAATACGCTGGTGCCAGTGATCACAATCGCCGGGTTGCAAATAGGCTCCCTGATCGCTTTTGCGATCATTACGGAAACGGTGTTCCAGTGGCCGGGCATGGGGCTGTTGTTCCTGCAAGCTGTGCAGAATGTCGACATTCCGATTATGGCAGCCTACCTACTGCTGATCGCGTTCCTGTTCGTCATGATCAACATGGCGGTCGATATGCTGTACGTCGTGGTTGATCCACGCATTCGCATTGGAGGCGGTGAGGAATGAGCGTGGTCGAACAGAGCGATCGGCCTGGGTTCATTGCCCGCATGCGGGATACGGATATCTGGTATTCGTTCGTCCGCAACCGCATCGTTATGCTGGCGGCCTTTATAACGATCGTGATTTTTCTTGGCGCATTATTTGCGCCCTTGGTGGCACCCCACAACCCGTTTGATCTGGCGTCCCTCTCGCTGATGGACTCGCTGGTTCCGCCTGTGTGGATGGAGGAAAGCGACCCACGATATCTGCTCGGCACCGATGATCAGGGTAGGGATATCCTGTCGGCCATTATCTACGGTGCCCGGATATCGCTTGCCGTTGGGTTTGCCTCTGTCGCGTTTGCGGCGGTGCTCGGCATCTCACTCGGTCTGCTAGCCGGTTATCTTGGCGGGCGGACTGATGCGATCATCATGCGGATTGCGGATGTGCAGCTCACATTCCCGTCGATTCTGATCGCCCTGCTGATTGATGGGTCGGTGCGGGGCATCTTCGGTGGGCAATTCAGCCGGGAAGACTCGGCGTTTTATGTACTGGTCCTGTCCATCGGCTTATCCTTCTGGGTGCAATACGCCCGCACGGTCCGTTCCTCGACACTGGTTGAGAAGAACAAGGAATATGTGCAGGCGGCGCGATTAATCGGCCTGCACCCGATCAAAATCATGTTGCGCCATGTCTTGCCGAACGTAACTGGCCCGGTCCTCGTAATCGCCACGATTAATCTCGCATTGGCGATCATTACGGAAGCGACGCTTTCGTTTCTTGGCGTCGGCATCCCTTCTACACAGCCATCGCTCGGCACGTTGATCCGGATTGGCAATGACTTCCTATTTTCTGGCGAATGGTGGATCACCATCTTTCCCGGCATTGCGCTTGCGGTCTTAGCCCTAGCGATCAACCTGCTCGGCGATTGGCTGCGCGACGTTCTGAATCCGAGGCTCCGATGACGGATACACCGCTCCTCTCCGTTCGTGATCTCGTCGTTCAGTTCCCAACGCGGAAGGGTGTTCTGACCGCCGTTGATGGCGTCTCATTTGATATCCAGCGCGGCGAAGTGCTGGGGGTTGTTGGCGAGTCCGGTGCCGGTAAGTCCATGACTGGGGCGGCCATTATCGGCCTGATCGAACCGCCAGGGCGTATTGCGTCCGGCCAGGTGCTGCTGGATGGCGAGCGGATTGATAATCTCTCGGTCAACCAGATGCGCCGGGTGCGCGGCAAGAAAGTCGGTATGGTCTTCCAGGACCCGCTGACATCGCTGAACCCGCTCTACACCGTTGCTCAACAGCTTGTTGAAACTGTTCGCACACATTTGCCGCTGTCCGAAAAACAGGCACGTGAGCATGCGCTGGCACTGCTGGATGAGGTTGGTATTCCTGCTGCAAAGCGCCGGATGGATGATTATCCACACCAATTCTCCGGCGGCATGCGCCAAAGGGTTGTGATTGCGCTGGCGCTGGCGGCGGAGCCGGAATTGGTGATTGCGGATGAGCCGACAACGGCGCTCGATGTGTCCGTCCAGGCGCAGATTATCGACGTGCTGAAGCGGCTTTGTTCAGAGCGTGGTGCGGCCGTCATGTTGATCACCCACGATATGGGCGTGATTGCAGAAACGGCAGACCGGGTGGCCGTAATGTATGCTGGGCGCGTGGCTGAAATTGGTCCGGTTCGCGATGTCGTGCAGCACGCCAAGCATCCCTATACCCAAGGCCTGATGGGCTCTATCCCAACCCTCGCCCATGACAGCGACCGGTTGGTGCAAATCCACGGTTCTATGCCACGGCTGACTGATATTCTGCCCGGCTGTGCCTTTAATCCGCGATGCGAGCACGCGTTTGACCGCTGCCGCCAGGAGCGACCGTCACCGATCCAAAATGGGGATCGCGCCGTCGCCTGCTGGCTGTCCGACCAGGAGGTGGGCCAATGACCGCGCCTGCCGACAACGATGTTTTGGTGCAAATCGAAGGTCTGACGCGTGTGTTTGATCTGTCGAAGCCCTGGCTAAATCGCGTGATTGAGCACGAGCCTAAGCGGACACTGACTGCGGTTGATGATGTCTCCTTCGACATTCGCAAAGGCGAGACCTTTGCGCTTGTTGGCGAATCTGGGTCCGGTAAATCCACGATCGCTAAGTTGATCGTGAACCTGCTAGCACCGAGCGGTGGCCGGGTGTTGTTTGATGGCGACGATATGCGGAAGGCGACGTCAGCGAACGCCCGCCAGATGCGTAGCCGCTTCCAAATGATCTTCCAGGACCCATTCGCCAGCCTGAACCCGCGCTGGCGTGTCGGGGATATTATTGCAGAGCCGATCCGGGCTTTTGGGCTGGCATCTGACAAAGCCTCTGCCGCGGAACGCGTTGGCGAATTGTTAGAAACCGTTGGTCTTGCTGCTAGTGATGCCGCCAAATTCCCCCATGAATTTTCCGGCGGTCAGCGCCAGCGTGTCGCCATTGCGCGCGCGCTTTCTGCCAAGCCAGAGTTTATCGTGTGCGATGAGCCGACGTCGGCGTTGGATGTGTCCGTGCAAGCGCAAATCCTGAACTTAATGCGCGACCTTCAGGATGAATTTGGGCTGACATATCTGTTTATCAGCCATGACTTGTCCGTGGTCCGCCATATGGCGACCCGCATTGGTGTGCTTTATCTCGGCCGGTTGGTGGAGGTATCTGAAGGCAAGGCGCTGTTCCAGAATCCGCAACACCCTTATACCTCCATGCTGCTGGACGCTGTGCCAGATCTGGATATGACAGGGCGGGCGCGGACCCAGGTTATCGGCGAAATTCCGAACCCGATTGATCCGCCCTCTGGTTGTCGCTTCCATCCGCGCTGTCCACTGGCGAACGCGCGCTGCATGCAGGAATCACCCGTACTGCAGCCGACCGCGATTGGCGACTCCGCCTGTTTCGCCGTGGAAGAAGGCCGGCGTGATGTATCTGTAGTCGCCGCTGCTGGGACGAAATAGACGCAAGCACAGGGAAGGCGGTAGAGTCTGCGAAACGCCGCACCCACTGCGGATTGCTTCAAGGAGAATGCGCCATGGCTCTTAGTTGGTCTCACACCGTCTTGCTGGTTCGCGACCGGGAGAAGATGCTGGATTTCTATACCCGCGTCCTGGGGTTCGATATTACGGACCAAGGTCCTATCCCAACCGGCCAAGAAATCATTTTCCTGAGCCAAAGCCCGGAAGAGCATCATCAGATCGGCATGATGCCAGCCAGGAAAGATAATGGCCCGTCCAACAGCCACGCCCACATCGCCTTTCGCACAGAAAGCATGGATGAACTGCGCGGTTTCATCGCCGGCGTAGAAGGTGAGGGCATTAGCTACCGGCCTACCTCCCACGGAAACACGTGGTCGATCTACTTCCAGGACCCGGAGCAGAATGGCGTCGAAATCTTCTGCGATACGCCCTGGCATGTGCAGCAGCCCCAGGGCGCTGCATGGGACACAAAGCTTGATGACGCTGCCCTGCAAGCCTGGACCCTGGAGACATTCAAAAACCAGCCCGGGTTTACGGAAAAAGCGAGTTATGTCGCCCGACGCCGCAAGGAACGCGCGTCTGCCTAACGTGCCCCGGTTCACCGCATAATGACTGTCCTGATCGCAGGCGCTGGCCCTGTCGGTATGACGTTGGCGCTGGAACTCGCGCGCCACGGCGTGGCAAGCCGGATGTTTGAGCGCGCGTTCACAACGACGCGCCATCCCAAGATGGACATCACCAATGGCCGCAGCATGGAGCTGTTCCGCAGGTTAGGCCTGGCGGACAAGCTTCGCGCGGCTGGGGTGCCGGATACGCATCCGCTGGATGTAGCCTGGGTCACGTCCATGGCGGGGCATGAACTGCATCGCTTCAAATATGCACCGCCCGCCGCGTTGCGCGCCCACTATCAGGCCATCAATGATGGAGCGCAGCCGCTCGAGCCAGCAATGCGTGTTTCCCAGATTGTGGTTGAACCCATCCTGCAAGCCGCCGTCCTGGCCGAGCCGCTGATTGATGCGCGCTGGGGTATGGCGGTCGAGGGCGCGGGGCAATCCAAAGCAGATGTTTGGATAGACGTGCGCGACCGGGAAACAAATCAAGTCCAGCGCGTTAAGGGCGCTTATCTGGCAGGATGTGACGGCGGGAACAGTACCGTTCGCAATGCCATGGACATTGGCCTTGAGGGCGATGCAGGAGTCGCCAACCGCTACATGATCCACTTCAAGAGTGACGACCGGGCGATGTTGCAGCGCTTCGGAGTGGCCTGGCACTACCAATCGCCAGCAGGCACGCTGATTGCCCAGAACGATGTTGATACCTGGACCCTGCACGCCCGTTTCCCGGACGCTGTTGATCCCGACAGCGTTGATCCGATGGATACGCTGCGGGCTTTCCTGGGCGCAGATATCAACGCTGAAATCCTCGTCGCTAATCCCTGGGAGCCGCATCTGCTTTTGGCGGATGCTTATCAGAACGGGCGGGTGTTTCTTGCAGGCGATGCTGCCCATCAATACATCCCAACCGGCGGCTATGGCATGAACACAGGCATTGGGGACGCCGTAGCGCTTGGGTGGATGTTGGCGGCAACCGTGAACGGCTGGGGCGGTCCCGGCCTGCTCGCGGCCTATGAGGCTGAGCGGCGGCCTATCGGCGGCATCAACCGAGGTTGGTCTGGCAAGCATACAGGCGTGCGGATCGCGATTATGGAAGCCTATCAGGCGTATCCGAATGCAGCGACGGATGCAGGGGAACGCGCGAGCCTTGCCGCCGCCATCGCTGCGCTGGGCAATCTTGAAAATGAGGCTTGGGGGGTGGAGTTCGCGTATCGTTATGACGCATCGCCTCTGATCGCGCCAATCCTGGCGGTTGACCCTGGCCTGGCGCCGTCGGACGATCCGGCCACGGTTCCTGCATCTGCTTGGCCCGGCATGCGTGCGCCATCCTTCATACTGCCCGATGGTCAGGCGCTCTTTGACCTGTTCGATCCTTCAGGTTTCACATTGCTGTGCTTCAATTCGGCACTTGATACGGCAGTGATGGAGCAAACGGGCACGCCTGTGACACGGATTGATCTGGCCTTCGATGCTGCGCGGGATGCGTATGGCGCGGACTTGGCGTTGATCCGGCCAGATGGCCACCTGGCTTGGCGCGGTGATACCGCAAGCGCCTGGGCGGTTAAGGTCGCGGCGGGGGCGGCGGCGGAGTCATCTTCGCCTGACGCTTGAGGCGGACGAGCGCTTCGTCCAAAGCGGAAAGAAAGCGCGAGCGGTCTTTGTTCTGGAAGGGCGGTGGCCCGCCGATCTGTTCGCCGACGGCACCTGCCCGCAAGTCCGCCATGATGGCTCGGGTTGCAACAGCAGCGCCGATCGAATTCTCCGTAAACGCTTTACCATTGGGTGCCAGCACAATCGCCCCAACCTTCACGCACCGCTCCGCCAGCAAAATATCTGATGTAACCACGATGCAGTCAGCATCCGCATCCTCGGCAATCCAATCATCCGCTGCATCAAACCCGTCGCTGACGGTAACCTGCTTGATCAATGGACTATCCGGAATACGCAAATAGCTATTCGCAACAACCGTTACCGGCGCTTGATAACGCTCTGCGACTTTGTAGACCTCGGCCTTAACCGGGCAGGCGTCACCGTCTATGAGAATTCTTGGCATGTGTAGTCAGTCCGTCGCGGAAATGGATTATTGGTGTGATCTATGGCTCAAGAAGGACAGACAAATACACTATATTTTGGCGGTTTGGCGGCTCTACTTTGTTGTTGATAAAATTATCAACAGCGTAATGTTGCGCAGATCGGTTTTATCTAGTTGTTTCAGCCAGTAATTTGGGGGTCAGCGTTCGCGCATTGTTAGGGGTGAATTCCGGAGCGAAGTGCAACACCGTGGGCAGATTTGGTATCTGTCTGATGCACAACGTGAAACGGTGTCGCCATGTCGAACTATACGCATCTCACGCCCAGCGAGAGAGATCAGATCGCTGCCTTGAAGGGCGCTGGCTTAAGCATCCGAGCCATTGCGGCGAGG
>JBDQJI010000021.1:0-44842 GCA_040263875.1 Alphaproteobacteria bacterium
CGCCAAGCCCGCCGCCCATTCCCCCACCGGGCATTTCCATACCGGGGGGCAGGGCGGGCATGCCCTTCTTGCCTTTTTTGCGGCCAAGCTTGTTCATTTTCTTCATCATGCCGCGCATCTGATCGAACTGCTTCAAGAGCCGGTTCACATCCTGCACTTCAACACCTGCACCTGCTGCGATCCGGCGCTTGCGCGACGCTTTCAGGACATCAGGCTTGGCGCGCTCATGCGGCGTCATGGAGAGGATAATTGCTTCCTGGCGCGCGATCATTTTCTCGTCGATATTGGCGTCTGCCATCTGTTTCTTCATATTGCCGACCTGCGGCAGCATGCTCATCAAGCCACCAAGGCCGCCCATTTTCTTCATCTGACGCAGTTGTTGAAGCAGGACCGTCAGGTCCATCTGCCCAGATTGAAGCTTCTTGGCGAGCGCCTCAGCGTCTTCCTGCTCAATCGTCTCAGCAGCACGCTCAACTAGGCTGACAACGTCGCCCATGCCAAGAATACGGCCAGCGATCCGGTCCGCGTGGAACGGCTCAATTGCATCCAACTGTTCGCCGGTACCGAGGAATTTCAGCGGCTTACCCGTGACGGACCGCATGGAAAGTGCCGCACCGCCGCGAGCATCACCGTCAACGCGGGTCAACACGATGCCGGAAACGCCAAGACGGTTATTGAACGCCTCAGCAACGCCGACAGCGTCCTGGCCGGTCATGGCATCAGCGACCAGCAGCGTTTCCTGCGGGTTGATGATGCGACGGACCTCTTCGGCCTCTGCCATCATCTGCTCGTCGATGACAGTCCGGCCAGCGGTATCAATGAAGAGAATATCGTAACCTTGGCGCTTCGCGGTATCGAGCGCGCGGCGGGCAATAGCCGGGGCCAATTCGCCGAACACGACCGGCAGTGTATCGACGCTTATCTGTTGACCGAGCGTTGCTAATTGCTTCTGTGCCGCAGGGCGATGCACGTCCACGGACGCCATCAGGATTTTCTTACGCTCACGATCTTTCAGGCGCAGCGCGAGCTTGCCTGTCGTCGTGGTTTTACCGGAACCTTGCAAGCCGCACATCATAATGACGGCAGGCGGGTTCTGGCCAAGCGAGAGTTCTGAGGAAAGGCTGGCCGCTTCAACAGTCTCAGCCGGGCCGCCGCCGAGCATAGACACCAGCTCGTCATGGACGATCTTAATGACCTGTTGGCCGGGAGAGATGCTGCGCAGAACATCCTGGCCAATGGCTTTAGCCGTAGCGGCGTCAATGAATTTCTTGACGACCGGCAGCGCCACATCCGCTTCCAGCAACGCCAAGCGAACTTCGCGCATGGCTGTGCGGACATCGGCTTCTGAGAGGGAACCTTTGCCGGTGAGTTTCTTGAACGCTCCGGAGAGCTTGTCACTTAAGCTTTCAAACATCGCTGACCCTCCGTGCCTTCTAAGCCCAAAACCACAACGCAAAACGCGTCAGTGCGCGAACCCTCGCGGACTGACGGGCGACGCAAATGCGCCGTTGGCGATGCAGTGCTGCCAATTGATAGCGGGGATATGCACCAATTCCACCCGGAACGCAAGCACATCCAGCAACAGCAGAGGACTGGATTTTCGCTTCATTTGGTGGTCCGCTTAATCTGCCGATCCTATCAAACTAGAGCGAGCAGGACCATGAGTGAACAGCTTCCCTGGCAATGGCCGGAATCCACTTGGCGCCCCATCGTTGAGAAAGTGCGCGCCGGGCGTAGCCTGAAACCTGCAAATTGGCCTGGCGGTGCCAAATGCGCCGTCGCCCTGTCGTTCGATAGCGACCATGAAACGACGACACTGCGTTGGGGTGATAATTCGCCCGGCACGCTTTCAGCCAACCAATATGGCGCCCGCGTCGCCATTCCGCGCATCCTGGCGCTGCTTGCAGAGCATGACATCAAGGCCAGCTTTTTTGTGCCCGCCGTAACTGCCATGATCCATCCAGATGAGCAACGCCGGATCATCGCCGAAGGCCATGAGATTGGCATCCATTCCTGGATCCATGAAATGAACGCCTCCCTGCCGCCTGAGGACGAGCGCGACATTCAAATGCGGGCTGCGGATAAGCTGGAGGAAATCTGCGGTGTTCGCCCTGTTGGCATTCGCACACCAAGCTGGGATTTCAGCCCCGTAACCCTCGCCATCACCCGAGAGATGGGCTTGCTCTACGACTCGTCTTTGATGGCCGATGACGATCCTTACGAACTGCTGGAGGAAGGTGCCCCAACAGGCATTGTCGAGTTACCAGTCGAATGGATCCGGGATGACATGCCTTATTTCGGCTTCGACTTCCGCCGCCAATCCCGCCCACATACGCCGCCAAGTTCAGTGCTCGGAATTTTCAAAGCTGAGTTTGATGGTGCCCATACCGATGGCGGCGTGTTCCAACTCACCATGCACCCGCACATCATTGGCCACCGCTCCCGCATGGCGATGCTGTCTCAATTGATTGACCACATGAACGCCACAGGCGATATCTGGTACGCAACCCACGCTGATATTGCCCGCTGGTGCTTGGAGACCGCAAAATGACCTATTCCGTAAAAGCTTTCGTCAATGACCTCCGACGCCTAACCGCAGAAGGTGGCGGCCCCAAAGACATCCTTCCAGAGGTCGCTCCACTCGCCGCGAAACTGGCGGAGACGCCGGGTTGGATCAAGCCTGATTTCTATGAAGTCGATCCTGAGCAAGGCATTGGCATCACTGTGCTGCATGAAGAAGCGGACCATACGCTGCTTGTCGAAACCATTGTTTGGGCGCCGGGCAAAGGCGTACTGCCCCATGATCATCAAACCTGGGGCTGCGTTGTTGGCCTTGATGGCGTTGAACGCAATACGATCTGGAAGCGGAATGACGATGGTGCTGCCCCCGGCCACGCGGACCTTACCGTTCATCACGAAGCCGATGTCGGCGCTGGGCAAACAATTGTATTCATGCCCGATGATATTCACAGTGTGCAGAACCACGGCGATACACCAACACTCTCACTCCACATTTATGGCAAGAGCTTGGCCCATGTGAGCCGGTCTGAATTTGATCCCGATGCCAGCGTTGTCCGCCCCTGCCCGATCCGCAAGAAGCGCCCGGCCGCCTGAGCGCATTCAAACCTTCGACAGTCCCGTTCTACCCTGCTATAGGGAGCGCTGGTGGACGCGTTCGGGGGCCGTCCTTAGTATTTGTGGACAGCTATTCTATGCGCCTTCGCCTGACAACGACCCGCACAGCGGCCATGCTGGCGCTTGCGCTCATGGCTGCTCCCGCATTGGCGCAGCAAACGGGTAACCTCAGCCAGGTGCGCACGGCGGAGCCAACCAAGCATACAACGGCAACACTGATAGCCGCAGCGCCGCCGCTCACGTACCGAGCGCCCACCTCAATTCCCACGACACAGATCGCCCAGGCTCCCGTCCGCTTTAACACAGCACCCGCTGACAAGCCTTGGCATGCAGATGTCTGGTACGGCGCTCTGAACCCCGGCGACTTTACTGAGTCCATTATCGACCCCGCCAGTACAACGATTGAAGATGAGCAGATCGTTGGCTTCACCGTCGGGCGGAAGCTGTTTGATCTGGGCTATGGCTTCAGTTTTGGTCTGGGTGTGCTCGGCGCTCATCGAATTGACGAAGGCGGGTTTGAGCTTGGCATACCAATGACCGTAACATTCGACGGATTCCCCTGGCGGGAAAGGCTGCCGACGAAGCTGGCAATTGCTGTCGGTCCATCTTTTATCTCTAAGATCACACCCACCGAAAAACGTAAAGCCGACAACAATAAGGGCTCTAAGATCCTGAATATGTTCTCGCCTGAAGTTGAAGTTGGTGTTCCAGATACCGATTGGTCCGGGTTCTTCCGCCTACACCATCGCAGCGGCATATTTGGCTTGATTGACGGTGTCTCCGGCGGCTCTACCTACTTCACATTCGGTGTCCGCCATCGCTTCGGCCTCGGCGATGAATTGCCCTGGAAATAATAAGCCTCGCCGCGAGGGCAATTCACAACCAATCTGAATCAGATTGGTCGGGATAAATTGCCCGCAATCTATGTGATAGAGCGCCGAGCTGCGTCGCAAGCGACGCACGGCGCTCTAGCTTTTCTGCTGCGACCATACGGCTATTTCATTGCCACCGGGTTCTTTGAACTGGAAACGACGGCCACCGGGGAACTCGAAAATCTCTTGTGTGATTTCGGCACCGGCACCTTTCACGGCCTCGAGCATTGCCTCTAGATCATCTGCCTCCAGAACAACCAGAGGTGCTCTGAGCTCGGCCCGCTCAATACCGGCACCGATGCCAGCGCCTTGGACGTCCCGGTATTGTTCGCCATAATTGATGAACTCCCAACCAAACGCTTTTGCGAAGAAGGCCTGGGTTTTCTCGAGCTCAGGAGAGGCGAACTCAACATAGTTGATACCGATTTTCTGTTGCTCAGCCATAGGAATTTCTCCTGATATCGGGAATGAACAGCTGCGCCGTCAAAGCACTGGCAATTCACGTGCTGCCCGTTCAGATAGTAAATGCGGCGCGCCGTCTGTGATGACGATATTTTCTTCGTGGACCATGATTTTTCCAGGACTGATGGTCAAGCTTGGCTCCAACGTTATGACCATGCCGGGTGCGAGAATAGTGTCGTCGAAGTCGATCAGCGACGGTGGCTCAGTCAGCTGCATGCCAAGGCCATGCCCGTAGCGACCAACATCGCTGGCCCCTTGGCCAATGATCGTGGCCATGGCTTGAAAAACATCTGCTACCCGCACACCTGGGTGCACAGTTTGTAAACCTGCTTCGGTCGCTTTCCACAGGGTATCGTAAGCAGTTCGGGCAGCGTCGCTGGCTTGGCTGATTGCGAAATTCCGGTCGAAGTCTGCGAAATAGCCTTTGAGGCTGGCGCCAGTGTCGAGCATCAGAACGTCGCCAGCTCGCAACGGTGTGTCATCTGGCGGTGAGATCACATCGCCATACCCCTCCTGGCCTGCCCCGCCCACGAGATAAGGCACATCCTCCGCCCCGGCTTTCAGCAAGGCGATCTTGAAGGCACGGAAGGTCTCGTTGAGCGGTTGGCCTTCGCGGAACAAGGTCGGTGCCTGGGCAAATGCCGCTGACGTAATCTGGCAGATATCCGTGATCAGGGCGATCTCTGCTGCGGATTTCACCAAGCGGAGACGCTGTAATAACCGGCTCGCATCCAAGAACATTGCACCTGGGAGCCTGGCCCGAAGCGCCTCAAAGTCTGCCAAAGGCATGCGAAGGCTGCTTTCGCGACCCATGGGCATGCCAATCACGCGGGCAGTCCTAAGTGCATCGCTTAGTAACGAGAGGCCATCGTCCGTTGCATGGGGGGAAGCCCAGGTGCGGATATCCTCCACCCAGGTCTCCCGCATCAACGCAGCCCCGATCTCAGGAATGATGGCGATGGGCTTTGCGGTCTTTGGCAAAACCACGAACCAGGGTCGCGTCGGGCTTTGCCAGAAGGCTGTGCGGAAGCCGGTGAAGTAGCGGACTTCGGCTTCTGTCGTTAGCAGCAGCGCGTCGATACCTGCGACGTGCATGGCTTCGTGGGCCTTGGCGACCCGTGATTCAAACTCTGCAGGCGGGAAGTCCGGCCTCACACGCGGCCTGCAGATACGCCGCCATCAACCATGTAGACGCCGCCTGTCGAGAAGCTGGCGTCATCGCTGGCTAAGAACAGCATCATCCGCGCAACTTCTTCTGGCTTGCCGTAGCGCTTTAACGGCGTGCCTTGGGCGAGCGGGAAATTCTGGCGATCAGCATCTGTAACGCCGTTCATATCTTCCATTTTATCCATCATTGGCGTGGCGATGGGGGATGGGTTGACCGTGTTCACGCGAATATTGTGAGGTGCCCCTTCCAATGCCGCCGTCCGCATTAAACCAATCACGGCATGCTTGGATGCGGTATAGGCTGCCAACCCCGGCAAAGCGCGAATGCCTGCCGTGGAAGACGTGATAACGATGCTGCCGCCGGACGCTTCCATGGCCGGCATCATATGCTTAAGGCCAAGGAAGACGCCGCGCACATTCACGGCCAGCACTTTATCGAAGAGATCCAAATCATATTCGACCGTCGGCATGATATTGCCGACGATGCCTGCGTTCAGCAGCGCCGCGTCCAGGCTGCCAAAGCGGTCGAGCGTCGCCGCAACGATTTCGCGGTTAGCATCATCCTGGGACACATCAGCCACTATGAACGCAGCATCAAGTTCGTTTGCGAGTGCTGCAAGCGGCGCCTCATCAACATCCACTAACATTAAGTTGGCACCTTCTGCATGGAACAGCCGCGCTGCAGTCGCCCCGATACCAGCTGGCGCGCTGGCACCTGTGATGATCGCTGTTTTGCCCGAAAGTTTACCCATAATGGTTCCCCCTGTTGCCAACCGCCCTAATGCCAATCGCGCTATTGCCAATCACCGTGTGCTGCCTTTGGCAGGCCCAGATGATCGCGGAGCGTCGATCCGGTGTATTCTTTACGATACAAGCCTCGTCGCTGTAGTTCTGGCACCACATGCTCGACAAAGTCCTCAAATGATCCGGGCAGCACGGACGGCCCGATAACAAAGCCGTCGCAGGCTGGCGACGTGAACCATTCTTCCATGATATCGGCAATCTCCTTCGGGCCGCCGACCCAGGCGTGGTTCAAACGCCCCCGCTGCGTCAGGTTCATGAAGTCTCGCGGTGTTGGATTGGCGACGCCCTGTTGCACAACCCGGTCCCGAAGCGCCTGGATGCCAGACAGGCCTTCCATATCCTCGTCCGTGAACGGCTCATCCATGCCCTTCTGGCCGAAGTCATAGTTCAATCCTTCTGACAGCAGTGAGAGCTGATCCGTCTCGTTCGGTAATGTGTCGTAGAAGGCGCGCTTGTCTTCCGCTTCCATCTTGGTCGCAGCGGCGACAGGAAAGCCCAGCGCTGCAATTTTGAAGTGATCCGGGTTGCGGCCATTGGCTGCGCAAGCGGCTTTCAAACTGTCGTAATTGCGCTTGGCTATATCGAATGTCGGGAACGCCGTGAAAAGTAGTTCCCCCCAACGTGCCGCGAACTTTTGCCCGCGCCCACTGGCCCCCGCCTGAATAATCACCGGGCGTCCCTGCACGGATCGCGGCACAGTAAACGGCCCCCGTGTCTTGTAGAATTCACCTTCATGATCGAGCCTGCGGACGCTGTCCGGCTTGGCAAAAACGCTGTTGGCTTTGTCCAGGATAATTGCGTCATCATCCCAGCTGTCCCATAGGCCAAGTGCGGCTTCCATGAAATCATCAGCGCGATCATACCGGTCGTCATGGGCGATGACTTTGTCGCGACCCATATTGCGAGCCTCGTTGTCATTCACGGATGTCACGACATTCCAGGCGGCGCGGCCCTTCGTCATCAGATCCAGCGTCTGAAACAGGCGGGCCACATAGAATGGCTCGTGATACGTGGTGGAGAATGTGGCACCGAGGCCCAGCCGCTCCGTCGCCATTGCCATGGCCATCAAAACGGCGACGGGGTCCATCTTTACGGCGCGGATGCCGTGTTCAATCGTGTGAGCGTGGTCGCCGGTATACATATCCGGCATCGCAAGGCGGTCATCGAAGAAGCCGATGTCGAATTTACCGTGCTCCAACACGCGGCCAATGTGCTGGTAATACTCTGGCGAGGTGAAATCAGCCCGCGCCTCGGGATGGCGCCATGCGGCAGGGATTGTCGTGCAGTTCTGCGCTTGCAGAAACGCGACCAAGTGGATTTGACGCATAGCTTAGCCCTCAACGAAATTATAGCGGTTTCGCTAAGTGTCGGCTGCACTGCAGGGCCGGTCAACTGCCGTTTATGGTCCCGCCGCTACTGGAACCGGCGGCCAGACTTGCCTCGATTATCCCGAACGTCTTCGACACAGAGTTTCACTTGGCGAAGATCAGGGCGGTATCGGGCATCGCAGCGGGTGACCACACGTTTTGCAACAAAGCGCGGAAATTCACCCCTATTCGCCCAGGCGTCGATCCATGCGCCCGCCCGCTGTTGATCTGAAAAACAACTATCAGCCTTCTCAGCGTCGCCAGCGACACAGAATGTCCGAGCCTGGTCAACATTGAATACGCTTGCAGATGCAGCAAGCGGCACGAGCGAAACTGCGGCGGCGAGCAGGATAGGTTTCATAACCATGGGACTTCCTCCTACAGCAAGAGATAGGCATCGCCTCACCGCCCGCCAATACGAAAACGGCCCGAAACGTGAGTTCCGGGCCGCAATCTCAATCACATGTCCGCGATGTCTATTCGCGATTGCCGAAGAATGACAGCAGGAACATGAAGATGTTGACGAAGTTGATGTAAAGCCCAACCGCGCCCATCACCGCAAGCTTGCCTGCAAGCTCATAGCCATGGTTGACGTGGTATTCTTCCTTAATGCGCTGGGTATCCCAGGCTGTCAGGCCGGTGAAGATCAGCACACCGAGAGCGGAGATTGCGTAGTGCATCACTGGGCTCTGCATGAAGATGTTTACGATCATTGCGATGAACAGGCCGATCATGCCCATGAAGAGGAACGAGCCCATCTTCGCCAGGTCACGCTTGGTCGTGTACCCATAAAGGCTGGTAGCAGCGAACATGCTTGCCGTGATGAAGAAGACCTTCGCGATCGATCCGCTGGTGTAGACCAGGAATACCGATGAGAGCGAGAGACCCATCACAGCTGCAAACGCCCAGAACACAATCTGCAGCGTGCCGAAGCTCATTTTATTGATGCCGAAATTCATCGCCAGGATGAAAGCGAATGGCGCGAAGGCCAGCACCCAACGCAGCGGCGTGCCATAAATCATCTGCACCATTTCTGGTGACGTGGTGAGATATGACGCGAAGCCGTATGCGACGACGCCTGTCAGTACCAACCCAGCGCACATGTAGTTATACACGCGCAGCATATGTGAGCGGAGGCCGGCGTCATATTCTGTATCAACGGCACCTGCGCCGCTTCGGATGTAGCCACGATCTTGGAGAGCCATTCCCTGTTCCCCTTGGAATTAATTGAGTTTTGCGAATTTTTGGTTAGCCCACGCGCACCATAAAGCACGCTGACGCCGCCATTGTCCGCGCTCGTCCCTAAGATATCGGCGTTCCGGCAACTGAATTCAAGAGCTTACAAGCGTCAGACACACAAATTTATAGACGCACAACATGAACAGACACTTGCGGGCGCTTACCGGTTTCACGCCGAAGAACCCGACGGAGTGCGGTACGCGCCGCTTCATGCACGGGGTCGTCCTTCTTGCGGTCACCCGGTTTCATCGCGGTGATCGCGTCGTCGATGCTTTCTTCAATCACATCAAGCACATCATCATCGTCAGCGGCATCAAGGCCGGAGAGCGTGACCATGCTATCGGCAGCAAGGCGGCCACGGTCATCCAGCACGACCGTAATATGCGCCATGCCTTCAATCTTCATACGCCGGCGCTCACGCAATGCATCGCCATTGAGCGCAACAGGGGTTTTGCCATCAAGACCAACCCGGCCAACCTTAACATCCCCAACTTTCTTGAAGTCGCCACCTGCGAGGCGGACCACATGGCCATTGAACGCGACCATGCTTTCCGGGACGCCGCAATCCTTCGCGAAAGCAGCGTGGGCGATCAGGTGACGGCCCTCACCGTGAGCAGGCAACAAACGCTCAGGCTGCAATAATTCATAGAGACGCTTGATCTCATCCTGTGCTGGGTGACCGGACACATGGATATCTTCCATGCTGGCCGTGATCACCTCAATCCCGGATTCAATCAGCCGGTTCTGCAAGCGGCCAATTGCTTTTTCATTCCCCGGAATATCCCGGCTGGAGAAGCAGACTGTGTCGCCCCGCTCCAGTGTCAGATGTCTATGCTGACCATCTGCGATCCGATGCAGAGCCGCGCGCGGCTCACCCTGGCTGCCCGTGCAAATGGCGACCATCTTGTTGCGCGGCAGATAACCAACATCATTTTCCTGCAGGAAGTCTGGCAAGCCGTCCAAATACCCAAGCCCGCCAGCAACACCGTGCATCCGCCAAAGTGAGCGTCCGACAAGGCCAATATCGCGTCCTGCAGCCTGCGCCGCTTTCGCCACCGTATAAAGCCGGGCAACGTTGGAAGAGAAGCAGGCGAAGATCACGCGGTTCTTGCGGGACTTGATCAGGTCCTCAATCGGCTGCGTCAGGCTGCTTTCGCTACCCGTCCAGCCTTCGCGGAGGACATTCGTTGAATCGCACACAAGGGCTGCAACGCCCTCCTCCCCAAGCTTGGCCAGCGCTTCAGCATCTGGCTTTGGGCCGATAACCGGGCCGTCATCCATTTTCCAGTCACCCGAATGGACGACCATGCCAGCTTTCGTGCGGATCGCGACAAGGTTCGCCTCCGGGATTGAGTGCGGCATAGGCACCATTTGGATGTTGAACGGTGCGATCTTTTTGGCGCCCGGCGTTTTGACCTCAATGATCTTCACCTTGCGCTTGGCGCCCGCCCCGCCATCATCTTCCAACTTCTTGCGCAGGAATGCCGCCGCAAACGGTGACGCATAGACCGGGCATTTAAAGCGACCCGCGAGATAGGGCACAGCCCCAATATGATCTTCGTGGGCATGGGTGATCAGGATACCGACCAGGTCATCGCCAAGCGCTTCAATAGCGCTGATATCTGGCACAATCACATCAACACCCGGTGTGTCTTCGTCACCGAAAGTCACGCCCATATCCACCGCAAGCCATTTGCCAGCATGGCCATAGAGCGCGAGATTCATGCCGATTTCACCTAGCCCGCCCAAGGCGGCGAACAGCACCTCATCCTTGGCAGGGACAGGAAGATCGGCAGTCGGTTGGTTAGGATCGGTCACTTGGCGTTCCGTCTGTACAATTCAAGGAGGCCGCGCAATGTCAGGTCGCGGTCAATGGCGTAGATAACATCAGTGGCGCTATGGAAAAGCGGCGCTAGGCCGCCGGTCGCAATGGCGCGAAGGCTAAGTTCGCCGCGTTCCTCACGGATGCGCGCCACTAAGCCTTCAATCAGGGAGAGATATCCGTAAAAAATTCCAGACTGCATGGCCTCCACCGTGCCGCCGCCGACAACATGGGCCGGTTGACGCACGGCGACAAGGGGCAGCTTCGCCGCGGCCATATGCAACGCTTCCATAGAAAGGTTAGCCCCGGGGGCGATAATACCGCCCACATAATTCCCATCGCCGTCGATAACGTCGAAAGTAGTCGCTGTGCCGAAGTCGATGAGAATCAGTGGGCCGCCATATTCAGACTTCGCGGCAACAGCGTTCACCAACCTGTCCGCACCAACTTCGTTGGGATTATCGAGCAGGACCGTGATGCCAAGATCAACGCTTGGCTCACCGACAACCAGGGCCTCCACATCAAAATAGCGGGTGCATAAGCGCGTCAGATTGAAGAGTGAGGCAGGCACCACGGTTGAAATGATTGCAGAATCGATATCGCTGCGCTCAACACCTTCGACAGCCATAACCTGGGATAGCCAGACGAAATGCTCATCAGCAGTGCGGCGCGTATCGGTCGCAGCGCGCCAGAGGCCTTTACGCTCCTCGCCATCATAAACAGCAAAGACGGTATTCGTATTGCCAGCATCAATCGCGAGCAGCATGGGTCAGGACCCTTTCGCCAAGGGGAAGACATCGCCCGCTGAAATGCGCCGTTCAACGCCATCAGCAAGTTGGAGAACAAGCGCGCCATCTACCGCCAAATCAAGGGCCACACCCTCGACCGTTTCATTCGGCAATCGGGCAACGACAGGCTTGCCAAGATCACGCGCGCGGTCACGCCAAGCATGTCGAATGGGCTCAAAACCTTGGCCCAGCCATTGGCCAATCCAGTGATCTAGGTGCGCCAAAAGCCGATCCGCGGCATCTTCCGGCCGCAAGCGTGGGCCGCCGGCTGTCTCCAGATCGATCGCATGCGGTGCGACGTCATGCTGTTGCGGCGCCAGATTAACACCCATGCCAAGCACCAACCAATCTACATATCCGTCAGCGCCAGACGCGGCCTCTGCCAGAATACCGGAAAGCTTGCGGTCCCCGATCAAGACATCGTTTGGCCATTTGATGGTGAGAGGTGCCGAGGCTGGCAGTACATCCCGGGCCAAATCATAAACCGCGAGTGCCGCGACAAACCCAGCGGCCGCAGCAGCGGCAGGCTTCAATTGCGGACGCAGGAGAATGGAGAGCGCCAAATCATGACCGCCGGTAGACCATGCGCGACCGCTTCGCCCCCGGCCTGCCGTTTGTTCCCTGGCCGTGATGGCGTATCCCGCAGGCTCACCCGCACGGGCGCGCTTTGCGGCTTCTGCATTCGTGCTATCGACACTGTCCCGTAGATCAAGGCGCCAGGTATTTGGGAGGAATTGGTCGCCAGTTAAGGTCGGGAGGCTCAATTCTGGAACAGTTGTTGAGCCGCAGCGGTCGCTTCAGAAACAATTGGTCCTGGCAACACGATAAACAGCAGGATCACAATCGTGGCCACGCCCAGCACCATGCCAAGATCACGGGGCATTGGGCCATCAAGCGGATCACTGGCTTCATCGAAATACATGACCTTGATCAGGCGGATGTAATAGAAGCAGCTGACCACACTGGCCAAAACGCCAACGACAGCGAGAATGTAAAGGTGCGCCTCAACAGCGGCCTGCAACACATACAGCTTGCCGAAGAACCCTGCGAGTGGCGGAATACCAGCCATTGAGAACAAGATGGCAGCAAGCGCCAGAGCCATGGCTGGATGGGTGCGAGAAGCACCTGCAAGGTCATCGATATCCTCAACGGCTTCACCGTCCCGGCGCATCGCGAGCACACAAGCAAAGGCCGCAAGGTTCATGAATAGGTAGATTGCTGTATAGATCAGCAATCCGCGCACACCGATTTCAGATGCCGCAGCAAGGCCGATCAGCGCGAAGCCGACATGGCCGATAGAGCTATAAGCTAACAGCCGTTTGATATTCCGCTGCGCCAACGCTCCGAATGCGCCAACCACGACGGATATGCCCGCCAGCATTGCTACGACTTGGCTCCAGGATTCTGCAGCACCTAGCAGCGGATCAGCCATAACGCGCGCAAAAAGCGCCAGCGCTGCTGCTTTCGGCGCGGCAGCAAAGAAGGCAGTGATAGGCGTGTCAGCACCTTCGTAGACATCAGGTGTCCACATGTGGAACGGCGCGGCGGAGACTTTGAACGCGAGGCCGGCGATAAGGAACACCAGCCCAACGATGAGGCCAACGTTCGTATCCGGTGCAGCGAGAACTTGCTCGGCGATCATGTCGAAGCCGGTATAGCCAGTATAGCCGTAGATCAACGAGCAGCCGTATAGCAGCATGCCGGATGACAAGGCACCCAGCACGAAATACTTGAGGCCAGCTTCGGTCGCGCGCAGGGAATCTCTGCGGATTGCGGCAAGGACGTAGAGCGAGAGGCTTTGTAATTCCAGGCCCATATAGAGGGAGATCAGATCATTGGCGGACACCATGAGCATCATGCCAAGCGCTGCAAAAAGCATCAGCACCGGTTGCTCAAACCGCACAGCACCTGAACCATCGCCTGGGGTCGCACGCGCAGCCGCCATTACGGCCGTTGCCGCCGCACCGACAACGATCAGCGCCTTAGCAAAGGTGGCCAATTTGTCGGAGATAAAGAGGCCGCCGAACGCAGGGCCTGCGGGCATCATCAATCCTACAAGGAATGCTGCGACCAATGTCGCCGCGACCGCATAGGCCAGAGGTTTCGCCGATCGGTCACCGACAAACACGCCGATCATGAGGAATATCAGACCAGCACATGCTAGCAGGATTTCCGGGAGGAGAGGCATAGCAGCCATAATTCTAGCGTCCTCCAATCAACGCAGGGAAGCGAGCAGGGAACGAGCCTGGTCGCCAATGTCTTGCAGGCTGGATGCAGTTGTCGCAGGTGCTCTTGAGAGCACCTCCGCCACAGGAGGCTGAATGCCATCCAGGAACGAGGCCGGGTATATGCCCATCCAAAGCACCAAGATCACCAATGGCGTGAAAATAGCTGCTTCGCGCCAAGTGAGGTCACTGATGGATTTAAGATCATCATGTTCGAGCTTACCGAAGATAACCCGGCGATACAGCATCAACATGTAAGCTGCACCCAGGATCAGACCGCTGGCCGCTAGGAATGCGACCCAGGTGTTTGCCAGGAAGGCACCCGCCAGAACCAGGAATTCACCGATAAATCCAGACGTTCCCGGCAGGCCAACTGACGCCATGGTGAAGATCATCATGACTGCCGCATATTTCGGCATCCGATGCACCAACCCGCCATACCGGGAGATTTCGCGGGTGTGCATCCGGTCATAGACAACGCCAACACAAAGGAAGAGCGCTGCGGACACAATGCCGTGGCTCAACATTTGGAAAACTGCGCCCTCAACGCCCTGAGCGTTGCCAGTAAAGATGCCCAGTGTCACGTATCCCATATGAGCGACGGATGAATACGCAATCAGCTTCTTCATATCCTCCTGGGCAAGCGCCACAAGGGATGTGTAGACGATGGCGACGATGCTGAGCGCATAGACCATATCGGAGAAGTATGCGGACGCGTCGGGGAACATCGGCAGCGAGAAGCGCAGGAAGCCGTAGCCCCCCATCTTCAACAACACACCGGCCAGGATGACAGACCCTGCCGTTGGCGCTTCAACGTGCGCATCCGGCAGCCAAGTGTGGACAGGCCACATCGGCATTTTTACTGAGAACGAGGCGAAGAACGCCAGCCAGAGCCATATTTGCAGCTCTGGGTCAAAGTCGAACAGCATCGCTTCTTCGATGGAGGAACCGCCGACTTGCACGATCATCGCGATAATCGCGACGAGCATCAGCACGGAGCCGAGCAGCGTGTAGAGGAAGAATTTGAACGATGCGTATATGCGTCGTGCACCGCCCCATACGCCGATGATCAAGAACATCGGGATCAGCACGCCTTCGAAGAAGACGTAGAAGGCGATCATATCCAGCGCGCAGAACATACCGACCATAAAGGTCTCTAGCGCCAGGAATGCCGCCATATATTCGCTAACGCGCTTATCGACAGACGTCCATGAGGCGAGGATGCAGATCGGCGTCAGGAAGGTCGACAGCAGGATGAAGTAGATCGAAATACCGTCAACGCCCAAGCGGAAGGCGATGTTGAATTCCGGGAACCACTCATAGGTTTCCTTCATCTGGAAACCTGGGTTCGTTGGATCAAACTGCGCCCACACCAAAAGCGAGACCAGGAACACAAAGCTGGAGGCCCAAAGGGCCACCCAACGGGCGTTCGATGCTTTCTCGTCGCCGCGGGCGAAGAGCATGATCATCAGCGCGCCGACAAGCGGGCCGAAGGTGATGAGCGTTAGAAGGGGCGCGCCGGACACTGGGCTCAAGCTCCCTGTTGGAAGATGCGCCAAGCGACCAGGGCGACGACCCCGATCAACATGGCGAATGCATAATGATAGACATAGCCTGATTGTAGCTTGCTGGCTTTATCCGCCGCGCGCCTAGCCAGGGACGAAATCCCATCTGGCCCAAAGCGGTCAATGATGCCGACATCGCCGCGCTGCCAAAGCACCCGCGCCAATCGTTTAGCGGGCCGCACGAACAACCAGTCATAAGCCTCATCAAAGTACCACTTGTTGAAGAAGAACTTGTGCAGGCCTTCGAATGCCTCCGCGGTTTTCTTCGGCAGGCTCGTATCCTTGATGTAAAATTTCCAAGCCAGGAATATGCCAAGCGCCGTCACAACGACCGGCAGCGCTTTCACCCAGAACGGCACATGGTGCGCCTTGTCTATGATCTTGTGGCCTTCGCTATCCGCCAGGATGAAGATTGAGTCACCCCAGAATTCCTGGAAATGATGGCCAACAAAAGGTCCATAAAGCGCAATGCCGGAAACCACAGCACCGAACGCTAAAACGTAGAGTGGCCAAAGCATGACAGGAGGCGATTCATGCACATGCGCCATAACTTTCTCATCGGCGCGCGGTTGGCCATGGAATGTCATGAACAGCAGGCGCCATGAATAGAACGCGGTCATACATGCGGCCGCAATCCCGAAGATAAACGCGAGCATTCCAGGCACAGATCCGGCTGCGTAAGCGACCTCCAAGATCATGTCTTTGGAGTAGAAACCCGCGAAACCGACCACGGCGGGAATACCAACGCCCGCAAGCGCCAGACTACCAATCCACATCAAAATATAGGTCTGTCTGATATGGCCACGGATACCGCCCATGTTCCGCATGTCCTGCTCATCAGACATGGCGTGGATCACAGAACCAGCACCAAGGAACAGCAAGGCCTTGAAGAACGCATGCGTCGTCAAATGGAACATGGCGGCCGGATAGGCGGAAAGACCTACCGCGAAGAACATATAGCCGAGCTGCGAACAGGTGGAATACGCGATGACACGCTTGATATCGAATTGTGTCAGGCCGACCGTTGCTGCAAAGAACGCCGTAAAAGCGCCAATCATCGTAACAAAGGCCATCACGTTGGGCGCATATTCAAAGATTGGCGACAGGCGGCAAACCATGAAAACGCCTGCCGTGACCATGGTTGCAGCATGGATGAGCGCGGAGACTGGTGTTGGGCCTTCCATCGCGTCCGGCAGCCAAGTGTGTAGACCGAGCTGGGCCGATTTCCCCATAGCGCCGATGAACAGCAGCAGACAGAGGATTTCAAGTGCTGGCAGATCCAGGCCTAGGAACTGGAGGCGCGCTTCGGTGTGCTGCGGAACGGCGCTGAAGATTGAACCGAACGATACTGTTTCGAACAGCAGAAATATGCCGAAAATTCCAAGCGCGAAGCCAAAGTCACCAACTCGGTTGACTATAAACGCCTTCATAGCAGCTGCATTGGCTGCAGGGCGGTCATACCAGAAGCCGATTAGCAGGTAGGAACAAACGCCCACCCCTTCCCAGCCAAAGAACATCTGGACCAGGTTATCAGCCGTCACGAGCATCAGCATCGCGAACGTAAACAGTGAGAGATACGCCATGAAGCGCGGCTTCGAATGGTCGTGGCTCATGTAGCCGATGGAATACACGTGGACGCAGGCCGATACGATTGTGACAACGCACATCATCACCACAGAGAGCGTATCGAACCGCAGGCTCCACGCAGCTTCGAAGCTGCCACTATCGATCCAACGGAACAGTTGGACCGTCCGTGGATCATGGCCAAGCGCGATATCGATAAACGCGACGATGGAGATAACAGCAGCCAGGATAAGGCCGCCAGCAGTCACAAACTGTGCCCCGCGATCTCCAAGCCTACGATTGCCAAGCCCGGCGACAAGTGCGCCCAGGAGCGGCAGAAAAATTGCGATGACGTAAAGGGCGTTCATTGGATCAGTTAGCCCTTCATCATGCTGACGTCTTCAACCGCGATGGAGCCGCGGTTACGGAAGTAAACGACCAGAATTGCCAGGCCGATGGCGGCTTCCGCCGCAGCGACGGTCAAAATGAACATAGCGAAGGCCTGCCCTGCCAGATCACCGTTGAATGATGAGAACGCCACAAGATTGATATTCACCGCCAGCAGCATCAATTCAATCGACATCAAGATGACGATGACGTTCCGGCGGTTCAGGAAAATCCCGAAAATGCCAAGCGTGAACAGGATTGCCGCGACGCCCAGGTAATGTCCGAGCCCGATAATCATTGTGCGCCCCCGCCCAGCGGTACTTTCACGACTTCGACGGCGTCGTCTGGTGTGCGCGCCAATTGGTCTGCAATCTTCTGCTTACGCACGCCAGGTCGGCTGCGGAGCGTGAGAACAATCGCGCCGATCATGGCAACCAGCAGAACGAGGCCTGCGATCTGGAAAAGGATGAAATAGTTCGTGTACATGATCTGCCCGAGCGCTCGGGTGTTCTCAACCACTTCATGGGGTGGTGTCGGCAATGCGCCGCGGATAACCGCCCCCTCGCCCAGTGTCATACCGCCAACAACAACGAACAGCTCGGCCAGCAGTGCTGCGCCAACCAATCCACCAACAACCAGATATCGGGCCGCACCGGCGCGAAGTTCCTGGAAATTCACATCCAGCATCATCACGACAAACAGGAACAGCACAGCGACCGCGCCGACGTAAACAACAACAAGCGCCATCGCCAGGAATTCAGCACCTAAAAGCACGAAAAGCCCAGCAGCGTTGAAAAACGCCAAGATCAGGAACAACACCGCATGAACGGGGTTGCGCGCGGTCACTACCATAGCGCCAGCCACCACGGCGACCGTGGCGAACAGGTAGAAACATAATGCGGCGACAGTCATCCGATCATCCCTTTGGGCATCCAGATCCCCCCTTTGGGCGCATAGTGAGCGCGCCCTTCAGGCTTATCAGCGGTAAGGCGCGTCTTGCGCCAGGTTCTTGGCGATGGCGGTTTCCCACCTATCGCCGTTATCCAGAAGCTTCTGCTTATTGTACATCAGCTCTTCGCGGGTTTCGGTCGCGAACTCGAAATTTGGGCCTTCGACGATAGCGTCCACCGGGCAGGCTTCTTGGCAGAAACCGCAATAGATGCACTTCGTCATATCGATATCGTAGCGGGTCGTGCGACGGCTGCCGTCTTCCCTTGGCTCGGCCTCAATCGTGATGGCCTGGGCCGGGCAAATCGCTTCACACAGTTTGCAGGCGATGCAGCGTTCTTCGCCGTTTGGGTAGCGGCGCAGGGCGTGTTCGCCACGGAAGCGTGGGCTCAACGGGCCTTTTTGGTACGGGTAGTTCAGCGTGACTTTGCGCTTGAACATATATTTGAACGTCAGCGCCATGCCGGAAACCAGTTCCGCCAGGAGGAAGCTTCGGGCTGCGCGATTAATAGACGCCATGGTCTTTGGTCCTCTCCCTACGGTCTAATGTTTCGGCAGCCAGTCAAACATGACCAGCGCGCCAGCGGTGAGAGCGACCCATAGCAACGAGAATGGCAGGAACACTTTCCAGCCAAGCCGCATCAATTGGTCGTAGCGATAACGGGGGAACGTTGCACGGACCCACAGGAAGCAGAACAGGATAAACGCCGTTTTAGCCGCAAACCAGAAGACGCCCGGGATCCAGTTGAACGGCGCGATATCGATGATAGGCAACCATCCGCCCAGGAACAGCGTCACTGTCATGCCGCTCATCAGGATCATGTTGGCGTACTCGCCGAGGAAGAAGAGCGCAAACGTCATCGCCGAATATTCAACGTTGTAACCGGAGACGAGTTCTGCTTCCGCTTCTGGCAAATCGAACGGCGCACGGTTGGTTTCCGCCAGCGCCGATACGAAGAAGATCACAAACATCGGGAACAGTGGGATGCAGTACCAAAGGCCCTTTTGCGCCAATACAATGTCGGTCAGGTTCAGCGAGCCGACGCACAGCAGGACAGTAATGATCACAAAGCCGATGGAGACCTCATAGGACACCATCTGCGCGGCAGAACGGAGCGCGCCCAAGAAGGGGTAGCGGGAGTTTGAAGCCCAACCTGCGATAATGATGCCGTATACGCCAAGCGATGAGATTGCGAAGAGATACAACACACCAACATTGATGTTCGCGACTGCCCAACCTTCATCCACTGGAATCACTGCCCAGGCCACAAATGCCAAAATGAACGTCAGGATCGGTGCCATAACGAACAGCGCTGCGTTCGCACCAGCTGGAATAATGGTTTCTTTGGTCAGCAGCTTCAGGCCGTCAGCGATAGGTTGCAGCAAGCCAAACGGTCCGACCACATTCGGGCCGCGCCGCAGCTGCATGGACGCAATGACTTTACGTTCCGCCAGCGTGAGATAGGCGACAGCGCCCATCAACGGCAAAACGGTCGCCAGAATATGCGCGACGATGATGATCGTCGGCCAAGCGTATACGCTCCAGAAGCTATCCATGGGCTTCAGCCTGCTTGTCGGCGGCGGCCCCGAATTCGGCGGTGCATTTCGCCATGGTCGGGCTCGCGCGGGAGATCGGATCAGTCATATAGAAGTTCTGCACAGGACTAACGAAAGGAGCGGACTCTAGCGCGCCTTCTATGCCAAACGCGCCCCATTCGCCAGGGGCCTGGGCGTCCAAATCAGAAAGCACTGGACATGCGGCTTCCATTGCTTCCCGAAGGCCGCGGAGATCATTGTATGGCAGCGTAGCATCCATCGCACCGGAAAGTGCGCGGAGGATTGACCAGTCTTCGCGGCCATCACCCGGCGGGAACACGGCGCGTTGGCTGCGTTGCGCCCGGCCCTCCATGTTCACATAGGTTCCGCTTTTTTCAGGATATGCCGCACCTGGCAGAATGACATCCGCCGCATGAGCGCCCGCATCACCAAGTGCGCCCTGATAAATTACGAAAGCATTCTGTAGTCGGCTTGCATCAAATTCATCAGCGCCGAGCAAGTAGACCGTTTCGATGTCGCCCGATTCGGCACCTGCCAAAATGGCCTCAACATCCAAACCGTCCTCGCCCGGCACGAAGCCAAGGTCGAGGCCGCCAACCCGGCTTGCTGCCGTGTGCAGGACGCCGAAGCCGTTCCAGTCATCATTGACCACACTTAGTGCACAGGCTTTCGCCAAGACCGCAGCACCATCTGCCCGCGCCAAAGCACCTGCGCCCACCAGCACCATCGGGCGCTCAGCGCCTTCAAGGAAATCTGCCGCTTTGTCCAACCCATCTGGGCCATCGCCAAGATGTTCCGTCTTGTAGGTTTGATCGTCAACTTGGCCGATAACACCGACTTTGAAACCGCCCTGCAGCCAGCGTTTGCGGATACGAGCGTTAAAGACAGCTGCTTCAACGCGCGGGTCAGCGCCAATAAGCAGCAGCCGGTCGGCATCTTCGACGCCAGCAAGGCCAGCGTTCAGGATATATGCGCCACGTGGGGCAGAGCCTTCAATCTTCATGCCGTCCTGGCGGCAATCGAGATGCGCGCCTTCGAACAAGGATTTGGCTGCGAACATAGTCTCGCAATCTGTCTGGTCGCCAGCGATGACGGCCATTTTGCCCGGCTCCGTCGCCTTGATCTTATCCGCAACGACGCGGAGGGCTGCGTCCCAGTTACTCGGCTTTAGCTTGCCGTCTGCGCCACGCACATATGGTTTGTCCAGGCGCTGGCGCCTTAAGCCATCCAAGGCAAACCGGGACTTATCAGACAGCCATTCTTCGTTGACGTCCTCATGCAGGCGCGGCAACACGCGGAGCACTTCCGGCCCGCGCGCATCAATGCGGATGTTGGTGCCGACCGCATCCATCACATCAATGCCTTCGGTTTTCTGCAGCTCCCAAGGGCGCGCGACGAAGGCATATGGCTTGGAAGTCAATGCGCCAACGGGGCACAAGTCAATGATATTGCCGGACAGTTCAGATGCGATCCCAGCTTCCAGCGTCGAGATTTCCATGTGTTCGCCGCGGCCCAGCGCGCCGATGGCAGGCACGCCAGCAACCTCATCCATGAAACGGACGCAGCGGGTGCAGTGGATGCATCGCGTCATGATGGTCTTGACCAAGGGGCCCATATACTTATCGACGACGGCGCGCTTGTTTTCTTCAAAGCGGCTGCCAGATACGCCGTAACCCATGGCTTGGTCTTGCAGATCGCATTCACCGCCCTGATCACAAATCGGACAATCCAGCGGGTGATTGATCAGCAGCATCTCCATCACGCCTTTGCGGGCATGCTGGACCATGGGCGAGTCCGTAAAGACTTCCATATTTTCGCCAGCCGGCATCGCGCAAGACGCAGCCGGTTTGGGCGGGCCCGGCTTGATTTCGACCAGGCACATGCGGCAGTTGCCAGCGATGGACAGGCGGTCGTGATAACAGAAACGCGGAATTTCTTTGCCCGCTTCCTCACAAGCCTGCAGCACTGTAGCACCGGCAGGAACCTCGACTTCTACGCCGTCAACTTTAAGCTTTGGCATCGCCCGTTCCCCCTACGCCGCCGCCTGCTGGCGCGCGAGAATACGTTTCTCAAGCTCCGGCCGGAAATGGCGCAATAGGCCCTGGATCGGCCAAGAACCACCGTCGCCATGGGCGCAGATTGTGTGGCCTTCGATTTCTTTGGTGACCTGATGGAGCATATCAATCTCCTCCATCCGGGCATCCCCAGTCACCATGCGGTTCATCACGCGGTTAACCCAGCCGAAGCCTTCACGGCACGGCGTACACTGGCCACAGCTCTCATGCATGTAGAAATATGACAGGCGCGCGATGGCTTTGACCACATCGGTGGACTTATCCATGACGATGACCGCAGCAGTGCCAAGCCCGCTCTGCACGTCTTTCAGTGCATCAAAGTCCATCAAAACGTCGTCGCAAATGTCTTTTGGCAGAATTGGTGTTGAAGACCCACCCGGGATGACCGCCAGCAGATTATCCCATCCGCCGCGCACGCCGCCCGCATGCTTTTCGATCAGCTCCCGCAACGGAATGCTCATCGCTTCTTCGACATTACAAGGCGTATTCACATGGCCAGAAATGCAGAACACCTTAGTGCCAGCATTATTCTCACGGCCAAAACTGGAGAACCATGTTGCACCCCGGCGCAAAATTGTCGGCGCGGCTGCAATCGTCTCAACATTGTTCACTGTGGTTGGACGGCCATACAGACCAGCCATAGCAGGGAATGGCGGTTTCAGGCGCGGTTGGCCCTTCTTGCCTTCCAGGCTTTCGATCAGAGCCGTTTCTTCGCCGCAGATATACGCACCAGCGCCCCGATGCAGATACAGATCGAAATCATAGCCGGACCCGCAGGCGTTCTTGCCGATCAGTCCAGCGTCATAGGCTTCCGCGATGGCCGCGTCGACGACTTCAGCTTCGTTGTGAAATTCGCCGCGGATATAGATGTATCCAGCGGTAGCGCCCATCGCCACGCCTGCGATCAAGCAGCCTTCAACGAGCTTGTGCGGGTCATTCCGCATCATGTCGCGGTCTTTGCAGGTGCCGGGCTCGCCCTCATCCGCATTCACCACAAGATAACGCGGCAAGCCGTCGTCATTCTTCGGCATGAAAGACCATTTAAGGCCAGTCGGGAAACCAGCGCCTCCACGGCCACGTAGGCCAGACGCTTTCATTTCTTCCACAATCCAATCGCGGCCCTTCAGGATGATATCCTTCGTGCCATCCCAATCACCGCGTTTTTTCGCAGCGTCGAGATTCCACGGCTGTTCGCCGTATAGGTTCGTGAAGATGCGGTCTTCAGCTTTGAGCATGGACTGGCCTCTACTTCCGGTTCACGCTTTGGCGGGCTCGGAACCACGGCGGCCGTTTTGCGGCCCGTGTTCCGGCGTCTCGCCTTTAGCGAAGGCTTCCAAGATGCGCGTTGTAGATGCGGCATCTAGGTCCTCATAATAATCGTCGTTAATTTGGATCATTGGCGCGTTCACGCATGCGCCGAGGCACTCGACCTCATGCAGCGAGAATTTGCCGTCCTCAGTCACTTGGCCGAAGCCAATGCCGAGATGGTCTTTGCAGGCCTTCACAACATCTTCAGAGCCGCGCAGCCAGCAAGGCGTTGTCGTGCAGACCTGCACCTTGTGCTGACCCTTCGGAGCCAGGAAGTACATCGTATAGAAGGTCGCAACTTCCCACACGCGGATTGACGGCATTTCCAGCCGGTCAGCGATCATTTCAATCGCTGCTCGAGGGACCCAGCCGCCATGCTGGCGCTGTGCCAAATCAAGCAAAGGCATCACCGCCGATTGCTTCTTGCTATCGGGGTATTTGGCGATAATCACATTAGCACGCGCGTCATGTTCTGCGTCGAAAGCGAACGTTTTCGGCTGCAAATCATCAGGCGCTATATCCAGGCCGCTCATCGATCGACCTCCCCGAAGACGATATCCATAGATCCGAGGATCGCGACGCTATCCGCAAGCATGTGGCCTTTGGAGCAGAATTCCATGGCCTGCAAATGCGCAAAGCCTGGTGCGCGAATTTTGCAGCGGTACGGCTTATTGGTGCCATCTGAAACCAAGTACACAGCGAATTCGCCCTTGGGCGCCTCGACGGCAGTGTAGGTTTCGCCTTCAGGCACGTGGAAGCCTTCAGTGTAGAGTTTGAAGTGGTGAATCAGCGCTTCCATGGAACGTTTCATCTGCCCACGATCCGGCGGCGCAATCTTGCCGTCTTCGGTCATGACCGGGCCATCCGGCATCTGCTCAATGCATTGGCGGATGATTTTCAAGCTTTCAGCCATTTCCTCAACCCGGCAGACATAGCGATCGTAGCAATCCCCGTTCTTGCCGACAGGAACATCAAACTCAACCTTGTCGTAGGCATCGTAGGGCTGGGCGCGGCGGAGATCGAAAGCGACGCCAGAACCACGCAGCATCGGACCGGTAAAGCCCCAATCCAGCGCTTCTTTCTCAGTTACGACGCCAATGCCAACGGTGCGTTGCTTGAAGATGCGGTTGCCGTCCAGCAGTGAGCGCATGTCATCCACAAACGCCGGGAATTGATCACACCAGGCAAGGATGTCTTCCAGCATGCCTGCCGGCACATCCTGATGGACGCCACCCGGGCGGAAGTAGGCTGCATGCAGGCGCGCGCCTGAGACGCCCTCGTAGAATTCCATCAGTTTTTCGCGTTGCTCGAAACCCCAGAGCATCGGCGTCATCGCGCCAACGTCCATCGCGAAAGCTGTGATATTCAGCAGGTGGTTCAGAATGCGGCTGATTTCAGCAAACAGCACACGCAGATATTGGCCGCGCGGCGGTGGCGCTATGCCCATGAGCTTTTCAACGCCCAGGGCATAAGCATGCTCCTGGCTCATCGGTGCTACGTAATCAAGGCGGTCGAAATACGGCAGCGCCTGAAGATAGGTTTTGTATTCGATCAGTTTTTCGGTGCCGCGATGCAGCAGGCCGATATGACTGTCGATCCGCTCAACGATCTCGCCGTCGAGTTCCATCACCATGCGCAGCACGCCATGAGCGGCAGGATGCTGCGGCCCAAAGTTGATGGTGTAATTCTTGATGTGGGCTTCGGCCATGGTCCTGCCTTAGTCCGCTTGATCTGCGGGGGCATCTTCGGCTTTCTCATCACCCGGCAGATGGCGCTCAGCGCCTTCCCATGGGCTCAAGAAATCGAAGCTGCGGAATTCTTGGGTCAATTTCACGGGTTCGTAGATCACCCGCTTCTGCTCTTCGTCGTACCGCACTTCAACATATCCCGTCATCGGGAAGTCTTTGCGCAACGGATGACCTTCAAAGCCATAATCCGTCAGCAAACGGCGGAGGTCCGGATGGTCGGAAAAGAACACGCCGTACATATCCCACACTTCGCGCTCGAACCAATTCGCAGCGGCGAATACGTCCGAGACGGTAGGGACAGTCGTATCCTCATCGGTATTGATTTTCACGCGGACACGGTGGTTCTGGCGCACGCTCAACAGATTATAGACGACCTCAAACCGCTCCGGACGGTCCGGGAAATCAACGCCGCAAACATCCAGCAAAATCTTGAAATCACAAGCACTATCGTCGCGCAGGAATGTCAGAACTTTGACAATATCCTCGCGTCGCACAGTCAGCATCAATTCGCCCAAGCGAATATTCTGCGCCTGGATAACGTCGCCCAGCTGTTCAGCGATATGTTCCGCCAGTTCTTGCACCGCTTAAGCCTCCCTGACCCGCTTCGAGCCTGTGATCAGATAGGTCATCAGCGCAAAATCGTGCCGGTGCGTTTGATCTTTTTCTGCAATTGCAGAATGCCGTACAAAAGCGCCTCTGCCGTCGGCGGACAGCCGGGCACATAGACGTCGACCGGAACGATCCGGTCACAGCCACGCACCACGGAATAGCTGTAGTGGTAATATCCGCCGCCATTAGCGCAAGACCCCATGGAGATCACCCAGCGTGGTTCCGCCATCTGGTCATAGACCTTGCGAAGCGCGGGCGCCATTTTATTGGTCAGCGTACCAGCGACGATCATCACATCGGACTGGCGCGGGCTTGGGCGGAATACAACGCCAAACCGGTCCAGGTCATAGCGTGAGCACGCCGTGTGCATCATTTCAACGGCGCAGCAGGCAAGGCCAAACGTCATCGGCCATAGCGAGCCAGAGCGCGCCCAGTTCACCAGGCCGTCTAGGTTGGCGACGACAAAGCCTTTGTCATCAAGCTCACCAGTGACGCCCTTAATAATGGCGTCTTGTTCAGCGCCAGGACCGACAACGGGTCCCGATTGCGTGTCCATCACTCCCATTCGAGTGCGCCCTTTTTCCATTCGTAGATGAATCCGATGGTCAGAATGCCGAGGAACGCCATCATCGACCAGAACCCGAACACGCCAATGTCGCCAAGTGCTACCGCCCAGGGAAACAAGAACGCCACTTCGAGATCGAAGATGATGAACAGAATGGCGACCAGATAGAACCGCACATCAAATTTGCCACGGCTGTCAGAAAACGCTTCAAATCCGCACTCATAGGCGGACACCTTTTCAGGGTCTGGCTTCTGGCGCGCGATAATGAACGAGGCTGTCACAGCAGCCAATGCGATGCCGCCTGCGATCCCGAAGAATATCAGGATCGGCAAATATTCGATCAGCAGGTTTTCCAACCCGGCCATGCTGCCCCCCCCTGGCATGGGCGACTCACCGGCGAGCCTGCCCCTAAACTGCGCCGCACTTTAGTCAGCCAGCGCGCCATGTGCAATCGACGCTTTGCCACAGATTAAAACAATCTTTGTTCAGCGCCTTAGAAAATGGCTAAAGACGCTGGTGGCGGCAGCACAAACCCAGCCTAAGCCATGCGCACCCTTATGCAGCGCGCCCTGATCTGTCATGCTAGGAACGAGCGTAAGTCCCAAGGATTCTTGACAGATATGTCGGACACAAAACCCTCCGTGTATGAGAGCGGCGAATACCTGGATGCCAATCCTGACTGGCATATGGAGGATTCTGCATGGAAAGCCGCCAATATCAGCGAAATGCTGAAACGCGAATCAGTGTCCTTTGAAACTGCAGTGGAAGTTGGGTGCGGTGCCGGGCTTATCCTGCAGGAACTGGCTGGCGATTTTCCAGAAAAACAATGGACCGGGTTCGATATTTCACCCGATGCAGAACAGTTCTGGCAGCGTTGGGCAGATGGCCCAGTCACGTATCAACGTGAAGACTATCTAAGCACGAGCGAAGCCAAAGATCTGGTGCTGCTCATCGACGTATTCGAACACGTAGATGACTACATCGGCTTTCTGCGGCGCTTGTCTGGCCTTGGCAAAGCGTTTGTCTTCCACATTCCGCTTGATCTGAACGCACAAGGATTGATGCGCGGCAGCATGCTGAAAAGTAGGGCGCATGTAGGGCACCTGCACTATTTCAGCAAAGATACAGCGCTCGCGACGCTCCGAGACACTGGCTATGAGATCAAAGCTTGGCAATTTACGGGCAGTTCCCAGCATGCCGGCCGGTCTTCCAGGCCGCTGCGCACCCGCATTGCAAACCTGCCTAGGCGGATGATGTTCCCAATAGCGCCTGAAACGACTGCGCTGCTGATGGGCGGATATAGCCTGCTGGTTCTGGCGGAACCGACGTCCCGCTGATCAGACTGGGGACCGCGCTAGCGATTCATCCCCAGGCATGATTCCGTGGTGCCGTTGACTCCATCCAGCACCGCTTTACGCTGATACGCATAGCTGTCGATCCCCGCCGGGAGAGAATGCGTTTGGGCCGCAGGCCTGGAAGCGTCGCCGAAGGAGCAACCGCCCCGGAAACTCTCAGGCAAACGGACCGCGGGGTGAGGCTACTCTGGAAAGCGGGCGCGCAAGATGCGCCCCACCGAAGATGCAATCTGTACGCCGCCAACTTGGCGTGTGGAGAATCTTTCAGGTTCCGATGACAGAGGGGGTGGCAGGCTTGCCGGCATTCGCCGCAGGTCCGTCGCACTCTTGCGCATAGGGAACCGGACGATGACCGACAGCGAAGACCTTCTGAAAACACCGCTTTACGATCTCCATGTTCGCCTGGGCGGCAAAATGGTTGGTTTCACGGGCTACAACATGCCTGTGCAATATGCCGATGGCATCATGGCGGAACACAAATGGTGCCGTGAACATGCCGGCCTCTTCGATGTATCCCACATGGGCCAGGTCAAGTTATCCGGGACTGATCCGGCGGCTGCACTTGAAGCGCTTGTTCCGGGCGACATTCAAGGCCTTGGCATCAACCAGCAGCGCTACACGATGTTCACGAATGCGGGCGGCGGTGTGCTGGATGATCTGATGGCACTTAATCGCGGCGACCACCTGATACTAGTCGTCAATGCAGCCTGCAAACACCAAGACATCGCCCATTTGGAAGCTCGTTTGAACGGCGTTGAGGTAGAATATTTCCCAGATCGCGCACTCCTGGCTTTGCAAGGACCAGAAGCCGTCGCTGTGCTTGCGAAGCATGCGCCGGAAGTGGCGAACATCCCATTCATGTCCGCGATCGACATAACGCTTGCGGGCGCGAAGTGCCTCACCACCCGGTCTGGCTATACCGGCGAGGATGGCTTTGAAATCGCCATGGCCAATGACGCGGCAGAGGACGTTGCAAACTTGCTGCTTGCGGATGATGCGGTCCGGCCCATCGGCTTAGGCGCGCGCGATTCGCTTAGGCTCGAAGCCGGGCTTTGCCTTTATGGCCATGACTTAGACGAGACCACATCCCCTGTCGAAGCGGGTCTGCGTTGGACTATTCCAAAACACCGGCGCGCAGGCGGCGGGTTCCTCGGCGCTGAGCGCATTCAACGGGAACTGGCCGAAGGCCCGGCCCGACGCCGTGTAGGCATCAAGCCCGAGGGCCGGGTTCTGGCGCGCGAAGGTGTTGAGGTCGCCGTCGACGGCACGGTCGTTGGCGCCGTCACCAGCGGTGGATTTGGGCCAAGCTGCGACCATCCCGTTGTCATGGGCTACGTCTCAAACGGCAAAACTGGGGACGCTGTAGACCTCATGGTTCGCGGCCAGGCCCGGCCCGGCCAAATCGTCAAAATGCCATTCCATCCGCACCGGTATTACCGGGGCTAAAACTGTTTCTAGCGAAGGAGAGCCAATCCATGGCTGATCTATATTACACCGAAGAACACGAATGGGTCCGCGTAGAGGGCGATATCGCCGAATGCGGCATCAGCAATTTTGCACAAGAGCAATTGGGCGACGTTGTTTTCGTCGAACTGCCGGAAGCGGGCCGTGAAGTCGCGCAGAACGACGAATGCGCCGTCGTCGAATCCGTTAAAGCGGCAAGCGACATCTACGCGCCCGTATCCGGCGAAATCATCGCCGCTAACGACACTTTGGAAGGCGATCCAGGCCTCGTGAACAGCAACGCCATGGATGACGGCTGGTTCTTCAAAATCAAACTGTCTGACCCAAGCGAGTTGGAAAACCTGATGGACGCAGACGAATACACTGTGTTCTGCAAAGGCTGATCGTACCGGCAAGCGAAAGAAAACCTCATGCGCTATCTCCCCCTGACCGACCATGACCGCAGCGATATGCTGGCAACCATCGGTGCCAAAGCGATCGAAGACCTGTTCGTCGATGTGCCGAACGCGGCATTGCTGGATACCCCCGTCGATCTCCCTAAAGCCCAAGGGGAAATGGCTGTGGAGCGCGCGCTTGGGCGCATGGCGGGGAAGAATGTGTCGGCGGGGTCTGTGCCTTGCTTTATCGGTGCGGGAGCCTATCGCCACCATGTGCCAGCCACCGTGGATTATTTGATTCAGCGCGGCGAGTTCCTAACCGCATATACGCCCTATCAACCGGAAATCGCGCAAGGCACGCTCCAGGTGTTGTTCGAGTTCCAGACGCAAGTGGCTTTGCTGCTAGGCATGGATGTCGCAAACGCCTCTATGTATGACGGTGCCACCTCTGCGGCAGAAGCGGCACTGATGGCGAACCGTGTCACGCGCCGTGAAAGCATCATCGCGTCCGGCAATCTGCATCCTCACTACCGGGATTCCATTGGCACCCTGGCCGAACAGACAGGCTTTGGCTTTGATACCGGAGCGCCCTCCCCCGCCGGGCCAGATATCGATGCACTGATCGCCAAGATCGACAAGACCACCAGCGCCGTGATTGTTCAATATCCGGATGCGTTCGGTCATATTACAGACCTAACGCCACTCGCCGATGCTGCCCATGCTGCGGGCGCATTGATGATCGTCGCAACGACAGAAATCGCTTCCATGGGCGCGCTGACGCCGCCGGGCGAGATGGGCGCCGATATCGCGGTCGCAGAAGGCCAATCCTTCGGCAATCCGCTGAACTTCGGCGGCCCCCATGTCGGCCTATTCGCTTGCCGGGAAAAACTGACGCGGCAGATGCCGGGGCGCCTCTGCGGCGAAACGGTTGATGCGGAAGGCGTGCGGGGCTTTGTACTGACGCTCTCCACGCGGGAACAACATATCCGCCGCGCCAAAGCGACCAGCAATATCTGCACCAATTCAGGCCTCTGTGCGCTCGCTTTTTCCATCCATATGTCCTTGCTCGGCGAAGCAGGCGTGACCGGTCTTGCAGCCTTGAACCATGCCCGCGCCAGCCAAGCGGTGGAGCGGCTGAACGCAATGGATGGCGTGGATGTCCTCACACCCGCTTTCTTCAACGAATTCGCCGTGCGGCTATCTAAACCAGCCGAAGCAGTGGTCGAAGCGGCTGCTGCGAAGGATGTGTTGGCGGGCGTTCCTGCCTCAAGGCTCTGGCCGGAGGCTGAGGGCCTGGAGAACGTCCTGCTCATCGCCGTTACTGAAACCAATACCGACGAAGACCTGGACGCACTCATAAGCGTGCTTGGGGAGATCGCGTGATGATGAACAATGAAGGCCGCCCAACCCGCCCCGTCGCCGCAAATGACGCCAGCAGCGCGCCAGATACCTTCTCTGGCGCACGGGCCCTGGAACAGCACGAACCGCTGATCTTTGAGCGCAGCAATCCAGGCACTGTCGGCGTTGACCTGCCGGATGCGCCAGATGCGCCGAACCGCCTCGGCGCGCTCGCCCGCAAAGGCGCGCTTGGCCTGCCGGAACTTTCTGAGCCGCAGGTGGTGCGCCACTACACCCGCCTCAGCCGCATGAATTACGGCATCGATACGGGCCTCTTTCCGCTCGGCTCCTGCACCATGAAGCACAATCCGCGCCTGAATGAGCGCATGGCTCGTTTGCCTGGATTCGCGGACCTCCACCCAATGCAGCCTGTCTCCACCGTGCAAGGCGCATTGGAGGTGATGCAGCAAGTCAAACATTGGCTGTCCGTGCTGACTGGCATGCCTGCAGTTGCACTGCCGCCGGGTGCGGGCGCCCATGGCGAGCTTTGCGGGATGATGGCAATTAAATCCGCCATTGAAGCGCGCGGCGAAGGTGATCAACGCCGCCGTGTACTGGCCCCAGCCTCTGCCCACGGGACCAACCCCGCGACAGCGGCGATGCTGGGCTTCACCGTTGATGAAATTCCCGAAAATGAGCGCGGTCGCGTTGATCTCAAGGCGTTTGAGGAAAAACTGGGGCCGGATGTCGCCGGGATCATGCTTACCAACCCAAATACCTGCGGCGTGTTCGAAACCGATATCAAAGCCATTGCGGATGCCATCCACGCCGCCGGTGGGTATTTCTATTGTGACGGTGCCAATTTCAACGCCATTGTCGGGCGCGTCCGCCCTGGCGATCTTGGCGTCGACGCCATGCATATCAATCTGCACAAAACCTTCTCCACCCCCCATGGCGGTGGTGGTCCTGGTTCTGGGCCGGTGGTGTTCTCAGAAGCCTTGGCACCTTTTGCGCCGTTGCCCTGGGTGACAGGCGACGCTGCCTCTGGTTATGGCCTAGCGGAAGAAGCATCCGGCGACGCAGCAGAAAGCTTTGGCCGCATGAAAGGCTTCCATGGCCAGATGGGCATGTTCGTCCGCGCGCTTGCCTACATGATGAGCCATGGGTCAGACGGCTTGATGCAGGCGTCTGGTGATGCCGTTCTATCGGCGAACTACCTGAAGGCCCGGCTTGAGGATGTCATGTCCGCACCTTACGGCGATGGTCCCTGCATGCATGAAGCATTGTTCGATGACACATTCTTGAATGGCACAGGCGTCACCACCCTCGACTTTGCGAAAGCGATGATCGACGAGGGCTATCATCCAATGACGATGTATTTCCCGCTCGTCGTCCATGGCGCCATGCTGATTGAGCCAACTGAGAGCGAGAGCAAAGAAGCGCTTGACCGGTTCGCCGATACGCTGCGTTTCCTGGCTGAACAGGCGAAGACGGGCGATACGGAACGCTTCATCCAAGCCCCACGCTATGCGCCACGTCGCAGGTTGGATGAAACACAAGCTGCGCGGAAGCCAATCCTGCGCTGGAAGCCAGAAGCGGCGACTGCTGAGGCGGCGGAATAGGGCGGCTGAGGTTTGTAGTTAGCCGCAGGCGCCCCCTACCCTGCCCTCTCCCCCGTTGGGGGCGAGGGTTCAGGGTGAGGGAGAATCCCGCCACCCAAACCAAGCCCATCAATCAATCAATCAGCTTCAATGCAGCCTGGTTAAACCCATCAGCCCGCTCATACATCGCCCAATGCCCAGCATCTGCCACGACTTCGAAGCCAGCAAAACCCTTCATACCGCTCAGGAATTCGTGTCGATCAGCCAAGTACGGATAGGCTGTCGAATCATACTCGCCCCAAATGCCGGATATGGCGCAGTTTAGCGCTGGCAGCTTCTCCACCAATGAAGGCAGGCGGCTGATCCAGCGGCTTTTTGTGACGGCACGGGTGGTGTTCATCACCTGCATATGCAGCGCCACGGCATCTACGGTTTCGGGATCGCGCACCATCAGAAGCTCAAGATTACGGCGCGCGAGGTGGCGGATCGCCAGCCCGTCCATATCCCGGCGGAACGCAGCCAGCGGCAGGAACTCAGATCGGCGAAGCCCCATGCCGCCTGCCCCAACCAACGTGAAACTATGCAGCCGGTCCCCAAGATGTGGTGCCGTATATCCGCCGATGACAGAGCCGAACGAAAAGCCCATCAGCCGGGCCTGTTCACCATCTGGCAGAAGGCTGAGTATGCCCGCAGCGACATGCTTACCGATATCATCTGGGTCACGGCGGTCCGGCGGTGGGTCGCTATCGCCAAGGCCCGGAATATCACCCGCATACACGATGAATTTCTCAGACAACGCCTCAACATTGCGGATCCAATGCACCCAGGAGCCATAACCGCCGTGAAGCATGAACAGTGGCGGCTTGCCGGACCCACTGCGCCCATCCCCACCCCAGCACCGCCAAGCCATACCGCCATCGGGCAAGGGCGTCGTAAGTGCCACACTTTTGTCCGCGACGCGCTGGATTGCGGCCTCGGCTTCTGCGGTCAGGGCGTCTCTTACGATGAAGCGTTCTTCTACGGCGGGCATGGGCTGTAAACGTCTCATTCCATTCGGGCGGCAATCCGGTAATATTGAACCCGAAACGCGATTAACGCCACCAGGATTTAGCCAATGTTTTATGATGACCCTCGCAATCACGGCCTCAAGTTCAGCCCGTTCAAGGCGCTTGTCGCCCCGCGCCCCATCGCCTGGGTTTCCAGCCAGGACCCGGACGGCAACTTGAACTTGGCACCCTATAGCTTCTTCAACGCCGTTGCTGATTCGCCGCCAATGATCATGTTTGCGCCGAACAATCCTCGCATGGGCGGCGGCAGAAAAGACACGCTCACGAACATTGAGGCCACCAACCAGTTCGTCGTGAACCTCTGCCAGGCGGACCTGATGCACCAGATGAACACATCATCTGCACACGTGGACCCAAACGTGGATGAATTCGAACTCGCGGGCCTCACACCAGCCCCCTCCACGAACGTAAAGCCACCACGTATCAAAGAAGCACTGGCCGCACTTGAGTGTGAATTCATGTTCCGCACCCGCCTGCCGTCCAGCCACCCGAAAGTCGAGAATAACGTCGTCTTCGGCAAGGTCGTCGGCGTCTATATCGACGATTCGATCATCGATGACGGCATGGTCCAAATGGACAAATACCGCCCCCTCGCCCGCCTAGGCTACATGGACTACACGATCGTAGAAAACGTATTCGCCATTGACCGCCCGGATCATGACTTGGCGGATTACGACAAGTCGGGCAAGCTGTAGTCCTTAAATCAGGACTGAAAATGAAACTGTATTACGGCACGACCTCTCCATACGTACGCAAAGTCGTCATCGCAGCTATTGAATGTGGCCTGCATGACAGAATTGAGCGGGACGAAACATTCCCCTGGGATGCCGACACGCATTATGGCGGCGTCAACCCTGTTGGGAAGGTGCCGGCGTTGGTGACGGATACAGGGCAAGTTCTCTACGACAGCCCGGTCATCGTCGAATATTTGGATTCGCTGCACGACGGGCCGAAGCTGATCCCGCCCTCAGGCGAGGAACGGTTTGAAACACTGCGGGTTGCAGCACTTGCAGACGGCATGATGGATGCGGTCATTTTGCTCTACAGCGAGTTGGTGCGCCGCCCGAAAAACCTGCATTGGGACTATTGGGATAACCGGCAGCGGAATACGGTTGATCGCTCGCTAACTGCGCTGGAGGCAGACGCCGCAGCGTTCGATCCAGACTGCCCTGATACAGCACAAATCACAGCGGCCTGCGGCGTCGGCTGGATTGAGTTTCGCATAGAAATTCTTGGGATCAACTGGCGTGAAGGGCGGCCAACGCTATCGGCATGGTTCGACACATTCAGCCAACGGGCCTCAATGCAAAACTCGATGCCGGTGGCGCATTCCTAGCGGCGGACTTTCCCTATGCCGGGAAGACGCGGTTGTACCATTCCAGAATAACATCCAGACCGGGCTGCCAATCTACGTCGATCATCAGGCAATGGGCGGCATCTGGCAGGTGGACGTGTTCTGCGCCATAGAACGCACCGACTGCTGCATCCTGGCCGGGCGGATGGGTAAGTGGCCAATCCTTACCCGCTGAAATACATAGCGCCGGGCAATTGATCTTAGAAACATCAACCGGCACGCGCAGTTTATAACGGTCATTCGTCGCGACAGAGCTTTCGGCACACTGCCGCTCTAACATCGCGCTGATGTCCTGGCCGTCATGGTTCGGCAAAAACTTCTCGCGCACAGTCTTTTCATCTGCCGCGGGGACAGGGCGCGTTTCGTCCACCGGCTTCACCGCCTCCGCGCCCGGCAAATTCGCGGGCGGCGATGGCGTTAGCAGTACCAGACCGGACACAGGCGTGCGCGTTGCTGCAACACCCACCATAAGGCCGCCCATGCTATGGCCAAGCAAGACGGGCGGATGGTCAAAAGTCTGCGCAATGGCGGCGACATCATCGCCATATTCGTTGAACCCTGCGGTGAACAGGTCCTCATTCGGCAATCCGCCATGCCCACGAACGTCAATAGCAACAGCCGCAATACCCGCTTCATGCACGGCCTTCAGCCAATGGGAATAACACCAAGCCCCCTGCATAGAGCCATGCACGAACACCAGCGCCGGCCTCTCCTTCGTCTCCGCAACAGGAGACCGCGTCATCCGAGCAAGGCCAACGCGATCAGTCGGCAGAGAGTCGTGATAACTAAAATCAAACGAGTTCATTCGGTAAATCCTGTCATAGCGTGATGTAGATCCTGCAAACAGCGCCTAAATCGCCCCGTCTTCCCGCAGCTTCGCCTGCGCCGCTTCATCATAGCCCAGCGCCGCTAGAGTTTCGGCGGTGGCATCTCCTTGTGGAGGTGCTGCGGAGCGCATTTGGAAGGGGGTGCGTTCTAGGGTCGTGGCGTGGCGAATGAGGGATAGGTCGCCCATGGCGTGATGGGGGGCGGCGGTCGCCATGCCGAGGTGCTTGACCTGCTCGTCCTCAAACGTTTGCTTGATGTTATAAATCGGGCCGCAAGGCACGCCGCCTGCGTTCAGCGCCTCGATCAGGTCATGGGATGCGCGTTTTTCTGTATGCGCCTCAATCGCGGCGTTCATGGCGTCGCGATTTGTGGCGCGGCTTTCGTTATCTTTGAATAGCGGGTTAGACAGCAGGTCTGGGGCGTTCAGGGCGGCTGAAAGGCGCTCCACCATCGCCCCACCGGAGGCCGCGATATTGATATGGCCGTCGGAGGTTTTGAACACGCCAGTCGGCACGCTGGTCGGGTGATTATTCCCGGCTTGGCCTGGGATTTCACCAGCCATGGTCCAGCGGCTCGCTTGGAAATCGAGCATCGCGATTTGGGATTCGAGCAGGGATGTGTGAACCCACTGGCCCTCGCCGGAGACCTCTCGTTCCAGCAAAGCCGTTAGAATGCCAATGGCGAGATACATGCCCGTGGTCAAATCAGCGATTGGAATACCAACGCGCACCGGCCCCTGGCCCGGCAAGCCCGTAACAGACATCAACCCGCCCATGCCCTGCGCGATCTGGTCCACGCCAGGCCTGTCCCGATACGGCCCCGTCTGCCCAAAGCCCGAAATTGAACCATAGACAATGCGTGGATTAACGGCCTTGCAGGCCTCATAATCAACGCCGAGGCGGGTTTTAACGCCGGGACGGTAGTTCTCGATCACCACATCCGCCGTCTCGACCAGCTTCATGAAGATTTCGCGGGCCGCATCCTGCTTCAAATTCAGCGTGATCGAGCGCTTGTTGCGATGCAGGTTCTGGAAATCGAACCCATCACGCGCGCCCGCCGTAACGCTGCGTGCATCGTTCTCCGCCGGCGCTTCGATCTTCAGCACCTCCGCCCCCCAATCCGCCAACTGGCGCACGGCTGTTGGACCGGCACGAGCGCGGGTCAGGTCAAGCACTTTGAAACGGCGAAGCGGCAGGTCTTTTGCGGACATGGAATTTGGCCTTTACTAAATGGATAAGTCCATCATCCCCGAAAATTCGGCTGGCGCAAAGGTGCCCGTTGTACTTTGATGAGACCGATACAAATTCCGAGAAGGACAATAGATGCCCCCCAAGTTTCTGGAACACGCCTTGATCCTTACCCATGACCCAATTGCCACCCGGAATTGGTGGCGCGATGCCCTAGGGCTTACAGAGGGGCCAGCGCCAGATTTCGGCTTTCCGGTGCATTGGCTCTATATCGGCAGTCAGGATGTGGTGCATATAGCACCCGCTGGTGGGTCTGATGCGCAGAACGCCTATCTTGGCAATGATAAAGGCGGGCCAGCTATGGGCTCCGGGCGAGTGGATCACATCTGCTTTAATTGCGACGGCGTCGAGGAGGCATTCGCGCGGCTGGACGCTATCGGTGCCAAGTATGAGGAACGCCGGGCAGGCACATCCCCCGTCTATCAGGTGTTCATTGAGGAGCCGGTGAACGGCCTCAAGGTCGAGCTGAACTTTGCGATTGCGGAAGCGGAAGCAGCGGGCCGCACGCCTGCGATCTCAGTTTAGACCAGCTTCCGGGCGAGCAAGCGCCAGAGCCGCCATGGGTCCGGCGTGGCCATCAGCGCTGATGTCGGGTCAGCACCTGCTTTGAGTGCGCGGTGGGCGTATCCTTTTGCCAAAGTCGCTGGGGCGATCGCGGCGGACGGGCCTTTCACTGCAGCCAATTCAAGTGCGCGCTGAATGATGGGGCGAAGGTCGCCGCCCAGTGCTTTGGGTGCCCAGGGGCGATTGCGGGCCTGATTGACCGGCTCGGCGCGGGCAAGCCCTATCAGGGCAAATGCGGTCCCGGCGTCTTCTGCAGCTTGGGCCGCCTTTGTATCGCGCCAGAGGTGCCGATGCAGCGCGCCTGAAGTCGCGCGGGCATAGGCTTCCAATTCGGTCAAATGAGCCGGCGGCTCGGGATCAAGATCCCGTTCGCGCGCGGCGACGATTGCGTCCAGCACCTCCGCATCCGCCAACCCGGCATCATGGGCGGCCGCAAGCGCATTCACGACTGGGTGACGGCGCGGATTGCCTGCAATGATTTCTTCCAGCGCATCCCGGTGCCACTGCAGGCGAATAAGGCCCAGCGTTTCTTCGCCAGACGGTGGGCGGGCGTTAGATAATTCCAAATTCCAGGCCGCTAGCGTCATCGCGGCCTGCCTGAAGCGCTTAGGGTGGAGAAGCGCCATCAAATAGCGGTCACCATCATGCTGGCGCACTTGGTCCGCACAATATGCGGCATCCACTATGGGATCAGATATCGGCGGCGAAGCGTTCATATTTCTCGATATAAGGCAGGCAGAGGCCAAGCAGAATGTCAGCCTCATCCTCCGTCAGGAATTTCGCGAAGGCCATCAGTTCCGCCTGAGCAGGCTCCAGAAACTGTTCGGCGTACTGCGCAACACCCTTGCGTACACGATCAACAAGCGCTGAATCCTTGGCCGCGTCTGCCGCAAATGCTGCGCGAGAGGTGCCGAAACGCTCAAATAATGTGTCAGGCAGTGTCAGCAGTTCAGCACCTTTGGCAGCGTCCTCCGCCAAATCGCGCATGATATGGACGAGATACAGAAGAACGGCGGAATTGCGAATTGTTTCGGCAGCAGGTTTATCCAGCGTCGTCCAAAGCCTGCCGTCGCCCATTTTTCTAAGCGCCAAGGTTTCCACGAATACGGCTGCGGGGGCTGCTGTCGCACCTTCGGCATAGGCCAGGAAGTCTGGCCAGTCCGGCATCGGCGCTTCGTTGATATCCCGCGCCATGGCGACTGCAAGGCGATTCCAAGGTGTCGGATCAAGTGCAGCGATGCGATGGGTTGCCGCGAGAGCCGTTGTTGTTTCAACAAACTGCGCCGTTGGGGCCGGTGCCACGCCATCTGCCAAGGCTGCGACTGCGCCTGCCCGCCAAGCTTGCGTCACGCCCAGCGCTTCTGGCCGCGCGGCTTCGCGGGCATCAGCATCCTGGGCCAAAAAGTCGTCATCCACATAATCATCTATCACGCGCATGGAAGCATATGTGGCGCAGAAAATATTGTAACGGTCAGCATCAAGTGCCGCTGCGGCCCGCTCCATCGGGGACTTTGACGCGCGTGCAATATTGATTGCAGCCTGGAACGGATCAGCTTCGGTCACGTTCTGCCCTCGACAGGGTTAAGCCCTGGCCTTAGATATAATGCGAGACGCAATTCGCGCGTTCCAATTTTGACAACGAATAACCCACGGGGGATGCAATGGCTTTTGAACTTCCAGCCCTGCCTTACGCTCACGATGCGCTTGGCCCTTACATGTCGCAAGAGACACTCGAGTTTCACCACGACAAACACCACCAAACCTATGTCACGAACCTGAACAATCTCATCGACGGTACGGACATGGCGTCCATGTCCCTCGAAGACATTGTGAAGAAGACCTACAACGTGGCTGATAAAGCTGGCGTATTCAACAACGCATCCCAGCACTGGAACCACATCCTGTTCTGGGAATGCATGAAAAAAGATGGCGGCGGCAATATGCCGGGCGAGTTGGAAAGCCGTATCATCTCTGATTTCGGCTCCGTCGCAGACTTCAAAGCAGCTTTTGTCGCCAAAGGCGCAGGCCAGTTCGGCTCCGGCTGGGCTTGGCTCGTTGAAAACAATGGCAAGCTTGAAGTGACCTCCACGCCAAACGGCGTGAACCCACTTTGCTTCAGCGGCCAAAAAGCGCTGCTCGGCTGCGATGTATGGGAACACTCCTACTACATCGACTACCGCAACCGCCGTCCGGATTACGTGAATGCGTTCTTGGACAGCATGGTTGATTGGGAAGGTGTGGCTGCGCGCCTTTAGGCCGCGTACCCCACGCTCCATAACGACCGGATGCCCCGGCTGTCCTAAGGGATGGTCGGGGTTTTCGATTCCGGTAGCACGCGTTCACAAGTTTTCCCGGACGCTGCGGTTGCCGATTCGCGCCAGATTCGCCAAATTGCGGGCTATATGAAACGCAAGATTCGCTGAAGAGAGGTCTTATGGCCGGCCATTCACAATTTTCGAACATCATGCACCGCAAAGGTGCGCAGGATGCAAAGCGCGCCAAAATTTTCACCCGCGTCGGCCGCGAAATTATGGTCGCGGTGAAAACCGGCGGTGGTCCTGATCCGGACGGAAACCCCGCTCTTAGGTCCGCCATCCAGTCGGCGCGCGCGGTCAACATGCCGAAGGACCGGATTGACCGAGCTATCAAACGTGGCAGCGGTGCGGATGGCGAAGCAGAGAACTTCGAGGAAGTGCGCTACGAGGGTTACGGCAATGGCGGTGTCGCGGTCATTGTGGAAACGCTGACGGATAACAGAAACCGCACAGCGGCAGACGTCCGCTCCGCCTTCGCCAAGCATGGCGGGTCTTTGGGCGAAACCAATTCCGTCGCCTTCATGTTCGATCGCATTGGCCAGATCGTCTATGAGAATCCTGAAATGGATGCGGACGAAGTGTTTGAAGCTGCATTAGAAGCGGGCGCTGAAAACGTAGAATCTTCAGACGAAGTCCATGAGATCACAACTGCCGTTGAAGACTTGACCAGTGTTCGCGAGGCGCTCGAAGCCGCTTTCGGAACGCCGAATTCAGCCAAACTCGCCTGGCGCCCACAGAATTTGACTCCGATGGAGGCTGATCAGGCTGCGACCCTATTCAAGATGATCGAGGTGCTGGACGAGCATGACGACGTCCAGATCGTCTACTCCAACTTCGACGTATCAGACGAAGTGATGGCCCAACTGGCGGGCGATTAGCCAATGGCAGGCGCCCGGCGCATCCTGGGCCTGGATCCCGGCCTGCAACGCACCGGGTGGGGCGTGATTGTGGCGGACGGCAATCGCCTGAAGCATATCGGCAATGGTGTGATCCAGACCGATTCCAAAGCGCCGATGGCCTTCCGCCTGAACCAGCTTTATGAGGGCATCGCAGCCGTGATCGCGGAGCACCGGCCCGGCGAAGCGGCAGTTGAGGAAACGTTTTTGAACCGTAATCCTGGCACCACCTTGAAGCTTGGCCACGCGCGCGGCGTTGTTCTGCTAACCCCTGCCCGCTCTGGCCTCGCAGTCGCAGAATATTCCGCGAAAGTAGTGAAGAAGTCGCTGGTGGGCTACGGTTCCGCCGACAAGAACCAAGTGGAAGTCATGGTCCGACGGCTCATGCCCGGCGTTGAACCCGCCAATGATGATGCGGCAGACGCGCTCGCCGTTGCGATCTGCCACGCCCATGCCAGCCAAACGGCTGATACTTGGGGTGCCGCCCTCGCGAAGGCTGCACGATGATTGGCCGTCTCACAGGCTTGGTTGAGGCAGGCGAAGGCAATACCGCTATCGTCGATGTGAATGGCGTTGGCTATTTGGTGCAATGTTCCGCGCGCACACTCGCAGTTGCTGTAACGGGCGGACCCGTGCGTATGAACGTGGAAACCCAGGTGCGTGAGGACGCAATCACGCTCTACGCCTTCGCGATTGCAGGTGAGCAAGCATGGTTCAAACTGCTGACATCGGTCCAAGGCGTGGGTGGACGGGTCGCCCTGCAAATTCTGTCGGCGCTGACATTGGATGAATTAGCCGCCAGCATCATGGCGGATGACAAGAAAACCATTTCCCGCGCTGACGGTGTTGGCCCAAAATTGGCGCAACGCATCATCAGCGTTTTGCAGGATAAAGTGGCGTCCGGCGCTATTTCCGCACCTGCGCTTGCATCAGCGACAGGTGCCGATGGCGGCTCTGGCGGCGGCGCGGCACCTTCTGCTGAAGCGATCTCTGCGCTTTCCAACCTGGGTTATGGCCGGGCCGAAGCCTATGCCGCCGTTGGCCGTGCGGAAGCTGCGCTTGGACCAGACGCAGCCTTACCGCAATTGATTGCTGCCGCCCTGAAAGAGGCAGCCGGCGCATGATGGACGAACCTTACCAGGAAGAACGCCTCGTTGATGCGCTGGCTCGGGAAGGCGACGACGGCGAAAAATCATTACGTCCTGAACGGCTATCGGAGTTCGTCGGCCAGGCCGGACCACGCGCGAACTTGGAAGTTTTCGTTGAAGCTGCAAAGGCGCGGGGCGATGCGTTGGATCATGTGCTGCTGATTGGCCCACCAGGCCTCGGCAAAACGACCCTGGCGCAGATTGTGGCAGCGGAGCTTGGCGTCGGGTTCCGCGCAACATCTGGCCCTGTCATCGCCCGCGCTGGAGATTTAGCAGCACTACTAACGAACCTGCAGCCGAAAGACGTGCTTTTCATTGATGAAATTCATCGCTTAAGCCCAGCCGTCGAAGAAATTCTCTATCCTGCGATGGAAGATTTCCACCTGGATCTTATCATCGGCGAAGGCCCAGCTGCGCGATCAGTCCGCATTGATCTGCCGCCATTTACGCTTGTCGCAGCCACGACGCGCGCCGGACTGGTGCAAGGTCCGTTACGGGACCGTTTTGGCATTCCGCTCCGCCTTGGCTTCTACACAGTTGAAGAGCTAACCAGCATTGTTCTGCGCGGTGCCAAAATCCTAAACGCGCCTATGACAGAAGATGGTGCCATTGAAATTGCGCGCCGCGCCCGGGGCACGCCCCGTATCGCCGGGCGCCTGCTCCGCCGCGTCAGGGATTTCGCGGCTGTTGATGGCTCTGGCGAAATCACTGTTGAGGTCGCGGACCGGGCGTTATTGCGTCTGGAAGTAGACGCCGCCGGACTAGACGCTATGGACAGACGCTATCTCGGTTGCCTAGCCGAACGCTATAACGGCGGCCCGGCAGGTGCGGAGGCTTTGGCCGCAGCCCTTGCTGAGCAACGGGACGTGATCGAGGATGTAATCGAGCCTTTCTTAATCCAACAAGGGTTCGTTCTGCGCACACCCCGAGGCCGCACGCTCGCCCCCAGCGGCTACGCAGCCCTTGGCCTGCCAATGCCCAAATCGGTAGGCGGACCGGACCTTTTTGCAGGCGGGAGCAGCTGAGTGGCAACGCCGCTGGAACATCGCCTGCCCGTCCGCGTATACTACGAGGACACCGATGCTGGCGGGATCGTCTATCACGCCAGCTATATCCGTTTCGCTGAGCGTGGCCGGACGGAGTTCGTGCGCATGCTAGGCCTGGACCAAGGCACCTACAGGGAAGAAACCGGCCTTGGATTCGCCGTTCGCTCCATGACCGTCGACTACCTGAAGCCCGCACTGCTGGATGATGAGTTGGAAGTGCTGACCAAAATACAGTCTACCCGTGGTGCCAGCGTTGAGTTTCTGCAAACCGTCCTTCGCAATGGTGAAGCCCTGACACGAATGACGGTCCGCGTCGCTTGCTTGAATAAAGCCGGACGACCCGTTCGCCTACCAAACCTATTGCGTCAAACGACGCCATAGTTCCGCCGCTTTTTCGCTGGAGATAAGGCCGTCATGGACGGAGCAGTAATCAAAGAAGTGCTAGACGCGGGTGGTGATCTCTCACCGCTTGGCTTGTTTCTGGCCGCAGACCCGATCGTTAAGGCGGTTATGGGTTTGCTCGTGTTTTTGTCGATCTGGTGTTGGGCCGTGATCTTTTCCAAGTGGCGGATGGTGCGCCGTTTGCGGAAAGATGCCGATGCGTTTGAAGACGCATTCTGGTCCGGCGGATCCCTGGATGAGCTTTATGATCGCGTGGGCGCAGCGCCTGCTGACCCTATGGCGGCCATATTCGCCAGCGCCATGAAGGAATGGCGACGGGCTGGAAACACCGCTGGCGGCCGTAGCTTCGGTGCAGGCCTGAAAGAACGCCTGGACCGCAACATGCAAGTCGCCATCGGTCGCGAAATGGCCGGCGTTGAGAAAAGCATGACCGTGCTGGCTTCCACTGGCTCTACCGCACCGTTTATCGGCTTGTTCGGCACCGTATGGGGCATCATGAACAGCTTCACGGCTATTGCGGGCGAGAAATCGACCAATCTGGCAGTCGTCGCCCCTGGTATCGCTGAGGCCTTGTTTGCTACAGCGCTTGGTTTGGTCGCGGCCATCCCGGCAACGCTCGCGTACAACAAGTTCGCGGCAGATATCGCTCGCTACGGCGCGCGGCTTGAAATTTTTGCTGGCGACTTCCAAGCCATCCTCTCCCGCCAGATCGACGAGGGGTCCTGAGCCATGGCGGGCGGAATGATCGGCGGCCCTTCTGGCGGCGGATATAGGCGCGGCAGCTTCGGCCGGCGCCACCAGCCGCTCGCTGAAATCAACGTGACGCCATTCGTGGACGTGATGTTGGTGCTGCTTATCGTCTTTATGGTGACCGCGCCGCTGCTAACCGTAGGCGTGCCTGTTGAATTGCCGGAAACCAAAGCTGCGCAACTCGTTGACCGCGATGAACCGCTAATTATCAGCGTTGACGCCCAGGGTCGCGTATTCCTGCAAGAAACCGAACGCACCGTCGATACGCTGATCGTCACCTTGCAGGAAATCAAGAAAGAGCGCCCCGAAGTCACCGTCTATATCAGGGGCGACAAAGGCATTCCTTATGGTGAGGTGATGGTGGTGATGGGCGCGCTGGTTGAAGCCGGCATAACCAAGCTTTCGCTCGTGGCGAAGTCGCCGGAAAGGGCGCAATAAGCCATGTATGCGGGCTTCATAGCCTCTGTGATCGGCCATGTGCTGCTGATTCTGGTGCTGGCCGTTGGCCTGCCGGAGCTTTTTCCGCCTGAAGATAAAATTATTACCACGAACTCAGTTGGTGTGATTACGGAAGATCAACTGGCTGCATTATCCGAGCCCAACCTTCCGCCCGCCCGTGAAGCTAGCGCAAGTCCAACAGCAACCGCCGCCGCCGCTGCGTCTGCACAAGTAGCGACAAGCCAGCAGGCCGCCGAAGCCGCACAGTCTGCAAACGCCCAGGATGCTGCACAATCTGGTGCCAATACCGCCGCACTGACCGCCGCCGACGCTGCCCGGTCTGCTAGAGCGCCAGAGGCTGCGCAATCGGCAGCCGAAGCAGCATCCAGTGCAGCCACAGCGACAGCGACGTCAACTGCAGCACGGAATGCCCAGCAATCCACTAC
>JBDQJI010000022.1:0-44484 GCA_040263875.1 Alphaproteobacteria bacterium
CCCTGAAACCCGCCCATTTTGAGTTGCCAGCAACGACTGCTTTCATGGCTGAGGTGAACGAGACCCTTACATCCGGTATCGGCTTTGCCCTGATTGACCGATTGCCGCTGGAAGATATTGGTGAGGCGGGTGCCCGTGCAGCCCATTGGCTAATCTGTTCCATGGTCGAACGCCCGGTCGCGCAAAATTTCCGTGGCGATCTCATCTATGATGTGACGGATATAGGCCGCCCGCCCGGTAATGGCGTGCGGCCAGACAAAACCAATGCCGAGCAGAACTTCCATACGGATAACAGCTACAACCTTTGCCCGCCGAACTATGTCGCACTGCTGTGTATTCGGGGTGCCATGTCAGGCGGCATGTCTCATATCGTGTCATTCAAGGCAGCGCATAATGCGCTTCGTTCAAAACAGGCGGAGCAGCTCCGGCGCCTTTATGAGCCTTTCTATTTTGATCGCCAACGTGAGCACGCACCCAATGATGTGATGACCACTCACCACGCGCTTTTTGAAGCCGATGGCGATGATGTTCTGGCCCGGCTTTCAAAATTCCAGGTCATCAATGGCCAGGTGCTGGCTAACGAACCCTTAGACGACGCTGGTGCTGCAGCGCTCGACGCTTTGGAAGAGGCGATGAACGCACCGGGCATGGATGTCTCATTCCAGTTTCAACCGGGACAAATCCAAATCTTGAACAACCGCAAAATCGGCCATCGCCGCACTGGGTTTGAGGATTGGCCAGATGCGCAAAACAAGCGCTTGCTGGTCCGTTTATGGATGCGAGATCAGGGCCGTCGGTTCTATAACGGCTGAACTTTAGGCGCGGGGATGCGCCGCTCTATAGGCCGCCAGCAGTCGCGCTTGGTCCACGCCGGTATAGCGTTGCGTCGTCGATAGATCTGCGTGGCCAAGCAATTCTTGAATGGTGCGAAGGTCGCCGCCCGCTGCCATCAAGTGCGTTGCGAAACTGTGGCGAAGGGCATGGGGCGTCGCACTCTCCGGCAACCCAAGCGCGCGCCTGATCTCGCGCATGCGTTTGCGCGCAATTCCATCGGCTAGCGGCCCTCCACGCGCCCCTAGGAATAGGGAATCAGCCGCCTTTCCGGTGAAGGGACACTGTTCCAGATAAGCGTCAATGGCGCGGCGGGCGGCTGGCAGGATAGGCGCGATGCGCTCCTTGCCGCCTTTGCCAGTAACGCTCAATGTCTCGCCAACAGGGGCCTGCCCTCGCCTCAGCGCCATTGCTTCGCCAATGCGGAGGCCAGCCGCATACAGCAGTAAAAACAGCGCATGGTCGCGAAGGCTTACCCAGGGGGCCGCACCCTCACGGGCTGGCTCAGCTGCCATTTGCAGCACGTCCCGCGCAGCAGATTCGCTGATCGGGCGTGGTTGGCGGCGCGGTTGCCTTGGTGCACGAACGGCAGTGACGGCAGTTTCTTCAACATAGCCCTGCCGCGCAAAATATCTGAGCAACCCACGGATTGCAGCTAGGCCACGCGCTCGGCTTGCAGCAGACACACCCCTGCCAGCGCGCCGTGCCAGCCAAGCTCGATAATCGCGGGCATGGAGGGCCTGAATAGCGAGAAGATCTGGCGGTGTGCCCAGATGTTCCGCCAGAAACGTCAGAAAATCAGAGATGTCTTTGGTGTAGGCGCGTTCCGTATTCGCCGCAGCCCGCCGTGCGCCTTTAAGCCATGCATGCCAGTCCGTGAGCGCAGTCGCGAGGTCAGGCGCAATAGGGAGTCGGGCGAAGGGGGCGTCAGTCATGATGGCACGCTGCACCCAAGGCTTCTCGACCTTGCCAGTCAGTGCCCGTGCCCATGCAAATCCAGCCATGCAGCGACGGTGCCGCCGAGCGCAGAGCCTAAGAACGCCAACAGGTCATCCGCTTGCTCAAGATCAAAGGAGCCCGGCTCTCGTGCGCCAAAGGCCAGCATCGCACTGGGTGCATCCGGTGCGATGTCCAAGCGTACCAATGCAGCGGACCGAACGACCCCAGCGGCAGGCCCGAATAGCGTCGGGTCCGGGTCCATGTCAGAAATAAAGCGAGACCGGCGGTCGGCGCCGCAAAGGTAACCGTCAATATCGCCAGCGCTCAGCGCTTGAACGCCGGGCGGCATAGACATGCCATCGCTTGGACTGCCCTCTACACAGAACGTCACGGCTTCCATACGTAAGATTTGCGGATACTGCTCGGTCACGCAGTCAATCAAAGCTTCAAAGCTCGTCGCCCGGATGGCAAGGAGCGTGGCTTCCATGATCGAGGCTTGGCTTGATTGGTTGGCGCGGGCGACGGCCAGCAGGTCCTGGATGGTGCCGCGTAGCGCTTTCAGCTCGTCCCTGTGCCGCTCCACCATGAAGCGCTGCATATCAACGACCACGCCGCCGCCGCGATCCGGCGGGGTCAGGCTATCCAGCAATTCTGGATGGTCTTGCAGAAATTCCGGATTGGCGCGCAACCAAGCCGCAACTGTATCCGCATCTAGGTCAAGAATGGCGTCGTCGGCGTCGCTCATCCTAAAGGATCGACTGGCCGGTTTTTTCCCAGTCGCTCAGGAAGGCTGCAAGCCCTTTATCTGTCAGCGGGTGGGAATACAGCTGGCGGATAACGTTCGGTGGGATCGTCGCCACATGGGACCCTGCCTTGGCAGCGGCCAGCAAATGCTGCGGATGCCGGATGGAGGCTGCGAGAACTTCGGTTTCGAGGTCTGGATAATTTTCATAGATCATCACGATATCTTCGATCAGCATCATGCCGTCTTCGCCGATATCATCCAGTCGACCAATGAACGGCGACACGAAGGATGCACCCGCTTTCGCTGCGAGGAGCGCCTGATTGGCGGAGAAGCAGAGCGTGACATTGACCATGGTGCCTTCGCTGGACAGCGCATGGCAGGTTTTCAGGCCATCCATTGTCAGCGGCACTTTGACCGTTACGTTGTCCGCGATCTTGGCCAGCTTGCGGCCTTCCTTCAGCATTGTATCGAAATCCGTCGCAGCGACTTCGGCGCTCACGGGGCCATCGACCAGCCCGCAGATTTCTTCGATGACTTCAAGGATATTACGGCCTGACTTAGCGATCAGGGATGGATTCGTGGTCACGCCGTCCAGGAGACCGGTTGCGGCGAGGTCGCGTATATCGTCTACGTCCGCGGTATCGACAAAAAACTTCATTCTGACCACTTTCCCGTTGAATATTTGCAGCAAGGCGACCCGGCGGCATTCCGCCGGGCGTGCTTTTCACGGTATCCATACCCGATGGCGAAACCTGAGGCCAGCGCTCTGACCGACTTGTTCGATGATGAATCGGATGGATTCGCCGTGCGCCCTGTATTAACGACCGCACCGCTGGCTGGTCCGCTCTCCTATCTTGTCCCTGTAGAAATGCCCGCAGGCGCGCTGGTTGAGACACCGCTTGGCGGTCGAACCGTTACAGGCGTCGTCTGGGATCAGGACCCGGCGGATAAGCCGCTCGACTTTCCGCGATCTAAGCTCAAGGTGGTCGGGCAACGGTTGGATGCGCCGCTGCTGCCCGCCGCCCTTCGCCAATTCATTGATTGGACTGCGCGGTATGTGCTGTCGCCGCCGGGTGCCGTTCTGCGTATGGCCTTGCCGCGCGCAGCCCTAGCACCACCGCCAAAACGCACGCTTTACCGTTCGCCGCTTGCAGGCCCCAATCCAGAAGCGCGGATGACGGCGGCCCGTCGTCGGGCTATGGCGGAACTTCAGGATACGCCAGCGCTCCCGGCGATGGAGGCAGCGCGGGTTGCGAATGTCAGCCCGGCGGTTGTCAAAGGCATGGCGGCGGCAGGGCTGCTTGAGGCCGTCACGATTATCGGGGATGCGGCGATGCCGGTGCTAGACCCTGAGGGCCGCAAGCCATCCCTTGGTGCAGCCCAGGCGGAGGCCGCTTTGGCGCTGGAGACGGCGACGCGGGCGGCGGCGTTCTCTGTCACGTTGCTGGACGGCGTCACGGGATCTGGCAAAACCGTTGTTTATATGGAGGCGATTGCGGAAGCATTGGCGGCTGGCCGCCAAGTGCTCTGCCTACTGCCGGAAATCGCACTGACGGACCAGTGGCTTGACCGCTTTCAGGACCGGTTCGGCGCCCGCCCACTCGTATGGCATTCCGAATTGTCCGCCGTTGAGCGCCGCCGCGCCTGGCGGGCTATCGGGACAGGGGAGGCAGGTGTTGTCGTTGGTGCTCGGTCTGCGCTCTATCTGCCATTCCCGCGCCTGGGCCTCATCGTCGTGGATGAAGAACATGATGGTGCCTTCAAGCAGGAAGACGGTGTGCGCTACCACGCTCGGGATATGGCGGTCGTGCGCGGGCAGTTGGAGCAGGCGGCGGTTATCCTAGCATCGGCCACACCTAGCCTGGAAACGCTGGCGAACGTGGATAGAGGCCGCTATGCGCGCCTTGCACTGCCGCACCGTCATGGGGGTGCGGAGAAACCTGATATTGGCCTCATTGACCTCCGCAGTCAGCCGCCTGAGCGCGGCAAGTGGTTGTCCGCACCGCTCGTCGATGCGATTGAGGATGCGCTGGCCAACCAGAAGCAAAGCTTGCTCTTTCTGAACCGCCGAGGCTATGCGCCGTTGACCCTCTGCCGGGCCTGCGGCGAGCGCCTGGAATGCCCGCATTGCACGGCGTGGCTGGTGGAGCATCGCCTGCATGGCCGCCTGATCTGTCATCATTGCGGCTACTCAGCCCGCCCGCCAACTAATTGCCCAGCCTGTGATGCCGAAGACCGTTTTGCGCCTTCTGGCCCCGGTGTCGAGCGGGTTGCGGAAGAAGCGGTGGCCAGATGGCCCGATGCCCGGGTGGAAGTCGCATCCTCCGACACGCTGGCTGTACCCCAAGCAATCCGGGACTTCACGCAGCGCATGGCGGCTGGGGAGATCGACATCGCTATCGGCACGCAAGTTTTGGCGAAAGGCCATCATTTCCCAGAATTGACAGTCGTTGGCATTGTGGACGGGGACCTTGGCCTCGGTGGTGGGGATCTGCGCGCAGCTGAACGCACATACCAGCTGCTGACCCAGGCTGCAGGCCGGGCAGGCCGGGCCGATTCGCCAGGCTGCGCATTGATCCAAACCCACCAGCCCGAGCATCCTGTGATGCAGGCGATAGCGGCGTCAGACAGGGATGCATTTGTCGCTGCCGAATCCGCCGCTCGCCAGCTGGCCGGCATGCCGCCCCATGGCCGGCTCGCCGCAATTATCATCACCGGTAAGGACTTTGCGGCGACAGAGCGCACAGCCCGTGTGACAGCCCGTGCCGCACCCCGCTGGGAGGGCGTGCGTGTCCTCGGTCCAGCGCCTGCGCCGCTCGCACAACTGCGCGGCCGCTGGCGTTTTCGCCTATTAGTCCAAGGGCGCAGGGAGACCCACATGCAGGCATATCTGAAGGAATGGCTGGACCCGCTGGAGATCAAGGGCGGGGTGCGGCTGCATGTTGATGTTGATCCCTACAGCTTCCTCTGAGACTTGCGGCAATTTGCTACAAGCCTGAAACCCAGGCCCCGGCCAAGCGGAATTTCACGCGCTTCGGCGCTTCCTGCGTCAGTATGGACACCCAAGGTTTTGCCTAGAACGCTTGCGTGCCCCTATACCCTGTGATAGCCAAACTGCCGCCTCGACTGTGGGTTCGAAGAAGGACGTGCGGGGGCGTATTTGAAGCGCGGTTGACGCGGTAGGCTCCGGCCAGCCGCTTTAAGCGCGCATTCGTCATGTCGAGCTAATAAGTCTGGGCGACGTTTTCGCCAACCAAAGATGAGGGTTAAGGGTGGCCTCCCAATCTGGATCCATAATCGGGCTCGCCGGGCGTTATGCCTCGGCTCTATATGAGCTTGCGGACGAGCAGAAAGCGCTCGACAAGGTCGCGGATGATCTCCGCGGCCTGAATGACGCGCTAGCTGAGAGCGACGATCTGCGCCGTATGGTGCGCAGTCCCGTCACATCCCGTTCCGAGCAGCAGAATGCCATGTCGGCTATTGCCGATAAGGCTGGCATGCACGGACTGACAAAGAATTTTGTGCTCGTATTGGCGCGCAATCGTCGTTTGTTCGTATTGGACCAGATGATCAGCGCATTCCTCGACCTGCTGGCTGAAAAGCGCGGCGAGGTGACGGCGGAAGTTACGACTGCGCAGCCGCTGGATGAAAGCGCGCTCGCCAAAATCACAGACGCTATTAAGAAGACCGTCGGCGCGCAGGCGCGGATTGAAACCAAAGTTAATCCGGATCTTTTGGGCGGGCTTGTCGTTCGCCTTGGTTCCAGAATGTATGACAACTCGCTCAGCTCCAAGCTGCAGCGCCTTGAACTCGCCATGAAGGGAGCTGGTTGATGGAAATTCGGGCAGCCGAGATTTCTGCAATCCTGAAAAATGAGATTGCAAACTTCGGAACTGAAGCTGATGTAGCGGAAGTCGGTCAGGTCATTTCAGTCGGTGACGGCGTTGCGCGCGTCTTCGGTCTCGACGAAGTGCAGGCCGGTGAAATGGTAGAGTTTGCCGATGGTTCAAAGGGCATGGCTCTGAACCTCGAAACAGACAATGTCGGCGTCGTTATTTTCGGCGATGACCGCAACATTTCTGAAGGCGATACGGTCAAGCGGACCGGTGAAATCGTTGATGTGCCCGTGGGCAAAGGTCTGCTGGGCCGCGTCGTAGACGGTCTTGGTAACCCGATTGACGGCAAAGGCCCGATCGAGGGCGACGAGCGCCGCCTGGCTGAAGTCAAAGCTCCTGGCATTATCCCGCGTCAGTCAGTTGATGAGCCAATGCAGACAGGGCTGAAAGCGCTTGACGCGCTTGTGCCCGTCGGCCGCGGCCAGCGTGAATTGATCATTGGCGATCGCCAGACCGGCAAAACTGCTGTCGCCATTGACGCGATCATCAACCAGAAGCAGGCCAATGCTGGCGATGATGATAGCAAGAAGCTCTATTGCATTTATGTCGCTGTTGGTCAGAAGCGCTCCAACGTCGCCCAGGTCGTGAAGACCTTGGAAGAATATGGCGCGATGGAATACACCATCGTTGTCGCCGCAACGGCCTCTGAGCCTGCGCCAATGCAGTTCCTGGCGCCATATGCCGGTTGCGCCATGGGCGAATATTTCCGTGACAATGGCATGCATGGCCTGATCATTTATGATGATCTCTCCAAGCAAGCGACTGCTTATCGTCAGATGTCCCTGTTGCTGCGCCGCCCACCTGGCCGTGAAGCTTATCCGGGTGACGTCTTCTATCTTCATAGCCGCCTGCTAGAACGCGCTGCGAAGATGAGCGACGCCAATGGCGGCGGCTCTTTGACAGCGCTGCCAATCATTGAAACCCAGGGCAATGACGTGTCGGCGTTTATTCCGACCAACGTGATTTCGATCACGGACGGTCAGATCTTCCTGGAAACCAACCTGTTCTTCAAAGGCGTTCGCCCGGCCATTAACGTTGGCCTGTCGGTTAGCCGTGTTGGTTCTGCCGCGCAGACCAAGGCGATGAAGAAGGTTGCCGGGTCCATTAAGCTGGAGCTTGCACAGTTCCGTGAAATGGAAGCGTTCAGCCAGTTCGCGTCTGATCTTGATGCCGCTACGCAGCGCTTGCTGGCTCGTGGTGCGCGTTTGACGGAAATTCTGAAGCAGGGCCAATATTCCCCGCTTTCGGTTGCTGAACAGGTTATGTCCATCTACGCCGGTGTTAACGGCCATCTGGATACGATCCCAGTTCGCGACATCGTGCGCTTTGAAGAAGCCATGCTTTCTGCCGCCCGTGACCGGGTTGGCGACGCAATGGCGGACATCAATAAGACAGGCAATCTAAGCGAATCCTCAGAGGAAGCGATCAAATCTTTCCTCGTCGATTTCGCGAAGAATTTCGCCTGATCTTTGGCGTCAAAGCAGTAGTAACGAGAGAAACGGGAAGCGACGCCCATGGCCAGTTTGCAGGAGCTACGCGGTAGCATCGCCAGTGTTCAGGCGACGCGTAAGATCACCTCGGCAATGAAAATGGTTGCCGCGGCGAAATTGCGTCGCGCCCAGGAACAGGCTGAAGCTGCACGCCCCTATGCGCAACGCATGGAGCGGATGCTCGCGTCGCTTGGCGCAAGTGTAGAAGGTTCGCCCGGCGCACCGGCGTTGATCGCAGGCACCGGTTCTGATCAGACACATTTGATCGTCGTTGCTACGGCGGATCGTGGGCTTTGCGGCGGTTTCAATGGTAATATCGTCCGCCGCGCGCGCATTTTGGCGCAAGAGCTCACAAGCGAAGGCAAAACCGTCAAGCTGTTGACCGTTGGCCGCAAGGGTCGCGACCAGATGCGTCGTGAATTTGGCGACAGCATTGTCCACCACGTCGACGGGCTTGGTCGCCGCTCTGTATCTTATGAAGAGGCGGATGGCGTCGCTGATGTGCTGCGTACGATGTTTGCAGACGGCGAATTTGACGTGTGCACACTGATCTACGCCCAATTCAAGTCCGCCATCGCGAACGTGGTGACGGCGCAGCAGTTGATCCCGGCAGAAGCGCCGGCATTGGCTGAAGGCGAAGAAGAAGTCGATCTTGGCGGCGCGGTCTACGAATACGAGCCGACTGAAGAATCCATTCTGGAAGAACTGCTGCCGCGCAATGTTTCGGTGCAGCTTTTCAAGGCGCTGCTTGAAAATGCAGCCTCCGAACATGGCAGCCGTATGACCGCCATGGACAATGCCACTCGCAACGCAGGCGAAATGATCAATAGCCTGACGTTAACCTACAACCGCACGCGACAGGCGATGATTACGAAAGAGCTTATCGAAATCATCTCTGGCGCTGAGGCCCTTTAGCGGCCTAACCTATTTCTTTGACGAGGAGCTGACACCATGGCGAATAATGCCGTTGGCCGTATCACGCAGATTACGGGCGCAGTTGTTGACGTTCAGTTTGATGGCGACATCCCGCCGATTCTGGACGCGCTGCATATTAAACGTGAAGACGGCAGCCTGCTGGTGTTGGAAGTTGCCCAGCATCTTGGCGAAAACACGGTCCGCACTATTGCGATGGAAGCGACGGAAGGTCTCGTGCGTGGCACGGAAGCTGAACATACGGGTGAGCCGATTACGGTTCCTGTTGGCCCAGGCACGCTTGGCCGCATTATGAATGTCATCGGCGATCCGATTGACGAGCGTGGCCCCATCGACATGGTGAAGCGTTCGCCGATCCACCGTGCGGCACCTGAATTCGTTGATCAGTCGACGGAAGCGGATCAGCTTGTCACCGGCATTAAGGTTGTTGACCTTCTGACGCCTTACGCAAAGGGCGGTAAGATTGGCCTGTTCGGCGGTGCTGGCGTTGGCAAGACCGTGCTTATCATGGAGCTTATCAACAACATCGCTAAAGGCCACGGTGGTTATTCCGTGTTCGCTGGTGTTGGCGAGCGGACCCGTGAAGGCAACGATCTCTATCACGAGATGATCGAGTCCGGCGTTATCGACCTTGAAGGCGGCGAGTCTAAAGCGGCTCTGGTCTATGGCCAGATGAATGAGCCGCCGGGAGCACGTGCACGTGTGGCACTTTCTGGTTTGACCCAGGCTGAATATTTCCGTGACGAAGAAGGACAGGATGTTCTGCTCTTCGTTGATAACATTTTCCGCTTCACCCAGGCCGGTTCCGAAGTGTCCGCGCTTTTGGGCCGTATCCCATCGGCGGTTGGCTATCAGCCGACGCTTGGTACGGACATGGGCGCTCTACAAGAGCGGATTACGTCCACGAACAAGGGTTCGATTACGTCAGTCCAGGCCGTATACGTGCCTGCGGATGATTTGACCGATCCGGCACCTGCTACCACGTTCGCCCACTTGGACGCCACGACGGTTCTGAACCGTTCGATCGCCGAATTGGGCATCTATCCTGCGGTTGATCCGCTCGATTCCACGTCGCGTATTATGGACCCACGCGTCATTGGCGATGAGCACTACAACACCGCCCGTGCGGTGCAGGAAACGCTCCAGCAGTATAAAGCGCTGCAGGATATTATCGCGATTTTGGGCATGGATGAGCTGTCCGAAGAAGACAAACTGACGGTTGCCCGCGCGCGTAAGCTACAGCGCTTCTTGAGCCAGCCGTTCCACGTCGCCGAGGTGTTCACGGGCAGCCCTGGCAAATTTGTTAACATCGAAGATACCATCAAGGGCTTTAAAGGCATCTGTGATGGTGACTACGATGACCTCCCGGAGGCAGCTTTCTACATGGTCGGCCCAATTGAGGAAGCCATCGAGAAAGCGCAGAAAATGGCAGCTGAAGCGGCATAAGAACGCGCACGCAGTCAGTTAGGCCTAGAGCCTGTTAGGATTGGGAGATATGGCGGACAATAAAGTCGCTTTTGAGCTGGTTTCGCCAGAACGCCTCGTTGTTTCGTTGCCGGTCGACATGGTTGTCGTGCCCGGTGGTGAAGGCGATTTCGGCGTTCTGCCCGGCCACGCTCCGTTGATTGCCTCGGTTCGTCCGGGCGTGATTGAAATTTACGAGGGCCGTGAGGTCAGCGATCGTATTTTTGTGGCTGGCGGTTTCGCCGAAGTCACAAGCGAGCGCTGCACCGTGTTGGCGGAATCTGCTGTGCGCGTCTCCGACATTGATGTCGGACGTGCAGAGAAGGACCTCCAAACGGCCCAGGACGCTTTGGCTGATGCCGGCGATGATGGGGCGCGTGCAGACGCTGAACGTCGCGTCGATGTCGCTCTTGGCCAGATCGCCGCAGTGCGTCGCAGCGCAATGCACTGACGGATGCCAATTGGCCACCGGGCCGGTTTGCCTCTGCACTTCAGACAGTAAGGCTTGGCGCGGTTTCGGCTACGCGAGCGATGCTGACTGAGGTTTGCGTTTGCCGTGAAATGATCACAATTGCGTCCTTGAGATCAGACTTGATCGCAACTATCTACAGCGTTAATCTTTGTCGTATTGCAGGGTGCTCTATCGCGCGTGCTGTGCGTTACGGATGATCTGCGAGGGAGAAGCATCGTGTCGACCCATTGGTCTGTCGATGACATTCCGTGGGATGATTTCCGTGCGGACGTTGTCGACAAAAAGCTTGTAAAGATCGTGAAAGCGGCGGCGTTGGTTGAATCCAACGCTGACGATTACGCGAGCTATCTTTGCAACGTTTTTCACGGTGATCCGACAATGCAGAAGCTCGCCCGGGATTGGGCGGTGGAGGAAGTGCAGCACGGTGTCGTGCTTGGCCGGTGGGCAAAGATGGCTGACGCCGCGTTTGATTATGACGCGCGCTTCCAACGGTTCCGCGAAGGCTACAGCATCGAAGTTGAGAGTGACCAAAGCGTGCGCGGCTCTCGGTCTGGCGAGCTGATCGCCCGGTGCATGGTTGAAGTCGGTACGAGCTCCTACTACACCGCAATTGCTGAGGCGTCTGAAGAACCGGTCTTGCGAGAAATTTGCCGCCGCATCGCGACCGATGAATGGCGCCATTACGCCATGTTTTATAAAGCATTGAAGCGGTATCTGGAGGTCGAACGGCCCAGCCGTCTCCGCCGTTTGCGCATCGCCGTTAGCCGCATTGCAGAGAGTGAAGACGACGAGTTGGCCTATGCGTTCTACGCCGCCAATGATGACGAAGCGCCCTATGACAGGAAGCGTTGCGCCAAGGAATACTTGCAGCGCGCAATGCCGTTATACCGACCGCAGCACGTTGAACGTGCGATGGCCATGGTGCTTAAGGCTGTGGGGTTTGAACCACGCGGCAGGATCAACCGGACCCTCACCAAGGGTTTCACACGCTTTATGGAAATCCGCTTGAAGCTGATGGCTTAGCCGTTACGCAATCCCCACCGTCATTGAATGGACGGTATAGACGGGATGATCGGTCACGTCCTTAAATCCAGTTTCTGCGACTTGTCGTTGGATGACCTCTGCGGCGACACGGCGACCGCCGCTTGCCATGCCCAGAATATCCCCCACAATCCAATCGACGATGACAAGCGGCGCTCCTGGTTGGAGAACGCGCCGGCAGTCCTGGAGTAGGCTCATAGCGTCATCCAACTCGTGATGCACTTGGAGCATGACCAGCATTGCAGCGCTTCCATCTGGCAACGGCAGGTCTGACGGGCCAGGCATAAGTGCAGGCTTTAAGTTCGTTAGCCCTTCCGCAGCGCCGTCTTCGGTGAGCAATTCAATCATGCCCGCCTGGATATCGCAGGCGATGATCTCGCGCCCTGGAAGCAGTCGTGCAAATGGTAGGCTGACAAACCCGACACCAGCGCCAACATCTACAATGGGGCCATCTGCCAGCGGCTGCACATGATCTAGGATCGTTGCTGGGTCAATCTGCTTCAGCCTTGCTGGGTCGCGCAGGCGGGCGATACGGGCGGGGTCCATTTTTAGAAGATCAGCCATCAGACTTGCTTTCGTTGCGGTCAGTAATTGATCCCAGGCGTAGACCGGGATCAGTCCCAACACAACGCCCTCTTGCTTGCCGGCGCATTTCCGGGCGGAATGGCGGTGGACATATGGGATTGATCATTCATGCAAATCATCGACGCACAAATTCATCTTTGGGGTTCTGGCCTGCCGAGCAATCTATCGCATCGCCAAGTTTCTTCGTTTGATACAGAGGAAGCGGTTGCAATGATGGATGCAGCCGGTGTGCACGGTGCCGCCATTCATCCACCGGGCTGGGATCCGGGATCAAATGCGATGGCATTTAAGGCTGTTGCAGATTACCCAGGCCGCTTCGCAATTATGGGGTCGCTGCCGCTGGAAGACCCGGCCTCAAGGGGCAAAATCGCCGGGTGGCGCGATCAACCAGGCATGTTGGGGTTGCGTTACACGTTCACGGATAAGCAAGAGCAGCGCCAATTGCAGGAAGGCCATCTCGATTGGCTATTTGAGGAGGCAGAGAAAGCGGGTGTGCCGATAGCCGCACTTTGCACAGATTCGCTGGCGCAATTCGGCCAGATTGCAGAGCGCCACCCAGACCTGAAGATCACCATCGACCATCTTGGCGGTCGCGGAGGTACCACGACGCTGAAAGATGCCGCGTCCATGACGCATATTCCGCAATTACTGGCCTTGGCCAAGCATCCCAACATTGCCGTGAAAGCAACGGGCGCGCCCGGATATTCGAGCGAGCCGTATCCGTTCCCAGCGATGCATACCTATCTCGAGCAGATCTATCAGGCATTCGGCCCCACCCGCATGTTTTGGGGAACGGACATCACGAAAATGCCGTGCTCCTGGCAGCAATGCGTGGAGATGTTTACGGCGGAACTACCGTTCTTCGCCAAGGAAGACCTGCCGCTGATTATGGGGCAATCAATTCGGGATTGGTGGGGCTGGGACTAGGCCTAATAGGTCAGGAATCAGCAGTAGCCGGCTCCTCCCGTATGATCGCTTGGCCGCAAATCACGCGCCCTTTCGTCGGATCAAAGGTCAGGGAGGGGGCACCATGCAATTCCCAGCCATCATTCAGCGCTTCTGTAATGCGATCACAGAAACTGCGGTCATCAGTGCCGGTTAGAAAACGGTAGCGGCGCATTGCACTATCCTTTTGCGTGGAAGAAATCTGTGACGCCAGCAATAGCTTCGCTCAGGCCCACGCGCTCTGGCTCGGCACCATCTGGGAAAGCGGTAAAGAGGCGGCTTGGCGTGCGGCTATCCAAAATCACGAATACGCCACGATCATCCTGGCGTCGAATCAGCCGCCCAAAGGCTTGGGCGAGGCGCAGGCGGACAATGCGGTCATCATATTCCCGCCCGCCAAAATGTGCCCGCCGGGCTTTGTGCAGAATATCTGGTCGCGGCCAGGGCGCGCGATCGAACACGATCAGGCGGAGCGATTTGCCGGGCACATCAACGCCATCCCGCGCCGCATCAGTCCCGAGCAGGCAGGCGTTTTCCTCCGCCCGGAAAATCTCAACGAGGTCAGCCAGGGCCATGCGATCGATGTGCTGAGCGTAGAGCGGAATCCGCGCTTCCTCCAGCGCCTCAGCGATCCGGCCATGGGCGTCGCGCATGCGGTTGATGGCCGTGAACAGCCCAAGCGCCCCGCCGTTGGATGCCATGAATAGCGATTTATAGGCCGCCGCTACGTCCTCTGGTCGGTTCCGGTTGACGTCCGTGACCACAAAAACCTTGGTTTGCCGACCGTAATCATAGGGGCTGGCGACACGGGCGCGCAGCGCCTTTCGCAACAAGTGCGATGCGCCGGTTCGTGCTTCAGCCGCCAGCCAGTTCTGCTCCACATCCTCCGTCCGGTCTGTCAGGGTGGCAGAGGTGACAACGGCACCGTGGGCGGATTCCAGCACGGCGTGAGCGAATGGTTTCGATGGATCAACCCAGTGGCGATGCATGCCAATATCGCGGACTTGGCCTTCCGCCTTATCCAATTGCAGCCAATCAACGAAATCATCCAGGCCAGCTTCCTGCAGGCTGGTCAGCATATCCCGCCATGCGGTGAGTTGCGCACCCCGGCGCAGCAGTGTGCGAGCAATGCCTTCGATGCGCTGGCGGGTCTGGGTTTCCAGGCTGTCTACTTCGTCTTCCAAGCGCGCAAGAATGACTGAGCGCAGGGTTTTCATCGGCTCGACCATGCCTTCGATGGCGGTCTCTAGTTTGCGCGCTGCGTCCATCACATCATCAAGCGGTGGACGGGCCTCGCATTCAAGCGTGTAGGGCGATGATTTGTCTGCGACGCGCGCCTGCACCTGAGCGAATACGGCTGCCAGGAAGTGCTCGACGGCACCTGCAGGACTGCCTTCCAATATGCGTTGCAGCCAGCCGTCGCTAGGCAAGGCGGATGCGCCTTTAAGGGCTGCGTCGAGGGCAACCTGTCCCTTCTCCACTGCTTTCGGCGGATCGGTTGGCAGCAGTTCTCCGGCGCGGGCCTTCAGGCCACGGGCTCGGCCTGCGCGGGCTTCTGCACCCACCAGCCAGCGCCGGAATTCGCGGGTTTCCAGGCCCGTCAGGGCTGCGGAGAATGCAGAATCGGCGGCATCGAAAACATGATGGCCTTCGTCGAACACGTAGCGTGTTGGGGTGTGGGCATCGTCGAGGCCGCCCATGGCCGCTTGCGCCATCACCAGGGCGTGATTGGCAACAACAATGCGGGCGCGACGGGCGCGGCGCACGCTGCGTTCGATGAAGCATTTCTGATAATGCGCGCAGGCGGCATAAACGCATTCACCGCGCCGGTCCGCTAGGCCAAGCGCGTAGCGTGGGCCGATGAGGTCCACCAGCCAGCCCGGCATATCGCCGCCGACAAGATCACCATCCCGTGTCGCCATGGCCCAGCGCGCCATCAGGCCAAGCGCTATAGCGTCTTCCGGCCTGCCCCTGCCGCCGCGCGCTGCTTCTTCAAAGTTCAGCAGGCACAGGTAGTTTTCACGGCCCTTGCGGACAACGACATGGGCTTGTTTGTCGGCAGCCAGCGGATAGAGCCTGTCCAGTTCATCATCAATCTGGCGCTGAAGGTTGCGGGTATAGGTTGCGATCCATACGGGCGCGTCATTCTTCTCCGCCCACAGGCTTGCAGGGGCCAGATATCCAAGCGTCTTGCCGACGCCGGTGCCAGCCTCCGCCAGAATCAAATCCGGGGCCTCGTCCGATTCGCGCGGCTGGAAGGCAGCGGAACATGCGCTGGCGTAGTCCGCTTGTTGCGGGCGGGGTTCTGCGTCGTCGCCAAGCATTTCGGTGAGGCGGCGGCGGGCTTCTTCAATCGGCACGGGCTGCTGGCCAGGTTCGGCGTCGGGGCCGTCTTCCCGCCATACGGGTAGGCGCCGCCATACTTCGAAGCCACGGCCTAAGGCGCTGGCACCCGTTGCGCCGGATGCCGCCGTTGCGCGAGCAGCGACGGGTCCCCAGGCCCATCCGGCATCTGCCATAATCCAGGCAAGGTCAGCGACATCCGCGTCCGGCTTTGCGGCGGCGAGTTCCGCCAGCAATAGCCGTGCGGCTTCTAGGAGCGCTCCAGCGGAATCCTCCATGGATTTCGGTTCTGCCAGTCCAAGCGCTGCAGCGACGCCTTTTGGCGTTGGCAAGCAGAAGCGCGCTGGGCGAACAAACGCGTAGAGTGACAGCAGATCAAATGCCTTAAACGGCATGCCGCCCAGCCGCCGCGCTGCGTTTTGCATATGCACGACCACAGGCGCTTCAGCGCGGGCGCGCGCAGCGGCATCTTTCAGGGATAGCCGCGAGATTTCACCGTCGCCGCTCATCCACACAGCTGTTCGATGGCCAACAACGAGTGCTGGCGGCGGCGATGGCCGGGCGGGGGAAGGCGGCTCAGCGTCGAGCAAAACTACGGCCAATCAATTGCCGGTGCACTTGGTTCGTGCCTTCCCAAATCTGCGTGATCTTGGCGTCACGGAACAGCCGTTCGACGGGATAGTCTGAGACATAGCCATAGCCGCCATGCAACTGCACCGCCATGTCCGCGGCCTTCATCGCCAAATCAGACGCCCGCATTTTCAGCATGCTGGCTTCAATGCCGACATCATCCTCGCCATCGTCAATCATTTGGGAGACGTGGGAGAGCCAGCGTTCGCACATGGCCAGATCGGTCGCGATATCCGCCAGCATGAACTGAATGCCTTGGAAATCAACAATGCGCCTGCCTGATTGCTTGCGGTCATTGATGTAATCAACGCCCGCCTGAAACGCCGCCCGCGCGATGCCTAAAGCGTGGGCGGCCACACTTGGCCGGGATTTATTCAGTGCAGCGAAGAGTATGCCCAAACCGTCGCCGGGGGCTTTCAGCAAGTTCGTGCGGGGTACGCGAATGCTGTCGAACGCCAGTTCGGCCGTGGATGCCGCGCGGTGGCCGAGTTTGTCCTCCAGTCGGACGACGTTTAGGCCGGGCGCGTCTTTCTCAATCACCAGGGCCGAAATAGCGCCTTTGGGATCATCGATCTCAGACCATTTGCCGAACACCAGAAAGATATCCGCAACATCGCCGTTGGAGATGAAGCGCTTGCCGCCTTCAATCAGAATATCATCGCCATCTGGCGTGAAGCTTGTGCGCATGCCCGTCGCATCAGACCCGGCATCCGGTTCTGTTATGCAGAGTGCGGCAAGCCCACCGTCTGCAATGACCGGGAGAAACCGGCGCTTCTGCTCCTCCGTGCCGAAATCGATAACCGGCTTGATCGCATGAAACACTGTGGACCACACAATGCCGGTGGAGGCGCAAGCTTCAGCCACCAGCCGCGCGCATTCACTATATACGGAATAGCGCATGCCCGCGCCGCCATAGGCTTCCGGCACGAATAGGCCATTCAAGCCTAATGCGTTGATGGCGTTCACATTGTCCCAAGGAAAGGCTTTGGTGCGATCAAGCTCCGCCGCTCGGGGGGCGATCTCCTCACGCGCCATACGGGCGACGCTTTCAATCACCGCCGCCTCGTCCTCGGCCCAATCATGGCCGTTATCCAAACGCTCGAACACGCGCATTATCGGCGCTTCCTCATATGACCCTATTTGGGCCGACAATACCGGGCTGTTGCCCGAAGGGCCATGCTGGCGCCACCATGTATCCAGTATTTTTGAAAGGCGCGCCCAATGACCAATTACATCACCCTGGAAACAGACAGCCAGCCCTTCGCTGATGGCCAAAGCTTTGGCGATGTTGGCCCCTATGAACGGCTGAAAGGCCGGGCGCATTATCGGGTTGATCCGCTGGCGGCTGCGCAGGCGGGCGTGGTGGATATTCAGTATGCGCCTAGGGATGCAGACGGCTACGTCACGTTTTCGACAGACTTGGTCATTCTGAAACCAGTGGATATGACGCGCGGCAATGGCTCGCTGTTCTTTGATTACGGCAACCGGGGGAATATCCGCGCATTGCAGTATTTCTGCGATGCTAAGCAGTCTAACGAGCCCAGCACTGCAGCCCACGCAGGCAACGGCTTCCTATTCCGCCGTGGCTATACGTTTGTATCGGCGGCGTGGCAGGGCGATCTGCTGCCAGGGCAGGGGCGCATGTTGCTGGACTTGCCCGTCGCACGGGATGGCGATGCGCCGATCTCAGGCAAAGTGCGGACGGAGTTTATCGCAAGCGGGCCAGGCATATTCTGCTTCCCGCTGTCGGGTCGTTCGTCCACGCGCTCACATCCTGCGGTATCGCTCGGTCAGGACCATGCGGCGCTGACCCGTCGCCGTTATGCGATGGACGCCCGGGAACCAGTTCCGGCAAGCGCCTGGAGTTTCGCCCGCATTGATCAAGGCGGCGGATTGCATGCGACTGGCGTAGAGCACGGCATCGCCCCAAGCCTTGAACATATTCACATGGCGGACGGGTTTGAGCCTGGCTGGATTTACGAGCTCGTGTACGAAGGCCAGGACCCATTGGTTATGGGCCTCGGCCATGTCGCCGTGCGTGATCTGGCGAGCTTCCTCAAGCATCACAACGGGGAGAGCAATCCGCTCAGCGGCGCCATCACCCATGCGTATAGCTATGGACGTTCACAGACTGGGCGCTGCATCCGGGACTATGTGTGGCGCGGGTTCAACGAAGACGCCAGGGGCCGCAAGGTTTTCGATGGCGTTATGCCCCATGTTTCCGGCGCTGGCGGGAAATGGCTGAATCATCGCTTCGCCAACGCCGTTGTTGCAGGCGGGCAACAACATGAGGATCACTATTGCCCAGCGGATGCATTCCCGTTCGCCTACACGGAATCTACGGATCACAATACGGGCGAGACGGACAGCATCCTGAAACGCCCGGATACCGACCCGCTGGTGATGCATTCCCAAACGGCGACGGAATATTGGCAGCGCCGGGGCAGCCTCGTGCATACGGATACAGGAGGGAATGACCTGCCGATTCCCGATGGTGTTAGGATTTATGTCTGGTCATCGACCCAGCATGGCTCTGACCCGAACTTGCAGACACCGCAGATGAGCGCCGGTGTCGAATATTTGAACATCGCCCAAACTTCGATGCTGTTCCGCGCCATGCTGGATGGAATGGACGCCTGGGCAAAAACGGGTGCTGCACCAGCCCCGTCCTGCCTGCCGACGCGGTCGAATGGCGGATTGGTCGATTACGAAACATGGTGGGGCCAATACCCTGCAATTCCCCATAGCCCAATTCCCCAAGAGCCAAACCAACTGCCGCACCTGGATTTCGGACCAGATGCGACGGCCGGGATTTTGATCAAGGAACCGCCCGATGTTCTGAAAGAACGCGCCTATGCAATCCTGGTGCCTGCGGTCGATGCGGACGGCAATGAGATCGCTGGTGTCCGTGCGCCAATGATTCAGGCACCGCTTGGCACGTATAACGGTTGGAACGTCCGCCGGCGTGGCCTTGGCGGCGGTGCAATGCATGAATTCTCGGGCGGTTATATCCCGTTCCCAGAAACGCCGGAAGTTCAGGCTGCGACCGGCGATCCGCGCCAGTCAATCACGGCCCGGTATGGGGATAACGCTGGATACATTGCAGCGATTGAGGCGGCGTCGAAGCAGCTTGTCGCTGATGGTTACATGCTGGAAGAAGATATCGAACGTGCGAAAGCGCGGGCCGTAGATTGGGGCCGCCCACTGCATGACGTGAAAGGAATTTAGCCCATGACCATTCTGACAGAAGCGGAATGCGCACACTATCGCGACGCAGGTTATGTCGCTGGCAAACGCCTGCTGACAAGTGAGGAAGCCGCGCGATATCGCGCCGATGCCGAAAGGTGTTGCGGCCCGCAAGTGAAATCAGGAGGCCGACGCCAGGCTTCCAATCGCGTGAAGCCTTACCTGTTGTTTCCATGGGCGGCGGAGCTTGTGCGCCATCCCAAGGTGCTGGATGTGGTCGAGCAATTGATCGGCTCCGATATCCTGGTCTTCCATACAACCGTCTGGCTGAAGGAGCCCATGAGCGGCAGCTTTGTGCCATGGCATCAGGACGCCACATATTTTGGCCTGGAGCCGTTTGAGCACGTCACCGCTTGGGTCGCGCTCACACCTTCCACGCCAGAGAATGGGTGTGTCGAAGTGCTGCCAGGGTCCCACACAACCGGCCAGCGCCCGCACAAGGATCAGCGGGACGAGCGCGCAATGCTTTCTCGCGGACAAACGCTAGCGGACTCGATTGACGATAGCGCTGGCGTGCGCCTGGAAATGCAGCCGGGCGATGTTTCCTTCCACCACACGCTATTGATGCACCGCTCGGCCCCGAACCAGACCCAGGATCGCCGCATTGGCATTGGCTTTAGCTATATCCCGGCCCATGTCCGCCACACTGGCCCAACCCGTCTATCAGCAACACTGGTGCGCGGCGAAGATCGGCACGGTCATTTTGATCCAGAGCCAGTGCCGCAAGGTGAAAACGATGCCGCAGCCGTTGAGGCGCACTACGACAGCCTCAACCGCTTCTGGGTCGCGTCTGAGGGCATTCCAGAGATGGCGCACGCGCACTAAGGATAGTTTCTATCCGCAAGCTTCCACCCTTTCTCTATCCCCTTAAGCAGGCCGCATTCTGCTTTCTAGAACCCTCTCCACCCACAGGGGAAGGTTACAGGATAAGGGCAATCTCTGCCGGAGCCGCCTCAGTCAAACAGCGCCTTTGCTTCATCTGCCGTGTATCGGCCCAATCGCACATCTTCCTGAACGGCGGCGCGATCGCGCGTCTTTGGATCGCCATATCCGCCGCCGCCGGGCGTTTGGACGCGCACCCGGTCGCCCGCCTGTAGCGGGATGTCCTGCTCTTTGGAGAGGTGGTCCGGTATATGCGCTGTCCCGTCCCGCCAGACAGTAATTTTATTTGGAATTCCGTCCTGTCCGCCTGCAGCACCCTGAGGGCCGAAACGGCCGTGGTCCATGACGAAACTCGCCCTTGCGTCGCCTCGCCGAAGTTCGACCTCATAGTCGAGGCCAAACCCACCGCGAAATTCGCCAGCGCCGCCAGATCCCTCATGCAGCGCGTAACGTCGGAATAGGATCGGGTAGTTCTGTTCCAGTATTTCGACAGGCTGCGCTTTGGAAATGCCAATGGTCGAGCAGCCATTGCTGAGACCGTCGCCGTCCTCAGAACCACCATATCCCCCACCTGTCAGTTGATACATCACATAGCTGCGCCCGCTTGTCGGATCATTGCCGCCAAGGGCGAAGTTGCCGCTGGTGCCTGCAGGTGCTGCCGTAGCCCGGTGTGGCAGGGCTTCAACCAGGGCTGCGAACACAGCCTCAGCGATGCGTTGGGAGACTTCGGCGGCGCACCCGGATACGGGCCGGGGATATTGCGCATCCAGGAACGTGCCTTCGGGCCGAATGATCGTAAGTGGCTCAAAAGCGCCAGCGCTGATCGGGGCTTCCGGGAAAAGGTGACGGACAGCCAGGTAGACGGAGCTGAGCGTCGTCGCCAGTACGGAATTCATCGGGCCTTGGCAGGGTGGGCTGGAACCGGCGAAATCGAATGTCATATGGTCGCCAGCCTTGGCGATGTTCAGCCGGATCGCGAGCGGCTCATTAACGACGCCGTCGCTATCCACCCAAGCGACGGATTGATAGTCGCCGTCTGGGATTTCTTGGATGAGTGTGCGCATTTGCGTTGCCGCGCGGCTGCGAAGTTCAGCAATGGCGGCTTGCACAGTGTCATCGCCATAGCGGTCTAGCATGGCGCAGAGCCGTTCTTCGCCAAGGTCCAACGCTGCAGCCTGGGCTTTGATATCGCCAATGCGCTGGTCTGCGACGCGGATATTGGAACAGATGATTTGGAAAATCTCCTGGTCCATCTGCCCGCGTTTGAAGAGCTTTACGGGCGGCAGGCGCAAGCCCTCTTGCTCCACGGCGGTCGCGGATGCTGAGAACCCCCCTGGCACAGACCCGCCAATATCCGGCCAATGACCTGTGTTGGAGAGCCAGCAGAAAATCTCTCCATTGCGATAGACAGGTCTAGCAAAGCGCACATCCATCAAATGCGTGCCGCCAAGATACGGGTCATTGACGCAATACATGTCGCCGGGTTCAGGTGCCGCCGTCAGCCCTTCGGCGATCCGTTCAATCAACACCCGTGTCGAATATTGCATCGTGCCAACAAAGACCGGCAGGCCGCCAGCACCTTGGGCGATCAGCGCTCCGTCTTCAGCGGCATAGATGCCATCGGATCGATCATCCGCCTCCGCTATTATCGGGCTGAACGCGGCGCGGGAGAATGCTAGGTCCATCTCATCACAAACCTGTTGCAGACCGTTTTGGATGACTGTCAGCGTAATTGGATCAAGCGTCATTGGCCCACTCCCACATGGATAATCAGATTGCCTTGCGCGTCACCGGTAACGCGATCGCCCTGTTCAATGACGATGGTCGTGTCCATCTGTTCAATGATGGCGGGGCCGCTGAATGCAGCGTCAATTGGCAGGCGCTCGCGGGCGTAGATGGGTGTTTCAACCCAGTCCGTGTCGAAGAAGACCGGGCGGCTGCCGGTCAGGGCGTTCGTAACATTGGCCTGCCGTCCTGCCGGGGCGATCAGCAGTGAGAGATCAAGTGGCGGACGGACGCCAATGACGGAGGTGTTGATGTTCACAAGTTTCGGGCGGATTTCGTCCAGTGCGATTTTGAACCGCGCCATATAGGCGGCCTCAAACCGCTCGCGCAGGTCTTTGCGGCTGGGGCTTGGTCCGTCCAACGGCACGCGGAGAATATGTGATTGGCCAACGAACTGCATATCGACGCTATGGATGTGTCGGCGCTCCACCAACTCCACCGTTTCCCGGTCAAGCAGCGCTTCGCCCTCAGTGACCTGGTCCTGAAAGACTTCGGCTACAGCGGTTTCATCCAGTGCATCAAGCGGCTGGTTTAATGTGCGTACAAAATCATGGCGAAGGTCTGCGAGCGCACAGCCGAGAGCGTTGGTGATGCCTGGACGCGCGGGCATAAGCACCGTCGGCACACCAAGTTCCCGCGCCAGTGCGGCGGCGTGCATTGGCCCAGCGCCACCGAAAGCAAACAGCGCAAAATCTCGTGGGTCAGCACCAAGCGAAATCGACACCATACGAATTGCGCCCGCCATTTTAGCATTGGCGATGCGGATGACGGCAGCGGCGGCCTCGACAGCGCTTAGGCCCAACGGTGCCCCAAGTTTCTGGTCAAAGATCGCGTGGACATCATCCATGCTGACGCCGCCCTCCACCGATTTAAGCTTGGCCGGATCAAGCCGACCCAGCAGCAGATTGGCGTCAGAGATGGTTGGCAGCGCGCCGCCGCGTCCGTAGCAGACTGGTCCCGGGTCAGCGCCAGCGCTCTCTGGCCCCACTTCGAGTAATCCCGCAGCATTCACATGGGCGATGGACCCGCCGCCAGCGCCGACCGTGCGCACGTCCACCATAGGCACGTGGATTGGCAGCGCGTATTCCACCTCGATTTCTGAGGATACGGCGGGCTCGGCATCCCGGATCAGCGCCACATCGGTTGAGGTGCCGCCCATGTCATAGGTGATCAAGTTTGGCGCGCCGGCCGCGCGGCCCGTATATGCGGCCGCGATAACGCCAGATGCGGGGCCGGACATAACCGTCTTTGCCGCTTCCCGCGCCACTAAGTCGGCTGAAACAACGCCGCCATTGCCATTAACGACCAGCACATCGCCTTTGTAGCCTTGGCCTTTGAGTTCAGAGGTCAAACGGCTGATATAGCGTTCTAGCAGGGGCTGGACGGAAGCGTTCACGGCGGCGGTTACGCCACGCTCATATTCCCGGCTTTCCGCTAGCAGTGCATGGCCCATGGTCACAAAGGCATTTGGCCAGATATCGCGCACGATTTCTCCTGCGCGCTGCTCATGGGCAGGATTGGCATAGGCATGCAGGAAGTGAATGACGACTGCCTCGCACCCTTCCGCCAGCAGCGCATTGACTGCGGCGCGCACGTCGTCCTCCGCCAAGGGCGTGACCACTTCGCCTGCCGCATCCATCCGCTCCTGCACTTCAAGGCGAAGGTCGCGCGGAATTAGCGGGCGGAACTGGCCCTTCATGCCGTAGGGGTTGGGACGGGTGCGGCGGCCAAGCTCCAGCACATCCCGGAACCCTGCGGTGGTGATAAGGCCGGTCTTGCTGAGCTTGCGTTCGAGCACAGCATTCGTTGTTGTCGTCGTGCCGTGGACGATCAGGTCAATTGTGGGGAGGTCTGCGTTGCCTTCTGTCAGCGCGTGCAACACGCCGAATGCCTGGTTCCCAGGCGTGGTTGCGGCCTTGGCAAGGCGGACGCTTCCAGCTTCCGTATCCAGCAACACCAAATCGGTAAACGTACCGCCCACATCAACGCCGATAATTTGGCTCATAGATTGCTCTCCGGGTCTGCCAATTTGGCGAGTAGCTTTGTGAAATGCGCTGCTTCTTCCGCTGATAGCGGGCTCAATGTTTCGGCGGTGATTGCGTGGGCGGCGCTGACGCTCTTCGCATAGGCTGCGTCGCCTTTGCTCGTCAGCGTAACGACACGGCGGCGGCGGTCGGCGGCATCAGCGGAGCGTTCGATCAGACCGTTCTCCGCCAATCGGTCGACCATCACTTTCGTCGTGGCGGCGTCCATAGCGATTTGGCGGCCAAGGTCGTTTTGGGAAAGCGGCCCACGTTCGTGCAGCCGAGCAAGGGCGGCAAACTGTGTGGGTGTTAGCTTAGGGATGCGGGCGCTGAAAATTGCGAGATGACGTTGGTTCGCCTTCCGCATCAAATATCCGACCTGGCTGTCCAGGCTATAGGCGGCTGCGTTCATCATCTGCTCACTTTGGTCTCAATGATTGACAGCATAGCGCGCTGGCGACACTATTTCATTCGTATACGAACAAATTTGAAGGCTCCAGCGCAAGTGGACTATTTCAGGCCGAACAGTTTGGCGGAAGCCCTGATGTTTGCAGAGCGTGGCGGCATGCGCATCGCTGCGGGCTGCACGGACCTATTTCCAGCGACACAGCAACAACGGTTGCCTGGGCCAATCCTCGACATCACAGGCATTCAGGCATTGCGTGGCGTCTCCCGAACCGGGAATAGCTACCGTATCGGCGCCACAACGACCTGGACGGATATCGTGCGTGCGGACTTACCGCCTGCCTTCGATGCGCTGAAGCAGGCGGCGTTAGAGGTTGGCGCTGTGCAAATTCAGAACTCTGGAACAGTGGCTGGCAATCTCTGCAATGCCTCACCTGCTGCAGACGGCGTACCGCCACTCCTGGCGTTGGATGCATCTGTTGAGTTGCAGTCCAATCGCGGCGTGCGATCCCTGCCGGTTGGGGACTTCCTGACAGGCGTTCGGCAAACGGCGTTGCAGCCGGGGGAGATTGTGACGGCGGTGACTGTGCCGGAGACAGTGGGCGGGCGGTCTAAGTTCTTGAAGCTGGGTGCCCGCAAGCACCTCGTGATCTCTATCGTGATGGCGGCTGTGCGCCTTGATGTTGTGGATGGGAGAGTACGAGAGGCGGCTGTATCCGTGGGTTCCTGCAGCCCCGTTGCCGCGCGTTTACCTGCAGTAGAGGCAGCGTTGGCCAACGCGCAAATGGATGATGCACTGGCCGCGCTTGTGCAGGATGCTGACGTTACCGCAGCATTGACTCCCATCGCCGATATCCGTGGCGATGCGGATTATCGCTATGATGCAGCGGCGGAATTGGTGCGTCGCGCCGTGCGGGATTTAGTCGATGAGAGAGTGGCGGCATGAAGATTACGCTCACCCTTAATGGCAGCACTCACGAAGTGGAAACAGCACCTGGGCGTCGTTTGACAGATGTTCTGCGGGAAGATTTAGGCCAGTGCGATGTCAAAGTCGGCTGTGACGCTGGCGATTGCGGCGCTTGCACGGTGCTGGCGGATGGTGCGCCGGTATGCGCTTGCCTGACACCTGTGGCGCAGGTCCAAGGCCGCGAGATCACGACCGTCCAAGGCCTGGGAAAGAATGGCCTCACAAGCCTGCAGCAGGCGTTTCTCCGCCATGGTGCTGCGCAATGCGGTATCTGCACGCCGGGCATGTTGATGGCAGCGTCCGCGCTTTTGGCTAAGAACACGGCACCTACACGGGATCAAGCGGAAATGGCGCTTGGCGGCGTTCTATGCCGTTGCACCGGATACCAGAAAATCATCGATGCCGTTTGCGATGTCGGACCGCCCCATGAGCCAGCCGAAACGCCACTGACGGGCGCTGCAGTTGGCGCACGGCTTGAGCGGCTGGACGGTCTCGCGAAAGTCAATGGTAGTGAGGCCTTTGGAGCTGACGCATGGCCGGAAGGTGCATTATATGTTCGCACCATTCGCTCGCCGCATCATTTGGCGTCGTTCAGTTTTGGCGATCTGGCCGCGTGGCAGGCAGCGACGCCGGGCATTGAAGCTGTATTCACCGCTGACGATATTGACGGCTCCAACTGCTTCGGCGTCATCCCGCCAATGGCGGATCAACCCGCACTGGCCGAAGCCCTCGCGCGCTTCAAAGGTGAAGCGGTGGCGGTGATCGCAGGCGAACGGGAAACCGTACTGGCGCTCGACCCAACTGCATTCCCCATTACCTGGACGCCGCTAGACGCCACGCTGGAACCCAATGCCGCGATGCTGCCGGACGCGCGGCTGCTGCACAATTCCCGGCCCGGCAATATCCTCATCCGTGGCCGTGTTGCCCAGGGTGATGCTGAAGCTGGCCTCGCCGCTGCAACCCACGTCGTCGAGGGCGAATTCGAGACCAGCTTCGTTGAGCATGCTTACATTGAGCCTGAAGCCGGTGCTGCTTGGATGGATGGCGATACGCTGGTCATTCAGGCCTGCACCCAAGCACCAGTGATGGATCAGGATGATGTGGCGAACGTGCTGGGCTTGCCTGCATGGCGGGTGCGCATCATCCCGACGGCGGCGGGTGGCGGCTTTGGCTCTAAGCTGGATGTCTCACTGCAGCCTTTGATTGGCTTGGTATCGCTGAAAACCGGCCGTCCGTGCCGTATGGTCTACACACGCGGTGAAAGCATGGCCTCGACGACCAAGCGCCATGCCTCGCGCATGTCTGCCCGTATTGGCATTGATGCTGATGGCCGCATTACTGGCATGGCGTTCGAAGGAGATTTCAACACCGGCCCGTATGCGAGCTGGGGGCCTACGGTCGCTAACCGCGTACCGGTTCATGCATCTGGCCCATACCGAACGCCGAATTATCTGGCAGAAACCCAGGCGGTTCACACAAATGCTTCTAATGCTGGCGCATTCCGGGGCTTTGGGGTGCCGCAAGCGGCGATCATGCAAGAAACGCTGTATGACCGGTTGGCGGAAAAGTGTGGGCTGGATCGCTTGGCATTCCGCCAGCTAAATGCGCTGCAGGACGGTGATATTTCCGTTTGTGGGCAGCAGCTGAATTCTGCTGGTATCAGCGAATGTTTGGATGCGTTGGTTGCGCCCTGGCAAACAGCGCTGGATGCAGCAGCGGCGTTTAATGCGCATTCAACGGCGCGGAAGCGCGGCGTTGGTGTTGCTTCTTGTTGGTATGGCTGTGGCAACACATCTTTGCCGAACCCATCGACGATCCGGCTTGGCGTTACTGCGGACGGCCGCTTGGTTTTGCATCAGGGTGCGACTGATATCGGGCAGGGCTCCAATACCGTCATCACCCAGATCTGCGCCGACGCACTCGGCCTGCCTATTGCAGCGTTTGAGCTTGTGGGTCCGGATACAGCGCTGACGCCAGATTGCGGCAAAACTTCGGCCTCTCGCCAGACCTTTGTTACGGGTAACGCAGCATTGGCGTCAGGCAAAGCGCTCCGGCAGCGCATTCTTCGCCTAGCGAATATGAGCGATGCGGCAGGCCTCGCCCTTGCAGATGGCGTGCTCTCGGCAAGTGAAGGCGGGCGCAGTCAGGAAATTGATCTCGCCCGCATGTCCGCTGACGACCATGGCTACGTGATCGCGGCGGAGGAAACCTATGATCCGCCGACAGCACCACTGGATGCAAATGGCCAAGGTGTGCCTTATGCCATCTACGGCTATGGCGCACAGATCGCCGAAGTCGAGGTTGATTTGGCACTCGGCGTCACGAAGGTATTGAAAGTGACGGCGGCGCATGATCTGGGCCGTGTGATCAATCCGCTCTTGGCGGAAGGCCAGATTGAAGGTGGTGTGGCGCAAGGCCTGGGCTTGGCGCTGATGGAAGAATATCTGCCGGGGCGGACAGAAAACCTGCACGATTATTTGATCCCAACGACCGGCGACATGCCCCATGTAGAGTCAATTTTGGTCGAGAAGCCGGACCCTGAAGGCCCCATGGGCGCGCGTGGTTTGGGTGAGCATGTCCTGATTCCAACGGCACCGGCAATCTTCAATGCAATCCGCCATGCAAGCGGGGCTGAGATTGATTTTGCACCCGCCCTACCGCACCGTATCCGCGCCGCTATCAAGCTGAAGGAGGAGCAGTCTTGACTGTCAAAAAGGGCGATAAAGTCCGCTGTGACGCCTGTCCTGTCATGTGTTTCGTGGCTGAAGGCCGCGCTGGTGCCTGTGACCGCTATGCCAATGTAGACGGCAAGATCGTGCGGACAGACCCGCTGACAGTCTTCGATAAGCGCCTGGAAATGGGCGGCGAGATCAAGCCGTTCCTGGAGGCCGATTGGGAAGCCCGGCCGTTCTCCGGCAACGAGGTTTTTGTGTCCGCCATTGGCGCAGGCACCACATATCCCGACTACAAGCCAGCGCCCTTTATTGTGAGCCGCAAGATTGACGGCGTTGATTTCGTCACGGTCGTCTCAGAAGCGATCTTTTCCTATTGTGGTGCCAAGGTGAAAATTGATACCGATCGGCATATCGGTGATGAAGCAGCGACTGTCCGCGCCAATGGCGAGGCGATTGGCCATGTCATGACAGGTGAATATGGCAGCCAAATGCTATCCCTCGGCGGCGTCGATCACTTGACCGGCGGCGGCAAAGCGGAAGGCCGCGTGACCTGCGATGCGTTGATGCGGCTCTGTAACAAAGAAGCGGTCGAACTTTCCATTGATAATGGCTCCACAGTTCTGGTGCAGGCGGGGCAGGCGCCGGTTGTAGATGGCCATAACGAAGCGCGCATGCGGGTTGGTTGCGGGTCTGCCACCATCGGCATGTTCGCATCCCAGTGGTCGGGGCTGGTGGATGAAGTGGTGGTCGTGGATGATCACATCACGGGCGTTGTCTCAGAACATCAGGCAGGCAAAGTGCTGGATTGGCCAGATACCGGCATCCGCATCGAAGGTCGCCGTTCAACGCCGGGCCGGTATTTTGACGTGGCGGAGCCTGGTCTTGGCTGGGGTGGTGCCGATATCGATGATCCACTGACCATCCTTGGTCCATGGAACACTAAGAAGGGTGCCAAGCCAGGGCTGACCATGCTGATGGTATCTACCACCGGCGAACAGTATGGCTATTACATTCTGGATGAAGACCTGCAGCCGCGCCCGCATGATTTGCCTGCTGCCCTTCGCCCATCGGTCGATCTGATTGGGGAGAACTGTGAAGCAGCGCTTTGCACCGTGCTATTTATGGGCGGTGCTGGCGGATCGCTGCGGTCTGGCGTGACGCGCAACCCGGTGCGGCTAACGCGATCAGTGCAAGCTAAGCAGACGACCGTAACCATTGGCGGCGCTTCGGCCTATGTATGGCCGGGCGGAGGGATCACGGTGATGGCGGACGTTATGGATACGCCTGACGCAGCGTTCGGCTATGTGCCGACACCTGCCATCGTAGCCCCTCTGGAATTCACGACGACGCTGGAGGAATACCGGCGGCTTGGCGGCCATGATGATGCCGTGCGCACCGTCGAGGACATCCTGGCGCACGGCGGTGAATATGGCGCGGACGTGCGCGCTATCGGCGGCATAGCACGCTGAGCTGGGATGCGCCGCAAGCCTCGCGACTGGCCGATGGCCGCTTGCATCTGCACCATGGTCCGATCGATCTGATCATCGAATGCTTCGGTCCTGGTGCAGACGCGGGCTATGCACGCGCCACGCAGGTATTCCAAACGGTGCTGATCGATTTAGCTGGTGAACTGCCAGATCTGCGACGTCCGATCACGGATGATCCAGTGCTTACAGGAGCGATTGCTCAGGCGATGGCGGCGGCAGTTCGGCCTTACGCACCAGAATTCGTCACGCCGATGGCTGCCGTCGCCGGTGCAGTCGCTGACTATGTGCTGGCGGCCTTGGTTGACGGCTCTGGCATTACCAAGGCCTACGTCAACAATGGTGGTGACGTGGCGTTCTTCCTGACGAATGGCGCTATATTTAATGCGGGCATTTTCGCCGAGCAGCCGGGCGCGTTTCAGGTGCAGTATCAAAACCCAACCCGGGGCGTTGCGACCTCAGGGTGGCGTGGGCGTAGCCATTCGCTCGGCATCGCGGATGCCGTGACAGTCCTGTCAACAAATGCTGCGGCGGCGGATGTCTCGGCCACGCTTATCGCCAATGCTGTGGATGTGCCGGGGTCTCCGAACATTAAGCGCGCACCTGCGGCGGAACTGGCACCGGATAGCGATCTTGGCGAGCGGCTCGTAACAGTTGATGTTGGGAATTTATCAAAAGGCGAGACTGCGACTGCACTGGATCGCGGGGCTACTTTCGCTCAGAGCATTCTGGACCGCGGCCTGATTTACGGGGCAGCATTGCAGCTAAACGGTGATGCCAGGTTTGTGGCAGTAGACGGTCCGCAGCCGCGGCTTTAGCCCGTTTTCTTCAAGTCACTCGCTATACGGCGAAGCGCCTTCGCATCTGATTGCGCTAGGGCTTCCAGCAATACGGACAATTCTTCATCATCGGCACGCTTGGCTGCGCGTTTCAGCGGGATCCATTTGATGCTGCGCTGGTCTTTCTCTTTCCAGTCATCTTTTTGTTCGGTGACTAGGAGCGGATAGACCGCGACCTTGCTTGGGCGAATGCTGCCGTCATTATTCAGATGGTCGTACGCGTACGCGCCAATGGCTTTGGAGCAAGCGGACCCAACGACTCCCGCTTCTTCAAGCGCCTCGACTTCGGCAACCTTGTTCGGTGCCAAGCCTTTGATAGGATTGCCCTTTGGCAGAATCCAGCGTTTCCGTGTCCGGGATGTCACCATAAGCAGGTGCACGCCGTCTTCATCCTGCCGGAACGGCAGCGCCGCAACTTGGCGATGGAATTTCGACGGCACGGATGCGATCTCCTAAATGGGCTGAATAAGCAATGGCTGGAAGGGAGCGGCAGTATAAAACAATTTCTGCATAATTCCTAGTCTGTTGCGCGGTAGCTTTGATGTCTATGGTGAAGATATCATTGAATTGCCTGAGAGGTAGAGCCGTGAGAGACAAAGTGGATGCCGTAAATCCGTTCGTGCCAGGGACCGATATTCGCATCCCCGGTGCTGCGTCAGGTCCGCTGACGGGTCTAACATTTGCAGCCAAAGATCTCTTTGATATTGCAGGGTTTCCAACGGGTGGCGGCAGTCCGGATTGGCCGCGTGATCAGCCTGCGCCAGGAAAACACGCCTGGGCCGTGCAGACATTGTTGGATGGCGGCGCAAACCTGATCGGCAAGACGATCACGGACGAAATTTCGCTTGGCATATTGGGAGAGAACGCGTTTGAAGGCACCCCAGGCAATGTGAATGCGCCTGGCCGGGTGCCTGGCGGATCATCATCAGGCTCAGCATCCGCAGTCGCGGCCGGGGTAGCAGATATCGCCATCGGTACGGATACGGGCGGGTCCGTGCGGGTGCCATCCAGTTTCTGTGGCCTTTACGGCATTCGCCCAACTCACGGTCGCTTGCCGCTGGACGGCATGGCACCGCAAGCTCCAACGTCTGACACGACAGGCTGGTTCGCCCGGGACGGTGATACGTTCGCCCGTACATCCGCTGTCATGCTTCGTGAGCCTTTGGCTGATGACGCCCGACCCAGTACGCTGGTCGTCGCTTCAGACGCGTTTGGGTTCGCCGATGATGGCGTTGCCGCTGCTCTCGCTCCGTTGGTAGATAGGCTGAAAGCGCTGTCGGGCACCGTCCGCGAAGATTTACTGGCACCCCAGGGGCTTTCAACTTGGGCGCGGGCACAGCGCGCTATTCAGCCGTATGAGGCCTGGAAGACATTCGAAGCCTGGGTTGATCAATATAATCCGCGCATGACCTTCACTGTCGCGCGCGGCCTGATTGCTGGGGCGAGTATCCCGGTCGCAGAACGAACCTGGGCTGGGTATATGCGCGTAGAAGCTCGCGCGCGCTTGCGGATGTTGACGGCGGACGGCGGTGTTCTCTGCATGCCGACAACCCCGTTCCCGGCACCCAATCGGGGTCTCTCAGTGTCCGCTATGGACCCATACAAGGACAGGATTACCTGCCTCGCGGCCCAGGGCGGGCTTGCGGGACATCCGCAAATCAGCATTCCGGGCGGCCAGGTTGACGGCCTGCCCATCGGCCTCTCCATTATCGGCGCACGCGGGGCGGATGCTCAGCTCGCGTCTATCGCACGGATCATCGGTAAGGAATTCGAATGACTGACATGACCCCCAACATCCCCGAAATCGTGGAAGAAGTCCGCGTCAAATTTGAGCGCTATGAACAGGCGCTGATCGATAAAGACGTGGACGTTTTGGATGATACATTCTGGGAAAGCCCGCTCGCGACCCGGCTCGCCATGCATGAGCATGGCTATGGCTTTGACCAGATCCACGCCCACCGCGTCGCGCGTCCACCGGGGCCGGGCATTAAAGAGGAACGGTTGCGGTTGGATATCCTGACCCTTGGCCGTGATTTCGCCAATGTCAGCCTGGAATTCAAAGTGCGCGGCAAGGACTTGGTTGGCCGCCAGACCCAGGTTTGGGCGCGCCTGCCAGACGTTGGCTGGAAGGTCGTATTTGCCCATGTATCGACCGTAGAGCACGACGCGCTCTGGTAGGATTGCTTTGGATGAGGTGCGTTTGGGTCAGACGGCAGTATGCGCCGGCTGGCCCGCAACGCCTTTGTATAGAACGGACTGGCGTAGCTGCATGATCCGGACATGCTCTGCCCTGGCGGCATCATCCATATCGGCAACCGGCGGCGTTTCCAGGACAAAATTCCCGTGGGTGTCAGCGCCGCGCACAAGCCAGGCGGAATCAACATCCCCGTTCACTTGGGACACATCCGGTGTGATGTAGCGGACAGCGACGCCGATGCGCCGTTCATCGGACTGGTTTGGTTCAGACGCATGCACGGTGCGTACGTGATGCAGGGATAGTTCGCCGGGCTGTAGCGGGCAGAACACGGCCTTGTCATCGTCCACTTCGATAGCGATTTCCTGGCCGCGCGTCAGCAAGTTATCTGAAGCCAGGGTATCCCGGTGCGGTGCCTGATCCAGGTTTTGAGAGCCGGGCAGCATCTTCATGCACCCGCTTTCCAACGTCGCTGGCGACAGCGCGATCCATGCCGTTGTGACGCTCGGCTTGGATAGGCCCCAATATGTCGAGTCCTGGTGCCAGGTGACAAAGCCCGGCGCGTGGGCGTCTTTCACAAATAGGCTCATGCCCCACACCATCAGGTCCGGCCCCAGCACATCTTCTACGGCATCCAGCACACGCGGATGGCTTGCAAGCTCCGCCGCCCAGGTTTGCAGGAGGTAGAGCTTTTGGCCTTTGGAGAGCTCATACCACCCGCCATTTTCGGCCTCATAGACCTCAAACCGGGAGCGGAAAGCGGCTGTTTCTTCCGGTGACAAAGCAGGGACAGGGGCGATGAAGCCGTCCTGCTCATAGGCGGCGGATTGGGTCGATGTCAGGGATATTGGCATTGTGCTACTCGGCTGCGACAGCGGTTGGAGCGTCTGCCCATGCTGGCTTGTCTCCGCCTAGCACCGGCGATGGCCGGGCCCAATGGGGCTGTGTCTTGGAGAGCTTCAGGACAGGCCCCAAATGGCGAATGGGTCCATATGCGGGCGTCGATTCAATCCGCATAGCCGCCAGTTCAGCGTCGCTGAATTCCATGCCGTCCTGGACAGGCGCTGTCTTGCCCTGGCGATAGATCAACATGCCAGATTGGCAGAGCGAGACGCGCACATGGTAGCTGCCGCCTTCGCGAGCGCGGCGGGCCAGGGCAAGCAGCATGCCATACGCCGCCAGATAGCCTGTGACATAGTCATTTGCAGCGGCGGGCAGGAGTTTCGGTCGTTCCGGGCTGCCTTCAGCAGCAATACCAACCATGGTCTGCGCCACTTGTTCCCACCCGGCGCGATGGCTGAAGGGACCGTCTGCACCGTAGCAGCTGATGGAGGTGTAGATGATGCCCGGACGGATTTCCGCTGCCTGCTCCGGTCCAAACCCAAGCCCTTCGAGCATGCCAGGGCGGTAGCCTTGGGAAAAGATATCGGCGTCCGCCAGCAGCGCCCGCAACTGTGCGGCCTCATCCGGGTTTTTGAGGTCCAGGAAGCACGAGCGCTTGCCGTGGCTGGTGTCGATTACGTGTTCCGGCACTTGCGGCAGGCGTTCGGCTGTTACCATCAGCACTTCGGCGCCATGTTCTGCCAGCGTGCGGCCAGAAATCGGGCCGGCTAGGATGCGCGTCAGGTCCAGCGCCTTGATGCCGCTTAGTGGACGAGGGCCTTCGGGCATTGGCTCAGGGTCGCTATCGCCGATCTTGATGATTTCGACGATAGGTTTCGCCGCTAGCACCTGGCCGTGAGGTGTAGCCAGCCATTCATCATTGGAACGCACCATGCCGCCACAGGCGCGAATTTCGTCTATGGCGTTTTCGAGGTCCATTGCGTCCCACTTAGCGACAGCAGGTGCGATGGAAGCCGGGTTGAGTTCACATCCCAACAGCTTCAGCACCCGCGCTTGTAGGTGGGGCAGGTTGAAATGCGGTAGGACGTAACGGCCATCTTTAGTGGGGTAGGGCTGCGTTACCTGCATCATCAATTCGTGGGCTGGGTTCACAATCGTCTTAAACGCGCCATCTGGTCCTGGCTTTTGCAGATAGCCTGTGCTGCGGAGGGCTGCTGCTGCATGGTGGACATCCACTGTTGCCGTCTGCCGCTCACCGGTTTTCAACTCCCAAATGTCGTTGACGGCAACGCCGATACCGCCGAGGACGGCTGCTGCCGTCTCGCCAATTTTGAAGCGGGTGGATACGACCGGATCAGCGCCAGTAATGGTCACTTCGTCAGCATCAGGCGTTCCCAGGCCACGTACGGCTATGACTTCATCGAATGCGGTGGTCATTGAGGTTGGTCCTTCACATGAGGCAATTTAGCCAAGGCAATTTAGGCGGATTGCTTCTGGCGCTTCTTTGTTTCGCCAGCGCCGCCATCGACAGCTTCTAGCGGCGCATTCAGCGCTGCACCCGAGCAATGAATGCCGGCGGGGCGGCCAGCAGGGGTCAGCCCTTGTTGTTCGATATGGCTGGCAGGTACATCCGGCCCTCCAGGGCAGCCAAGCCAGAGGCGCAGCAAATGGCGGCGGCGCTCTAAGTCTGGCCAGTCCTCATATTTGGTGCGGCTATGCAGGATTGTGTGATTGCAAACGAACTGCATATCGCCCGGCTCAAATTCCATATCCAGACGGAATTCTTCACTTCCCGCAAGGGCATCAAGCGCATCGAACGCAGCTTCTTGTTCTGGCGTGACGCGCGGCACGTCGTCAAAGCGTTGGGCCTTGCGGATGGCGCTGCGGACATAATGGCCAAAAATGCGCCCTTCATGGGCCTGGAACACCGGCATTGGATACCAAGGGCGACGGCCTTCTGGAATTTCATCCCGGCGGTCGCGATATGTCGGCTGCATCAGCACGGCCAAATGCTCAGGATGCCGCTCGATCATGGCGTGGTAGAGTGCCGTTGAGGATACGGCGCTAGAAAGCCCGCCGGTTTTCGATGTTTTGATGGATAGCAGCCCAACAACATCGCCTGCGTCGCAGTGATAGGGCAGGCGCTCCGCCGTTTGATATCCCCTGGAACTGGGCTGGCTGTAATCAAAGCCAAGGTCTCGAACATGGCCAAGCGCATGCCCAGCCGCATTCTGCGATACGGCGTCGCCAAGGTGCAGCCCAACGGCCCAGAATGCCGTCGCAGCTTGGCGCAGATTATAGCGATCAATCGGAAATCCGCGAATGAGCGTTAGCCCAACGCCGTCCAGTACACTCGCTTTGATTTCTTTCAGCTTCGGCGCTAGGTGCGGCAAGGGCAAATCGTCAACGGTGACGTTCGTCAGATCATCTGTCCGGTCACCTGCCGCTGCGATCATGGCCTCAAGGTCGCCGAGCTCAGCGGCTGAAAGATCGTGCATCCAGCGGTCTGGCGTTTTCGCCAGGTCTGGGCCCTTCCAGTTGGCGGGGCTTGCATCGAAGCGGGGGAAGCTATCTAGCATTTGATCCTCCTTTATCCTTGCCGAAGTGCCTTGGCGGCGTTCTGCTTGTCGCGCCGGGCATCGCCTTCGGCCTTCAAGCGGGCGCGAATTTCAGGCGTCAGTCGATTGTAGCGCCCGCGCCATTCTGGGTCAGGCCAAACAAAATTGGTTTCGACGGTTTGCATCGGCTCACTTGCGTTCTCCAGCGTGTCGAGCGCGATGCCGACAACGTCGCGTTGCATGTCGCGCTTCCATGGCTCGCCCGTTGGATTGCCCAGGGGAAAATCCAGGAATACGAAGCGTGGCGCGCCGCAATATTCAACGATATCGCGGGCGGACCCAACAACCACTGTCGGAATGCCGTTCGCTTCAAGATGGCGTGCAACCAGACTCACGGTCTGGTGGCAAACGGGTCAAAGCGGGGAGAGGACTGCTACATCTGCGCCATCAGCTTGGACGCGTTCCAGAATTTCTGGAGCATGTCGCTGCATTGTCATGCGGTGGCTGTAGACGGTTGGGGCGCCAAAGAAATGATCGGTCAATCCGCCGATCCGGCCTTCACGCGCGAAGGCTTGCATTGTCTCAATCGGCAGGAAACTCTCACGGTCGTCCGTGTGCGTGCTTTCCTTGTCCCAGGCTGTGTTCATAGTGAACAGGGCATCAGGCGGCGTGGCCGTTGGGCCAGCCCAAACATGGCGAACGCCCTTGGCGTCGATATTTGCCTGGCTTTTGTCACTGGCTGTTGTGATCAGCGCAACGCGGCTCTCCGACAGCGGCTTTTTTAGTGGCGTGAAGGGCGCGTCTTCGTTGTGTGCCCAGACGTAATCCTTGTCATAGCCCATCGCCCTGTAATATTGGCGTGTCCGCTCCATATACGGGACGGGGGCATTTGATCCTCCGCTCATCCGATCCTCCATGTCTTATTGTTGCATCAGGATGGCCCAAACCGTTGAATGCGGGCAAGTGCGCTGCGATTGCGCCTTGTGGTCGGCATATGTCTGCCACACAAAAGATGTAGAACAATCGCTTCAGCTATAGTGTCGTCAGCCGGTACCGAAATTGAAGGGAGCCACCAGATGCTAGAGGGAAAATGCCACTGCGGCGAAGCAGGCTGGACGCTTAAGGACGTGCCTGAATCGGTAACCGCGTGCAATTGTTCAGTTTGCAGTCGATACGGTGTGCTCTGGGCTTACGGCTATATTGACGATGATATCCACACGACTGGAAAAACAACGACTTACCGCCGCAAGGATGGCGGCGCCATCGACTTTCATTTCTGCACTAATTGCGGCTGCGTCACCCACTACGTTAAGACAGCAGCTGAGGCAGACGGACGCCATCGGACCGCTGTGAATGTACGCATGAGCGATCTGGTTTTGATCTTCGGCCTTCCACTTGTTCAGTTTGATGGCTGTGAGACTTTTGAGGACTTGCCACGTGATGGACGTAAGGTCAGGGATATCTGGTTTTGAAATCAGCTATCCGCGCTTCTGTTCCTGGCCAACTCAAGCATTTTTTGTTCTGCCAAACTCAAGTCATCCGGGTATTCAAGAGAATCCAACAAGGTAACTACTTTTGGATAATTCTTTAATCTGAATTCTTCACGCGCTTGAGACCTATTGCGTGTGTCACCAACGTAAAGAACCATGTTCTGGTGATTATCCTGCTCCGTTTGATACATTTCCAACTTTGCGGCACTTCGAAGGATATGCCCTTCTCCAGATAGGAAGTCATCACCAAAGCGCTCTAGATCAAGCAGTAAATGGTGAAAGCAATCAAGCGGTTTGTCTGAAAATCCAGGGTAAGCACTCGCCCCCGCTGCGCCAAGGGAATCCATATAGATCTCGTGCGATACCTTCTCACTATTCCAATGATACGTGACAAGCCCTAATGAAGTTCGAAAGTGCAACTCCAGCATGCGAACATTGTCTGAGAATGCGGCTTCGCAGTACAACCCGCCCGAGCTAGTACCCTGTGATATGATCTTGAATTCGAGTCCGTACCTCGTGAGTAACGGGGAAAGAACCTCGGCACCAGACAGCATGTAATCTGTTGATAAATTCACCATATTGTTATCAGAGTATCACAAGTCGCCGTTTCATTTATGTCTGCCGAGGGTCACGGACGGACTCTAACACCAACCTACTGGCACGTCTGAAGCTGGATAGAAGTGGTTTTCGACAGTGCGGCGAAAACGTTGGGTTTTGAGTCTGGCGATCTTCGTCAGACTGGTTCTGAAATCGGGGTGTTTTTTGATCACTTCAATAGCAACCGTTTGGGGAAGCCACAATATGACTGGCATTATGATGATTACCGGCGCGGGGCGTGGCATTGGCCGGGCGACTGCGATTTTGGCTGCGAAGGCAGGTTATAGCGTCTGCATCAACTATGCTGAGGATGTGAAATCGGCTGAGGAAACTTGCGCCGCGTGCACCGAAACTGGCGTGGCGGCGACTATCTTCAAGGCGAATGTCGCGGACTCTTCAGATGTGCAGGCGCTGTTCGCGCATTGTGACACCACACTGGGACCTGTGACGGCGCTGATCAACAATGCGGGTATCATAGGCCAGTCCACAAAGCTCGCTGATGTGGAAGCATCGATATTGCTGAATACGTTCGCGGTAAATGTGCATGGTGCAATCTACTGCTGTCAGGAAGCGATTAAGCGGATGTCGACAAGGCTGGGCGGCAAAGGTGGTGCAATCGTTAACATCACATCGGCGGCGGCTGTGACTGGCAGCCCGAATGAGTACGTGCATTATGCAGCTTCTAAGGGAGCGCTAGAAACGCTGACGATCGGCCTCGCCAAGGAAGTCGGGCCAGAAGGCATTCGGGTGAATGGCGTTCGTGCAGGCTCGACCGACACAGGCATCCATGCCCGGTCTGGCAATCCGGACCGCCCCGCGATGGTCGCCAGCATTTCGCCGCTCCGCCGGGTGGCGGAGCCGGAAGAAATGGCGGAGGCCGCACTTTGGCTGGCGTCAGGCAAAGCCAGCTATGCCAACGGCGCTATACTTGGGATGACAGGTGGGCTCTAGCTGGCGACGCGAATGGCCAGCTTGCCAGTATTTCCGCCCTCAAACAGCATGCGCAGGCCGGATGGGGCGTGCTCCAAGCCGTCCAGGATGTGCAGGCGTTGCTGCAAGCGGCCCGCTTTTAGTTCGCCAGCGAGCCATGCTCGGGCTTCGTCGTAGCGGGCGTTAAAGTCAGAAACGATGAAGCCCTGGATGCGCAATCGTTTACCGATGGCGAGGCCCATATTCTTGACGCCGTACAGCTCTGCCGCCGCTGTCTGTGAGATGCGCCCGCAGATTGCGATACGGCCGAGCGCAGCCATGTTTTCGAGCGCTGCATCCAGTGTCGGCCCGCCGACATTGTCAAAGTAAACATCCACGCCATCGGGCGCGGCTTGCTTAATCTCAGCACTCAGGTCCGTCGCGGCCTTGTAATCGATCGCGGCGTCGAGGCCGAGGCTGTCCCGCAGCATTGCGCATTTTTCAGCACCGCCTGCAATGCCGATGACGCGGCAGTGGTTCAGCGTGCCGACTTGGGCTGCAATCTGCCCAACCGCACCCGCAGCCCCTGAGACCAGAACCGTATCGCCCGGTTTCACATCCGCCACTGCCGTCATGCCAAAATACGCAGTGAGCGCGCTGGTGCCGAGTGGGCCAATCCATGCTTCAGCGTCGCCCATGCTCAGGTCCAGCTTGTGCAAGCCTTCGCCAGAAAGCGTTGGGTGGGTTTGCCAGCCAAGTCGCCCCTGGACCAGATCACCCGGTGCCAAACCATCAATCCTGCTCTCGACAACGCGGGCGATGCCGCCAGCGCGCATGACAGAACCAAGCTGGATTGGTGGCACATATCCCGGGTCTTCGTTCATCCAGACGCGCATGGCGGGATCGATTGAGAGCAGTAGCGTTTCCACCAGCACTTCACCTGTGTCCGGCTGGCGAACGGGCTCTGTCGTCTCATTGAAATGTTCAGGGCCAGCCAGGCCATCAGGGCGGGCGATCAGGCGGATTTGGCGATTAGCGTTTTGCATGGGAGCGCTATCCAGCGATTTTTTTCACGAAGATGAAGAATGCCGCCACAACGATGAAGCCTGCAAGCGTGACCCAGCCCATATGTTTTTCGATGAATGCCTGGATCGGCGCGCCGAAGCGCCAGATCAACGCTGCCTCGAGCATAAACCGCCCGCCACGCGCGAGCAGGCTGGCGATCAGGAAGATGCCGATATCCATGCCGATAGCGCCGGATGCAATTGTTACCACCTTAAACGGGAACGGAGTGAAGGCTGCGAATGCGACGATCAATGCACCCTGTTCGGCATAGAGCAAGCGCAGTTCTTCCATCGCGACCTCGCCGCCATACAAAGCGATCAGCGGTGCCCCGATGGCAGAGAAGAACAGCGCGCCCAGGGCATAGCCGAAAAGGCCACCTGCGACTGAGCCGATGGTGCAGATGCCTGCATAGGCAAACGCCTTAGCGCGGCGGGCGAGGCACATTGGCAGCAGCAATGCGTCTGGCGGGATCGGGAAAACCGAGCTTTCTATGAAGGCAATGATGCCAAGCCACCAAGGGGCGGATGGGCTCGCTGCCTTAGCCATGGTCCAGTCATAGAGTTTGCGGATAAACCCCATCAGGCGGCATCCTGGCGCGTGGCATCCTTGGGCACGTGGGCGGCAGCGTCACGGATAACTTCCGGTCCCGCACCTTCCCGTGGGCTGTTTTCAGAGATGTGGCGGCGATAGGCCCGTGCGCCAGGGCGGCCTTGGAACAGGCCCAAGATATGGCGGGCAATAGCGTGGAGCCGCTCGCCTTTGCTCAATTCGCGTTCGATGTAAGGCAGCAGCGCTTCGATAACAGCATGTGGATCATTGAAATTCAGGCCTGCTTTAAAGAATGTGGGATCGGCTTCTGCCAAGTCCCATGGGTTTTGATATGCGGCCCGGCCAAGCATGGCCCCGTCCAGTCCCAAGTCGGTGACCGCCTCGCTGGAAGCTGCGACGCTGGCCAGGCCACCATTCAGAATGATGGTCAGGTCTGGCCGTTCGCGCTTCAGCTTCGCGACAAGGGGGTAGTTAAGCGGGGGGATATCCCGGTTGGCTTTGGGGCTAAGGCCTTTCAACCAGGCCTTCCGCGCATGCACGATGAAGGTTTCGCAGCCCGCAGCGGATACCTGCTCGACGAAACTAAACAGCCGCTTCTCTTCGTCATCATCATCAACGCCAAGGCGGCATTTGACCGTGACGGGAACATCGACGGCATCGCGCATTGCGGTGACACAGTCTGCTACCAGCGCCGGTTCCCGCATCAGGCAGGCGCCAAAGGCACCTTTCTGCACGCGCTCCGAAGGGCAACCGCAATTCAGATTAATTTCGTCATAGCCCGCATCCGCACCAATCCGCGCAGAGGTCGCCAGATCATCTGGCTCCGACCCGCCCAGCTGCAGCGCTACCGGATGTTCCGCCGGATCAAACGCGAGCAGGCGGTCCCGGGGGCCGTGCAAGATCGCGCCGGTTGTCACCATTTCTGTGTAGAGCAATGCATGGGCGGACAGCAGGCGATGGAAGAACCGGCAGTGCCGGTCCGTCCAATCCATCATGGGGGCTACCGAAAATCGGTGCGGGGGGATGTCTGCTGAGTTGCGCATTCGGTCTTGTGCCCGGAATCGAAATCCGCGACAAGATTATTCATCCATCCAAACGCCGTGGGGGCCGGAGAATTTGGACAATACGACGCCATCTGGCGACGGTGCAGGCAATGCAGCCGGCGGCCAAACTGCAATCGTGCAGCATCTGGCCATGCCCGGCGTGCTTGGTGTAAGCGCGCCAAAACGCATGATGACCCATGGCGCGTATGTGTTCTTGGTTGGGGACCGCGCCTACAAGCTGAAGCGCGACGTCAAATATTCCTACATGGACTTCAGCACCCAGGCCCAACGCGATGCAGCCGCGCTTGCAGAAATCCATATAAACCGCCGCACAGCACCTGACCTGTATCTGGGTGTGGCGCCGGTGTTCAATAATGGCGGCGATATCCGCATCGGTGACGTTTCTGATGAACTTACGGCGAGCGCCCAAGAGCATTTAGTCGTTATGCGCCGCTTCGATGAAACCCAAACGCTTGATGTGCTGGCTGATGCAGGTTCGGTTGATGGTGCTTTGGCGGAACGCTTGGCCGTGCAGATCGCCCACTTTCATAATGCAACGCCAGGCATGGTGGTTGATGGTGCCGCCATGAAGCTCGCCAGCATTTCCGGGCGCACGATGCGGGACCTTGTCGCTGGGGTGGATGCGCTTGGCGAGCAGATAATCGCCAAACTGCATGAGGCAATGCAGGCAAGGCTGATTCAGGCGCTTTCAGAGGTCGATGAACGTGGGCAGGCGGGGCTAGTGCGCAGGCTGCATGGCGATTTGCACCTTGGCAATGTCGCGCTGATTGAAGGTGCGCCAGTCATTTTTGATGCGCTTGAGTTTGATGACGCCATGGCAACAGTGGATGTGCTGCACGACGCAGCCTTCTTAGGCATGGACCTATGGACGCGCGGCCTGCAAGACGCTGCGGCGCGCATGTGGAGCCGGTATCTGGCCGAGCGCCGGGACTATTCTGGCCTGGCATTGGCACCTGTATTCTTCAGCATGCGGGCTGGAGTTCGTGCCAAAACGGCACTGCATCGTGCGGGATTGACTGAGGGCGAAGAAGCCGCTGTATCCGTGACAGAGGCACAGCGTTATGCGGAGGCGGCGCTGGCGCTGCTGGAACGACCGTCAGCGCGGCTAGTAGCTATTGGCGGGTTATCCGGTTCTGGCAAAACAACGATAGCGCGGACATTGGCACCGTCATTAGCTGTGGCGGGCGGTGCCGTACATATCCGGTCCGATGTCATTCGCAAGCTGCAGCAAGGCGTTCCCGCGGAGGAAAAGCTTCCATCCTCCGCTTATACGAAGGATGCGAGTGCGGCTGTATATAAAGCGATGTTTGAGGCGGCGGCTGACTGTTTGAAACAGGGCGCGCCTGTAATTTTAGACGCGGTCTTTGCGGACCCAACTGAACGGGCGCAGGCCGAAGCGGTCGCTAATCGCATCAATGTGCCGTTTGACGGTATTTGGTTGGATTGCGCGGCAGGTGCGCGGCAGGACCGTGTTGCGGCCCGGACGGGCGATGCGTCTGATGCGACGCCGGAAGTCGCTGCACGCCAGGCTGAGTATGACCTTGGGACAATGCATTGGCGGCGTATTTTGGGAGACGATGATGCGCCAGCGGCCGCAAAGCAGGTGCTTAAGCTGCCGCGATAAAGCTTCGAACAGCGGCCATGAACGGGCGTGGCTGCTCGGCATGCAGCCAATGGCCAGCATCTGCCAGGCTTTCGAATGTGGCGCGTGGGAATAGGCTGCGGATTAATGCGGTGTGATTGTCCCTGACGTAGTCTGATCGGGCACCTTTCAGGAACAATGTGCGGCCCTGATATGGTGCCCAGGTGTCCGGTTCCGGCGCATCCAGAATATCGGCCATGCGGTTTGAGAGCGCGGGCAGATTACAGCGCCAAATAAATCCGCCATTGGCTTCATCAGGCACTAGGTTCTGTAGCAGGAAGCCGCGTATGGCCCTGTCTGGAATGGCGTTGGCCATAGCCTTGTCCGCTTCGCTGCGCCGGGTGATCGGCGCTAGATCAAGCGCCATCATGGCGTCGATATAATCGAGGAAGCTGGTCCGGCCTTCGCGTTGATAAGGCACAGGGGAAATATCTGCGACCACCAATCGTCCAAGGATATCCGGTGTCGTCAAAGCCAGCGACATGGCGACCTTGCCGCCCATGCTATGGCCAAGCACCGTAGGGGACGCGAGGCCGTTGCTCTCGATATACGCCGCTACATCCTGTGCCATGTCCTGATAGCGCATCGCATCCGCCCAGGGGGAACGGCCATGATTGCGAAGGTCTAGCGCATGGACCTCGTGGTCCTCACCCAACCGTTTGGCGATTGCCATCCAGTTACGGGCAGCACCCAGCAAGCCGTGCATGATTACAAGCGGCGGGCCAGCGCCCTCGCCATAGATATCGCTGGCGAGAGCGATCGGTCCATCAGTCACTTGGCGTCAAGGCTCCACGGTAGGCTATAAAGCTAGGATGGTGAATTCCGGAGCGAAGTGCAACACCGCGGGCAGATTTGGTATCTGTCTGATGCACAACGTGAAACGGTGTCGCCATGTCGAACTATACGCATCTCACGCCCAGCGAGAGAGATCAGATCGCTGCCTTGAAGGGCG
>JBDQJI010000023.1:0-44021 GCA_040263875.1 Alphaproteobacteria bacterium
CAGGCTCTCTTGACTATCTTGTATTGCTCGACGGATCGCCGCTGTCGTGCGGGCGCTCCCGTGAAGTACCTGTCCCATAATGCGTCCTTCCAAACTTGGGAAAAGAGTGCACCATAAATCTCCGGGACTAAACACCTAACCTCCAGGACCGGACAGCGGTCAGCATCGGCGACATTAACGGCGACGGCTTGACTGACATCTTCGTCGGCGACACGCCTACCCTGGCTGACGGCGGCGTCGTCGTCGTCTTTGGTGGGGCGGATAGCGGCGTTACCGTAGACTTTGACGCGCTTGACGGCACGGATGGGTTCCGGGTTGTGGCGCCGGCTGGCCAGAACCTGAATGTGAATGATTTCAATAACGTCGCGCCCGCTGGAGACTTTAACGGCGACGGCATCGATGATTTCGTCATTGGCGCCCGTGCGGTTTCCAACCCAAATAACGCGGGCCAAGTCTACGTCATCTTCGGGCGTACGGCAGGCTTCGCCGCCGATCTCGATATTGAAGATCTGGAGTTCGATGAAGGCTTTAAGGTCGTCAACGACGATGGCGGGACGCTCGGGATCACCGTTTCCGGCGGCGCCGATGTGAATGGCGACGGCTTTGACGACATCGCGATTGGCGGCGGCATTAATGCTGCGGGTCGTGATGAGCAGACGATCCTTCTGGGCCGGGACTTTGCCGGCGGTGCCCAAGTCGGCGGCGATGGGGCGGATACGTTTACCGGCGATGGCCATACAAAGGATCGGTTCTTCGGCGGTGCTGGGGACGATATTCTGGATGGCGGCGGCGATACGGATGTGCTGTCCGGCGGCGCTGGGGATGATATTCTCATCATCGGCAGCGGCAACTTTATCCGCGTGGATGGCGGCAGCGGCAATGACATTCTGCGTATTCCAGGCAGCGCCGGAATCACGTTGGACTTCACCCAAATCGGCCACGAGAACATTCATTCGATTGAGACGATTGATCTCTGCGGCGGCTCTGGAAATTTCTTGAAAATCCGTCCTGTTGATGTGGCGGGCCTTTCTGAAACAACGAATAAGCTGTTCGTCACAGGCGGCCCGTCCGACGGCGTGACGCTCGTTGGCGATTCTTTGTTTGGCGATGCTGGAGACGCACAGACCTTCGTGTTCGATGGCGTTGAAACCGTCGGCGGCGTGACCTTTGACCGGTTCATCTCTGGCGCGCGGGAGATATCAATCCAGCAGGGCATCGTCATCAGCCGCGAGGTTTCAATTGCTGACCTTGCTGATGAATCCATCCGCTTCCTTGAAGTCGATGGCGACTTTGGCGGCAACCCGGCAGTATTTGGCATCGGCACGGCTGGAACGCTTGGCGCGGACTTGAACGGCGATGGCTTCAGCGATGTGTTGGTCGGCGGACCGGGGCCAGTGAATAATAGTGGCGTCATATTTGATATTCGGGCCGAAGAACTACCAGGCTCAGGCGATTTTGATTTGGAAGGCCAAGACAACCTTAACTTTGGAAATGGGTTCGGCAGCGCTTTCACGTCCGTCGGTGACATTAACGGCGATGGGTTTGATGATTTTGTGCAAGGCCAACCTGAGACTAATTCCAATGAAGGTTACGCATCAATCGAGTTTGGCAATGCTGGAACCGGCGGCACGTCCAGCTACGAACCTATTAGTGTGGCGTCCGGGACGACAGGGCAGTTCGGTTATGATGTGAGCGGCGGCGGGGATTTCAACGGCGATGGAATCGCAGACGTGATCATTGGCGCGCCCTTTTTCGATGGCGCGCCGGGCGCAGAGAGCGGCCGCGCCTATGTAGTCTTCGGCCAAGATGTTGCTGCTGGCAGCTTTGACATCGACCTTAATGCGCTAGATGGAACGGACGGCGTCTTGATTGATGGCGTTACCGCTGGCACCCGCTTTGGCCAAGGCGTGGAAAGCCTCGGGGACGTCAATGGCGACGGCCTGCATGATTTCGCAATCGCGGCGCCATTCCTGAACAACTTCGGCAGTAACACCGGTTCCGTCTTTGTCGTGTTTGGCCAGGTTGGCGGTTTTGGGCCGACATTCGATGTGACATCGCTGAATGGGTAAAACGGCTTCCGTATCGATGGCGATACAAACATCCTGCAACATCGCCTGGCTGACATTCGTGATGCTGGCGACGTTAATAATGACGGCTTCGACGACATCCTGATTTCCGGCTTTGCTACGCAATCACGGCATATCGTGTTCGGCTCAAATTCCCCTCTCACGATAGTTGGCCTGGAGACGTTGGATGGGGGGAATCGCTTCGAGGTTACAGGTTTTGGCAGCGCTTCCGGCGCAAATAATTCTGCCTCGGCCGGTGATTTCAATGGAGACGGGATCAGCGATATCGCCTTTGACGACAACGGCGCCAACGGCGGCGCAGGTCGCACGGTCCTTATGTTTGGCCGAACTGATGGTTTCGCGGCCAGTGAAAGCGTTGGAGCGTTCAGCGATGATCAAGGTTTGATTATCAACGGCGATACGGCGGGCGAGAACTTTGGCATTATCGGTAGGCAGCCGGGCGACGTAAACGGCGACGGCTTCTCCGACATCCTGATCGGCGCACCGGGCGCTACCGGCGGCAACGGCGAATCCCACCTGCTCTTCGGCGCGGGTCAAGTTGATGAGCTGGGCACGGGCGCTGCTGAAACCCTTAACGGCAGCGGCCTTGCGGATGTCATTTTCGGCCTTGGCGACAATGACACATTGCGCGGCGGCAACGGCGAGGACACGCTGAAAGGCGGCCACGGCAACGACATTCTGGTCGGTCAAGGGGGCGATGACATCCTCATCGGCGGCGCTGGCATTGACCGTTTGAACGGCGGAACCGGCGCGGACGTGATGCGCGGCGGCGACGGCAATGACATCTACACCGTCGATAACCTGGATGACGTCGTGGTGGAACGCTTTGGCGAAGGCATAGACCGCATCAACACATCGGTTAGCTACACTAATCCGGGCCATGTGGAATTGCTTGTGGTTGATCCTGGCAGCCAAGGTCTATTCCTGACAGGCAGCGTGTTCCGGGATCAGATTTCGGGTGCCAATAAAATTAGCATCGGGGATGTAATCGACGGTAGAGGTGGCAATGATTTGATCGTAGGTAAAGTTGGGGATGACATCCTCAACGGGGGCGACGGCAATGACCGTCTGTTCGGCAATTCGGGCGCTGACACCTTGAATGGTGGCCTTGGCAACGATGTCATGACCGGCCAGCAGGGCATCGATACCTATGAGTTCGATATGTCACCGGGCCGGGATTCCATCACTGATTTCACGACGGGTGAGGATATTCTCGACGTCAGCAGCTTCTTTACTGACTTGGCCGAAGTGCAAGCTGCAACGGTTGATGTTGGCGGCAACGCCCAAATCACATTTGGTCCGGGCGGTAACTTCTTGACATTGATTGGCGTTACTGAAGCGGAGCTTTCCAGCGGCGATTTCGTGTTCGGCCCGGGAACAATGTAAGGCGGGTTTGCTGGAAAGGCGCCTACTCCAACGTCTCCAACAGCCGAATAATCAACTGCGTGCGCGGTTTGATGGAAGCGACGAGGAGGCGTTCTTCCTCGGTGTGGGCGCCGTCGCCGTCCACGCCGAGGCCGTCGAGCGTTGGAATGCCGAGGGCTGCAGTGAAGTTACCGTCGCTAAACCCGCCGGTGGCGGTGCCGTCCAGGCTTTCCATGCCGATATCCAGCGCCAACGCTTGCGCCTGCTTATGCAAGGCGGCGATGGCGTCTGTCTTTGGATAGGGCGGACGATTGAGCCCGCCTTCGATCTCCAGGCGGACTTCTGGATCGACGGGGGACAGGCTGTCCATGACGGCGCACGTTGCTTCAGCAGAGGCATCGTCCGGCAGGCGGATATCAACCTCGATTTCCGCAAGGGCAGGACGCACATTAGCGCCGCTGCCGCCGGTCCATAGGCCGACATTGGCCGTGACGCCGGTCTCATAGTCTGTCAGCGCTTCGATCTTGGCGATCTGGCGGGCAGTTTCCAACACGGCGCTGACGCCGTCTTGGTGCCGCATTCCGGCGTGGCTTGGGCGGCCATGGGCGCGGATGACGTAGCGGGCGCAGCCCTTGCGCGCGGTCACGACTTTGTTGCCGTCACGGCCCGGTTCCAGCACCAGCACATATTTATTGGCTTGCCCCAGCTCCTCAATCAGATCGCGGCTGGTTGGGCTGCCAACTTCTTCATCCGGCGTAAACAGAAACGTGACGGGTAGGGGCGTTTCCCGGCCCGCGCGCACGAATTGCCGAAGTGCTGCGACGCCCAAGCAAGCGCCGCCCTTCATGTCGTAGACACCGGGGCCATAGAGATAGCCATCGCGCTCTTCCAGCTTCAATGCCTCATCAATCGTGCCATGGGGATGCACCGTATCCAGATGCGCCATAATCAATATCCCCGGCCCATCACCGCCCCAAGGCGAACGCGCTATTACGCAATCGCCAAAGCCGTCGCGGCCAGGGCGGCGCGTGATGTCCATGCCCAGCGTCTCCATGGCGTTCTCCGCCACGTCGACAACCTTGTTAACAGCGACGCCATCCTTGGATGGGGATTCAATGCTAGCCCATTCCTTGATGTCGGCCAGGATTTCGGCCTCATCGACCTCTGGGATATTGGCGTTTGGCTTGGTGCTGGGCGCGCTCATTGGGCATCCTCCGCTTTAGCGTCATCCAGGTTCTGAACGGTCTCCGGCGTTATCGTTTCAATCAAGCTAGCGAGGAGCGCACAGCGGGGCGCGATAGAGGACACCAGCAAGTGCTCATCCAGCGTGTGGGCACCAGCGCCATCCACGCCCAGGCCATCGAGTGTGGGAATGCCAAGCGCTGCGGTGAAATTCCCGTCGCTGCCGCCGCCGGTTTGCGGCACAGTTTCAAGGTCAATGCCAATTTCGCTGGCAAGCCCATGGGCGTGATCAAACAGGGCTGAGACACCGGGGGTGCGTTCCATTGGTGGACGGTTCAGGCCGCCTTTGATTTCTAGCGCGACGCCAGGAATTTCAGCCTCTAAGGCCTGCATGCGCGCATCAATCTCAGCCGCAAGCTCAAGCGTTGGTATACGAATATCGATTTCAGCCGTTGCGCGTGATGGGATGACGTTGACCGCAGTACCGGCTTCAATGACACCGACATTTACGGTGACGCCCTTGCCGTAGTCAGTCATTGCTTCCAGGCCGACTGTCTTGGCGGCGATCTCCCGGATTGCGCTGGCGCCATCCTGGTGGCGGGAGCCTGAGTGGGCGGGTTTGCCAGTCGCAGTTAGGTAGTAGCGGGCTGCTCCCTTGCGGGCGGTAACAATCTTGCCGCCTTCGCGGGCCGGCTCGACGACAAGTGTTACAGCGGCACGGCGGGCCTCAGCCTCAATCGCGTCTTTGCTGGTAGGGCTTCCGGCTTCCTCATCCGGCATGACCATAATCGTGACTGGCATGGCGGGGCCGCTGCCGAGTTCCTTCAGCGTTTTAATCGCCTGAAGTGCTAAATATGCCCCACCTTTCATGTCATAGATGCCTGGGCCGTAAAGTTTGTCGCCATCCCGCTTGAACGGCAGGGTTTCCAAGGTGCCAATCGCATGGACCGTATCGGCGTGGGTGAGCATGAGCAGGCGAGGGCCATTGGCGGCGGGCTGGGTTTCCAGTTTCACAATATCGCCATAGCCGTCACGCCCAGGTGTGCGGCTGACTGTGAGGCCAACGGACTCAGCTTCCTGAATAACCAAATCCATCATGGCGTTGACGGCATTTGCGTCCGGGCTTGGGCTTTCTTGCTCTACCCAAACCTTAAGGTCTTCAATGATGGCGTCAGTATCCATAGCGGCTAGTAGGCGGGCAGGGTCCGTCACGTTGGTGCTCCAAGGCGAGTGTTCATGGTGATTCCTACAACGGGTGGCGCGTAGCTGACCATCCCTTGATATGTGGACCACTTGTGTTCAGCCCTTGAAGTCTGGGTGCGGGGTCACCACATCTTGTAGGCTGGGCCTGAGGGCTAGTGAGGGCGTGATTGCCAAGCTTTGGGATCATTGTTCTGTCGTTTTAAACGCGTTCGCTTGAAGGAGGTGCGCGATGCCAAGATTGGCTGCTTTTAATAGCCCGCTTATGCTGGGTTTTGACCATTTGGAACGCCTCGTCGAGAGCGTCGCGAAAGCCTCGTCCGAAGGCTATCCACCCTACAATATTGAACAAACTGGTCCGGAGGGCCTACGTATTACGTTGGCCGTCGCAGGCTTTCGTCGTGAAGACATGGATGTCCAGGTTGAGGATAACCAGTTGATTGTCCGTGGTGTGCAGCCGGAAGATGATGGCGACAAGGTGTTTCTCCATCGTGGCATCGCTGGCCGGCAGTTCCTGCGCCGGTTCGTGCTGGCTGAAGGCATCGAAGTCGGGTCCGCCACCATAGAAAATGGCCTTCTGCACATTGATCTGCAGCGACCAAAACCTGAAAGCCTGGTTCGCACGATTGATATCCAGGGCGGTTGACCGCCCATCCGTAGCTCGTGGAGCGAGACTATGACGAAGTATCAGACTGAAGTTGAAATGACCGGAATGGCTGGAAACCAAGTTGACCTTGAATCGCTCGGATTGTCTGAGGTCGCGTATTTAAAGGCTGCCGTCGTCGATGAAATGCCGGGGTTCGCAATCTACGCAGCAAACGGCGTCGCAATCGGGTTTGCACCTGAGCGGGATCAGGCGATTGGAGCGATTATGTCCAATGAAATGGCGCTTGCAGCGGTTCACTAATCATTTGTCTTGAAAGTGTCATGGAATTGGCGCTGACGGGGGGCGTTGCTTCCGTTAGCATCGGTGGATGCAGAAATCCGCCGATTCTTTCCTGAGAACACTATTCCATGCGGCTGTTGACCGGGCTGACCCGCGCGGCGTGCTGGCTGATGCTCTACCGCAGCAGCCGGTTACTGGACGGGTTATCGTTCTGGGCGCAGGCAAGGCCGCTGCGTCCATGGCAGCTGCGCTCGAGGCATCATGGGCTCGTCCGTTAGAAGGCCTGGTTGTGACGCGGTACGGTCATGGCCTGTCGCTCAAACAGATTGAGCTTGTTGAAGCGAGCCACCCTGTGCCTGATTCAGCAGGTGCTGAAGCCTCCGCCAGGATACTGGCGCTAGCGGAAAGTGCGGGTGCTGATGATACGGTCATATTCCTGGCATCCGGCGGTGCATCCGCGCTGCTGAGTGCGCCGGCTAGTGGCATTTCGCTAGACGAAAAGCGGGCGCTCACAAGTGCTTTGCTGAAGTCTGGCGCCACGATCCATGAAATGAATGCCGTGCGAAAGCATTTATCTGCGGTGAAGGGCGGGCGGTTAGCGGTCGCTGCTGCTCCTGCGAGACTTTTGACATTAGCGATTTCGGACGTCCCAGGTGATGATCCCGATGTGATTGGCTCTGGCCCGACTGTGTCTGATGCCTCCACATTAGCAGACGCCAAGAAGGTACTGGCGCATTACGGCATCGAGCCAGCCCCAAGTATTCAGGCACGTCTGAATGCGCCCGTGGCTGAAACGCCGAAACCAGGCGATCCCGCCTTTGAACGCGCAACATTCCAAATGATTGCTACACCTCAGGCATCGCTTGAGGCGGCACGGAATGTGGCGATTGAGGCAGGGTTAGCTGCGCCTATTCTGTCTGACCGGATTGAGGGTGAGGCGCGTGACGTCGCCAAGGTGCTGGGTGCCCTAGCGCTGGCGTCATCGGCAACAGGCGATCCGTTTGCGTCGCCAGCGGTTCTGCTCTCCGGCGGGGAGACTACGGTTACCGTCCGCGGCGGTGGTCGCGGCGGTCGCAATGTTGAATTTCTCCTGGCACTCGCGATTGCGCTTGATGGCGCATACGGGATTTCTGCCATCGCCTGCGATACAGATGGCATCGATGGCAGTGAAGATAATGCCGGAGCTGTTATTACGCCGACGACGTTAGCGCGGGCACAATCTTTGGGCATAGATGTGCAAGCGCGCCTTGCGGATAATGATGCCTATAGCGTATTCGCGGCATTGGGCGATCTCGTAATGACAGGCCCGACGCTAACGAATGTAAATGATTTTCGCGCCATTTTGGTCGGCGGAAAGTTTGGGGGACAGGATTGATATGAGCTTGATGCACATACGGCGGCGCCGGAACGTCAAGATCGTCGCCACGCTTGGCCCGTCCACTACGAGCTATGAGGAAATCCGTGCGGTTTTTGAGGCTGGTGCAGATGTCTTCCGCCTGAACTTCAGCCACGGCGAGCATGCTGACCACGCGGCCCGCATGAAAATCATCCGTCAGATTGAAAAAGAAGCGCATCGGCCCATCGGCGTTATGGCTGATATGCAAGGTCCAAAGCTTCGGATGGGGCGCTTTAAAGGCGGTAAAGCGACATTGAAGGCCGGTCAGGCATTCCGCCTGGACCTTGACGAGAATAATGAAGGTGATGAAACGCGCGCACCGCTTCCGCACAAAGAAATCTTCCAAGCGCTGGAACCTGGGGCTGAAGTGTTGATGGATGATGGCCGCATCCGAATGGAAGTGGTCTCATTAAAGTCAGACAGCGCAGAGATGAAAGTTACTGCGGGCGGCGATCTCTCAGATCGCAAGGGTGTGAACTTGCCAGGTGTTCTGCTCCCTGTATCGCCGCTGACCAAGAAAGATCGCATCGACCTGGAACACGCGATCAGCATTGGCGCAGATTGGATTGCATTGTCATTCGTGCAGCGCCCAGATGATTTGGCCGAAGCCCGTGGGCTTATTAAAGGACGGGCAGGGCTCCTGACAAAGTTTGAGAAACCTTCTGCAATCAAGCAGTTGGACCAACTTGTTGAGCTTTCAGATGCAGTCATGGTGGCCCGTGGTGACCTTGGCGTTGAGACGCCGCCGGAAGATGTTCCGCTAGCACAGAAGCAATTGATCCGCGCATGTCGCCTTCAAGGTAAGCCCGTCATCGTCGCAACCCAGATGTTGGAAAGCATGGTTACGGCACCTGCACCAACCCGTGCTGAAGCGTCTGATGTGGCGACGGCTGTGTTCGATGGCGCTGACGCCGTAATGCTTTCTGCTGAAACGGCTGCCGGTCAGTACCCTGTAGAAGCCGTATCGATGATGGACAGGATTGCGGTGCGGACCGAAAGCGACCCTGGCTATCGGGATGCATTGAATGCCACCCGGCATGACCCAGACCCTACGGCCGCTGATGCTATTTCACGCGCTGCACGGCAGGTGGCTGAAACAATTTCGGCTGCGGCTATCGTGACCTATACGACCTCCGGCTCCACCACGCTCCGCGCCAGTCGCGAGCGGGCTGAAGCGCCGGTGCTGGGGCTGACATCCAAGGTCGAGACGGCACGGCAATTGGCGCTCGCCTGGGGTGTACGGCCTGAGCACACAGCAGACGTAACTGATTTCTCTGAAATGGTGCGTAAGGCATGTGCCATTGCCTATGATCGTGATCTGGCCAAGCTGGGTGACCGGATTGTCGTTACAGCGGGCGTACCATTCGGAACGCCAGGCTCGACGAATGTTTTGCGCATTGCCTGGATTACAGGGGATGAAGCGTGAGTTTTGAAGGAATGCTGAATGTCTAAAGCTGTTGAGGCGCGGCTGGCCGCCACGGTAATTTTGGCGCGTGACGCGGGCGATTCCATGGAATTATTCATGGTTGTCCGCCACCACCAGATCGATTTTGCATCTGGCGCCTTGGTGTTTCCAGGCGGATCAGCGACCGCCAGTGACCGCGATCCACGGGTGCGGGCGGTGTCCGATGGTGCTGATGGCCTCAACGATGACACACTGGCAGCTAATGTCGCTGCGATCCGAGAATCTTTCGAGGAATGTGGCGTATTATATGCGCGCCCAAATGGCTCTGAAGCGCTGGTTGATGGCGAGCGGGCAGCGGAACTCGGCGACAAATACCGGGTGGATCTAGAGGCCGATAAGATAGGTATGGCTGATATTGCGGAAGCTGAAGGCCTGCGTATCGCTGTAGATCGTATGGTGCATTTTGCCCACTGGATCACACCGCCACATATGCCGAAGCGCTTCGATACCCACTTTTTCATCGCCGAAGCGCCCATGGACCATGTTCTCGCCCATGATGGCCATGAGAACGTTGATTCTGTTTGGATTACGCCGCTTCAAGCGTGTGATGATGCTGACGCTGGCACTCGCACCGTGATCTTTCCAACACGGCTGAACATTGAAAAAGTAGGCCAAAGCCCAAGCGTATCCGCTGCAATCGCCCGCGCACGGAAAGAACCGGTGGTGACAGTGCTGCCAGAATCCGAAAAGGTCGAAGGCGGGCGGATCATGCGCATTCCAGAGGCTGCGGGCTATGGTGCAGCGGAACTCTTTGTTGAAGGCGGATCGGGCAAGGCTGCACGTATTCGTTATCCAGATGGGACGGAGCGCACAACGTCAATCGCTATGAAGCCAATCCACGACGTGGATTAGCCGACATCGAAGTCCAATAGCGCTGCCAGTCCTTCACCACCGCCGCCGGGCTGTGTGATTGTTGATGCGTTTATGGTCTCTGGTCGGAGGACGCCTGTCACGGTCAATGTTGTCATGAATTTGCGCAGCAGTGGGACAGTGAAGGTGGCCAGTCGGATTGGTGGCGCTAGCAACACGATGCTGAAGACGCCAAGAATGGTCGCGATATTTTCCAAAATGTCAGCGCCAATCGCGCCAAGTGCTGTCGCGGCTGCATAAATCGCAGCAGAAAATACAGCCCAGGCGAGGCCCATTGAGATTGCAAAGAGTGCGATATAAGCAACGACCATTGTCGTTGGTAGCTCAGACTTAAAGCCAAGGTCTGCGATGCGAACATGGGCAACAGTTCGCCGGGCCTCAATCGTTCGGTAGGCGATGTAGGATATGCCCAGGGTGAAGGGCAGTAGCAGATAGCAGCCGATCCATAACCATGTGAGCCGTCCTGTAGGGAGGTCGCACTGCATGCGCTGGTCGCCCATCCAGACATTATTGTTCAGATATCTGATTTGGCGCGCGCGCAAATTACCGAAGCTGAACCCCGCTGTTAGCACCAGTAAGATATAGCCTGAGAATGTGATCCAGAGGTAGCGTAGTGCCGATCCACCCTGCGCGCCTCGCACACCGCGCCAGAGCGTCCTGGAAAGGCGGTATCGCCGGGCTTGAAAAGCGCCAAGGGGCATCAGCACGGCCCATACCAGGCCAAATAGGCCAACCTCCCAGAGCGAGCCGTTGCCATCAGAGAAAATGAACGGCGCGATGCTGGCGACTAAGAACAGTGGTGCCAGCAGCGATACAACGATGAGGAAGCTGCGGAAAAGCTCTAGCCCGTTTCCAGTGTATTCCAGCGGCTCTTTATCGATCTCCAGGTGGCCCCAAAGGAATTGGCGAACGGCTGCCTTTGCCCAAAAGCGGTAGACGCCTGCGGTGACCATGATGATCAGCGTCAGCTTGCTAAACAGGCGGAGCGCATCTCCCTCTGTGCCTGTGAATGCAAGGCCAACGCCAGGCGCTTCGGCCACGGCGTCTCCCGCGCTGTCATGGGGCTTGGGATCCCAGGGACGACGGCGGGGTTTGGAAATTTCGAGATCCGGCATAAAACGCTCATCAGACTAGGGACTTTTAGTAGGATAGCCGCAAATGCCTCGACGCGCTTTCATTTTCGGCCTTGGATTTACAGGTAAGAGATTTGCTGACGCTCTTCAGGCCAAGGGCTTCCAAGTCAGCGGGACGACCCGAAGCGGCGAGGCGGTCAATGACATTGAGACATTTGCCTATGGACCGGACGCAGCGACGTTAAGTGATATAGCGCCGCTTGATGAGGCGACGCATGTGCTTTTGTCCGTGCCGCCCGGTGCCAAAGGCGATCCAGTCCTTCATGACTTCGGCGAAAGGTTGGCGGCAAATAAGTATCTGGAATGGGTGGGCTACCTCGGCACTACGGGGGTTTATGGCGACCGTGATGGGGGGGAGGTGGACGAGACATCTGCGCTAAACCCAAGCGGGGAACGTGGCGCCAGGCGCGTCGCGGCTGAGGCAGGATGGTTAAAGCTGCATCAAGATTATAGCTTGCCACTGCACATCTTTCGTCTGGCGGGAATCTATGGGCCAGGCCGCAACGCGCTGGCTCAAGCGAAGGCTGGAACCGCAAGACGTTTGATCAAGCCGGGCCATAAATTCAGCCGCATTCACGTTGATGACATTGTGCAGATACTGCTGGCTTCAATGGAAAAGCCGAACCACGGCGCTGCCTATAATGTCTGCGATGACAGCCCCTCTGAATCAGCAGAGGTAGCACTCTTTGCGGCAGAACTCTTGGCGCTCGAGCCGCCACCTGCCATCCAGTTCGCAGATGCCGAGCTTTCCCCAATGGCGCGAAGCTTTTATCGGGACAATAAGACCGTCAGCAACGCGCGGATTAAGCAGGAGCTTGGCGTAACGCTCCGCTATCCCTCATACCGCGAAGGGCTTCGCGCCTTGCTGGCAGACTATTCTGCCGGTTGAGGTGATGGGACCATATTCTGCTCACCGGCCGCTTGCTTTGGCAGAATTAGCGCCGCTGAAACAATGAGGCAGGCCGCCGCCGCTAAGATGAGCAGGATTGTCTGGAAGCCATCAGAATCCGTCGGCGAGCGATCCAAAACGTAGGATGCAAACGGCAGGACCGAGGCGCCAATGGTCAGGTTCAGCATGAACTTGATCGAGAGTACTTTTGCGCGCCATTTATCCGGCACATAGCGGGATAAAACGGCGTCCGTGATCGGAATTTGACCGAAAACAGCCGCCATCGCTAGGAACGCGACTAGGAACAACGTCCAGTCAGCCTGATAGGCCATGATGAAAATGATAACCGGCTGCATGGCGGCAATCGTCACCAAGACGGGCTTGATGGGCCGATTGTCGATAACCCTGCCAACGGCGATCTGCGCAAATGCGGCGGTCGCGTATACAGCGCCAGCCAGCAGGCCCGTTGTTGCGACGTCGGTTGAGATGCCGTTGAGTTTGACCTCAAACAGGCGTGGAATCAGGAAGATCAGTGCGCCAAACACAAATCCACCACCCATGGTCACAAGCCCCAGGCTAACGAGCGCGCGCTTCCACCCAGCCGCCATACCGACCATAGCTTTCTCACGCGCACTTGCGGGCGGCGCGACAGCTTTTCCCGATCGCACAAAGTACCAGAATGCCAGCCCGATCCCTATCGAGAGGATTCCTGGAACGATAAATGCGAGCCGCCAGTCATATGACGCCAGGATGAACCCGGTAATGAGCGGTGCCGCTGCAACGCCCATATTGCCCCAAACGCCATTGACACCTAGACGCCAGCCCACTCGACCACCGCCTTGGATAACCATGGTAATGCCGACGGGATGGTAGATTGACGCGAAAATACCGATCAATGCTAAGCCAAAACCCAATTGCAGGGGCGTTTCGGCAAAACTGGCAAGGATTGAGGCAACGCCAATTCCGATAAAAAAGACAACAATGAGCGGGTTGCGGCCCCATTTATCCGCCGCTTGGGCCGATAATGGCGCAGCTGCCCCGAACAGCACAGCGGCTGGAGTGCCGTAAACAATCATATCGTCATACCCAAGCCCCCAAGCCTTACCCGCGTCGAAGGCAGCTTTGGCAAAGATCAGCATGAACAAGTGATCGATGAAGTGGCCAAGGTTCAGGAATAGAAAGCGGAGGCGTTGCGCGCTCATGAAAGGTAGCTCCGTGAAGCCGCTTGCGGAGAATGCGACAAGCGGTCAATTTCAAGCTGAAACCTAAGCCAGGAATATCAGCATGTCGAACAAGTGGTCGCCGGATACGCTTATCGCCCAAGCCATGGGTGAGATTGAGCCGGTATACAAGGGCGTTGTCCCGCCAATTCATCCGGCGACGACCTATATCCGTGATCCCGATAATTCCTACCCGACAGGTGTGGCGTATAGCCGGGATGATAACCCAACGACGCGTGCACCGGAGAGGTTGCTAGCCGCACTCGAGCAGGGCGAAGAGGCGCTGTTATTCTCCTCCGGCATGGCATCTGCCGTTGCTGTGTTTGAGACTTTGCCGATTGGTGCCCATGTAGTTGCGCAGAACGTGATGTATTGGGGCCTTAGGGAATGGCTCCGATCTAAGGATGAGGCCGGCAGGCTGTCGGTGACGTTTGCTGCGCTGGAAGAGGCTGGAGCCGCCGCTGCGGCTGTGCGCGCAGGTGAAACTAAGCTGGTATGGGCCGAGTCACCATCGAACCCGCTGTGGCGCGTTATTGATATCCAGGCCGTCGCCGAAGTAGCGCATGGGGCAGGGGCAGTGTTCGCCGTTGACTCGACAGCTGCGACGCCAATCCTCACGCGACCGCTGACGCTGGGTGCGGATATCGTCATGCATTCTGCGACTAAGTACTTAAACGGCCATTCTGACGTAATCGCCGGTGCGTTGGCGTTCAAAGATAAAGGCTCGCTTTGGCAATTGCTGAAGAGTTATCGACATGACACTGGTGCTGTACTCGCACCATTTGAGGCATGGCTGTTGTTGCGGGGCATGCGGACGCTGCACATCCGTGTGCGCGCTGCGTCCGCTGGAGCACTGACGTTGGCGCGGCAGTTGCAAGGCCACCCGATGATTGAGCATGTCCGGTATCCAGGGCTTCAAGATGCGCCGGATCATAGTCTTGCCAAGCGCCAGATGGATGGCGGGTTTGGCGGCATGCTTTCAATCCAGGTCAAAGGCGGGGAGCAGGCGGCGATTGGGGCTGCGGCTAAGGTTAAAGTTTGGAAGCGCGCGACATCTCTTGGCGGTGTCGAAAGCTTGATCGAGCACCGGTCGTCCATCGAGGGTCCGGGAACGCCTGTTCCAACGAATCTGCTACGTTTGTCTGTCGGAATTGAAGACCCGGCAGACCTCTACGCAGACCTCGATCAGGCGCTTAGCTAAGCACTGCTTGCGAGGGCATAAGGAATCGCTCAAGCTTTCGGTTCATTCTATGAGCCAAGGAAGCTGATTGATGCCGGACTTTGACGTTATCGTTGTTGGTGCAGGCAATGCCGCCCACGCCGCTGCCTTTTCTGCCCATGAAAATGGCGCCAAGCGTGTTCTGATTTTAGAAAAAGCGCCTGAGGAAGATCGTGGTGGAAACACACACTATTCCGGCGGCCTGCTGCGGATCGCCTTCGAGGAAACGGAGGACCTCCGCCCACTCGTACCAGAAGCTGAGGAAGAGATTTCAGGCTTCTTTGAGGACGTTGAGCCGTACAAAAAGACAGACTTTATGGCCGACCTCATGCGCGTCACCGATGGCAAGACGGATCAGACCTTAGCCAATATCCTGATCGATAACTCCTATGAGACGATCAAATGGATGAAAGAAAAAGCGGGTATCCCGATGGAGCCAGCGACATCCCTTGCCGCAATTAAGGTCGGCAATCGGATCAAGTGGCAAAAGGGTGCCATCATTCGGGCTGAGCATGAAGGTGTCGGCCTTTCTGCACATTGGTTTAAGAATGCACAGAAGTGCGGGATTGAAGTGCGCTATGGCGCTGCCGTTGTCGGGTTTGTCGAAGACAGCCGTGGCGGCGTTGGCGGCGTTAAAGTGCGCGGACCGGAAGGCTTGTACGAAGTTTCTGCTGGCGCAGTCGTACTGGGTTGTGGCGGTTTTGAAGCCAATCCAATGATGCGCGGCCAGTATCTCGGCGCGCCATGGGATCACGCCAAGGTGCGCGGTACCGCCTACAATCAGGGGGACGGCCTTAGGTTGGCGCTTGAGTTCGGCGCGCAGCCTTGGGGCCAGTGGACGGGCCGACATTCAACGCCGATCTCCAATGAATGGCCGGACTTTGCTGACCGTGAACGGACGGATAAATCCAACCGTTTATCATACCCCTATGGCGTGATGCTGAACCGTAAAGGTAAGCGCTTCCTGGATGAAGGTGAGGATCTTGGCCTGTATACCTATGCCAAGACTGGTGCCGCCATACTGGAAGAACCGGGCGCCATGGCATGGCAGATATTTGATCAGCAGACGGTGGAGCACCTGGAAGGCCGCTACGTCACCAGCGATCCCATCCAGGCGGATACACTAGATGAGCTCATCGACATTCTAGACTTTGATGACCGAGATACAGCGAAGCAATCGCTCCGGGATTACAATGCCGCCGCAGCGGACCCCGGCGGGTTTGACCCTTCCCGGAAGGACGGGCTCAAGACATCAGGATTGAATCCTGAGAAGACAAATTGGGCACTGCCCCTGAACAAGCCGCCCTTTGTCGCCTATTCCGCAACTGGCGGCATCACTTTCACATTCGGCGGTGTCAAAGTTTCCGAATCTGCAGAGGTAATGGGAGTCGATTGGCGCCCCATCCCAGGCCTGTATGCCTGTGGAGAAATGATCGGCGGACTGTTCCATGGGAATTATCCAGGCGGTTCTGGTCTCGTCTCCGGCGCAGTATTTGGGAAAATCGCTGGCGAGAGTGCGGCTGCTGCATCACAAGCTTGACAGATGCGGCGGCATGCTGCGCAATGCGAGTCTAAAAACAAGAATGTCCGGAGCAAGACCGCATCCGGAAAATTGGAGGGAATGTTCCATGGCAGTATCACGCCTGCTTAAAGGGCTTGCGATCGGCGCAGCCGCCATCGGCCTGATGGCGTCGCCCGCTTCGGCGCAAGACAAGACAATCAAAATTGGCGTCATTTATGATTATTCCGGCCCGCTCGCCGGCGGTGGCTCAGAGCTGCAAGCGCTCGGTGCTAAAACCATCATTGATTATTACAATGAGCAGGGCGGCGTTGAAGGCTACAAGATCGAAGCGATCTATGCCGACGCGCAATCCAAGCCAGACATTGCGATCAATGAGGCTGTCCGCCTGATTGAGCAAGAAAAGGTGGATATGCTGCTGGGCTTCTATTCATCCGCCCAGTGCGTTCCGGTTTCGGCGAAGGTCGATAGCCTGAAGAAATTCATGTGGATCACCACCTGCATTTCTCCTGCAGTGCTGAAAGACCGCGGCCTGAAATACGTGTTCCGCCCGCAAGTCCATGGCGGCATGTTTGGTGAGCTTTCCGTTGAGTTCCTCCATGCAAACGCCAAGGAAAAATTTGGCGTTGATCCCGCAGACCTGCGCATCGCGATTATCCACGAAGATGGTCCTTATGGTTCCGGCGTCGCAAGCGGCAACGAAGGCAAGGCTGAGTCACTCGGTATGAAAGTGGTGTTGAACGAAGGGTATGCGGCAACCGCATCTGACCTTTCTGCACTCGTTACCAAGCTAAAGCGCGCCCGTCCGGATGTTATCCTGCATACAGGGTACAACCCGGACATCACCTTGTTCTTCCGCCAAGCCAAAGAGCGTGGATTGAAGTTCAAGGCGCTTATCGGCCATGGTGCTGGTTATGGCGTGGTGGATCAGCTGTATGATGCGCTCGGCGACGATGTTGATTACATCTTCAACGTTGATCCCGTGTCCATTTGGCTGCTCGATCCCAAGACTTTGAAGCCAGGCCTTGCCGCTATGACGGACATGGTTGGCCAAAAGTACTTGGTCGCTAAGCCAGACACCAAAACCAAGTCTGCCCATGTTGGCATGGCTGCATCCAATGCAAACGTATTCTTCGCTGACGTGCTGCCGCGCGCCATCAAGAAGTATGGCGGTATTGATGCTGAAGCCCTGCGTCAGGCAGCTCTGGAAACGGATATCCCTGTCGGTGGTACGCTGCTCGGCTACGGTGTGAAGTTCCCTGCACCTGGCACAACCAACATGGATGGTCAGAACGCGATCGCTTCACCGGTCGTGATGCAATACGTGCAACGCGAAGTGAAGATTGCTTGGCCGAAGGCGCTGCAGACCATTGATCCGGTCATGCCACTGCCGAAATCTTCGCCGTACACCAAATAGTCCGGCTGAGAGAATAAACGTGATTGATCTGGCAAGAGGGGTTTTGACGCTGTGTTGACCGTCAAAGGGCTCACCAAGCGCTTCGGCGGCTTCACAGCCGTCAACAACGTCGATTTCGAAGTCGAACGGGGGGAAATTCTGGGTCTTATTGGCCCGAATGGTTCCGGTAAGAGCACGATTTTCAATATGCTCTCCGGAAACCTCCCGCCCAACGCCGGGTCGGTTAATCTGAACGGCCTGGAGATTGCTGGCGTACCGTCCCACCGCATTTGCGGCATGGGCGTTGGCCGTACTTTCCAAATCCCCCGCCCAATCAGACGCCTCACGATCTTTGAGAACGCCATGCTCGCAGCCTATTACGGCAGCGCGGGCGAGGTGACGCGGGTAGAGGCGGAAAAGAATGCTGAGCGCTCGCTGGAAATGGTCGGATTGCCAACGGCCAAAGACGCAGACGTAGCGGCCCTGGGTGCCGCGGGTTTGAAAAAACTTGAGCTGGCCAAGGCGCTCGCGACCGGTCCATCGCTTCTGCTTTGTGATGAAAGCCTAGGCGGTCTTGACGAGACTGAAATGGATCAAGCTGCGGATATGTTGAAAGAGATCCGCACGGAACTGAATATTACGATCATTTGGGTCGAGCACATTATGGGTGTGCTGATGCGTGTAGTGGACCGCGTGATGGTGCTGGATCATGGCGAGAAGATTGCTGAAGGCTTGCCAGCAGATGTCGCACGCAATCCAAAAGTAATCGAAGTCTACCTGGGCACGGATGAATCCGCCGCCGAGGCAACTGCTGAGCGCGCCGGGTAGGAACAAAAACATGCTCGTTATTGATGACGTTACAGCCGGTTACGACGATTTCACCGCACTGTTCAATGCGTCGATTGAGGTGAAGGCTGGAGAGGCGGTCGCTGTGATCGGCCCGAACGGGGCCGGGAAATCCACACTGATGCGCGCGATTTCCGGCATGATCCCGCTTAAAGGCGGTTCGATCACAATGGAAGGCCAATCCATTAGTTCGATCCCTGCCCATAAGATTGTGGAGACGGGCATCGCCCACGTGCCGGAGAACCGCCGCCTGTTCGCGCGGATGAGCGTAGAAGAGAACCTGCGGGTGGGGTGTTATGCGAAGCCGTTTCGCGCCGCCTTCGATAAACGGCTTGAATTCGTATACGAGCTTTTCCCTCGCATGAAGGAACGCCGCAATCAGCTTGCTGGCACCATGTCAGGCGGGGAACAACAAATGTGTGCCATCGGCCGGGCGCTCATTTCTGATCCCAAAATTCTACTGATGGACGAGCCTTCCGCTGGGTTGGCACCCGTTATTGTGCAACAGGTGTTTGAGCTGATCCGGCGCATTCGTGCGGAAGGTCTGACAGTCTTGATCGTTGAGCAGAATGTGCAGCAGGTTTTGAAGGTGGTGGACCGGGCGTATTTGCTGGAAGCCGGAACGATCCGGCACAGCGGGCCCTCGGCCGAACTGCTTGGCAGTGAAGATATCCGCAAAGCCTATATTGGCGTTTAGGAAGCAAGCGGCATGATGGAAATTATCAACGAGTATGTCTTCAGCGTCTTCTTCGTGGAGACGTTGTTGAATGGCCTGCTATATGGCGGCGTTCTGGCGCTCCTATCCCTTGGCCTCAACCTGATCTTCGGCGTGATTGACGTTGTGTGGATTTGCTACGCAGAGCTCGTGATGCTCGGCATGTATACGATCTACTTCATGCATGTCCGTTACGGCATCCCGTTGATCCCTTCCAGCGTGATCTGCGTGATGATGGTGGCTTTGCTGGGCTATGTTCTGCACCGCATAATCATCGCCCATGTTCTTGGGAAAGCGCCGATTAACCAGCTGCTTGCCACGGGCGGCGTACTCTTTTTCCTGCAAAGCATCGCAACGTTGATGTTCGGTGTGGAGTTCCTAAGTCTTGGCGTCAGTCTTGGCAGCTTCCAGTTGACCGAAGATATCTACGTGTCCAAATCCCAGTTCGTGGCGTTTGTCGTGGCGGCTGCGGCCGTGGCTGGAATGTATTTCTTCCTCTCCCGCTCCTACATGGGTGCCGCGATCCGGGCGATTAGCCAGGACCGGGAGATCATGATCCTCATGGGGGTTGATGCGAACCGGCTCTATGGCATTACGTCGGCCATCGGTGGCGGGTTAGCTGGCCTCGCGGCCTGCTTGTTGGCGCTGCAGTTCGATGTGCATCCTTTTGTCGGTATCAGCTTTGGCCCGATCGTCTTCATGGTGTGTGTGATGGGCGGGCTGGGCAATCTGGTTGGCGGGTTCATTGCGGCCTTCGTATTCGCCGAATTGATCGCCATCGGGGGCTATTTCGCAGACCTTGAATGGGGCACGGTACTGGCGTTCTGCGTATTCGTGATCACGATGTTTATTAGGCCCGAAGGCCTGTTTGCGAGGAAGTCATGACCCGTCTTCCGCTGATGTTGCTCGGCCTTGCCGGGCTGATCGCAGTGCCTTTTATCGGCGTGCCGCCGTACTGGTTGCACATCATGATCATCATCCTGATCTGGTCCTTCGCCTATACAGGTTGGTCCGTCATGGGCCGGTTCGGCTTGGTCTCGCTGGGCCATGGTGCATTCATGGGGATCGGCGCTTACGGCACTGCGCTGCTCTGGAACCATGCGGGCTTGACGCCTTGGGTCGGCATACCCGTGTCGATGCTGCTCGCAGGCGGTTTCGCGCTGCTGATCGGGTATCCATGCTTTAAGTACAAAATCGTCGGTCACTATTTTGCGCTGGTTACGTTAGCGCTTTCAGTCATCGTCGGCCAAGTCATTGTTGCGACACGCAAACATACTGGCGGTTCGCTCGGCTATACGCCAGAGCCGCATGGTGGCGAAGGTTTCTCAATCTACGCCTTCCAATTCCCCGAGAAAACGCACTTCTATCTGATCGCGCTGGCGGCTTGGGTAGTCGGCCTCATTATTTGGCGCATGGTGGATAAATCCATGTCTCGCTATGCATTGGAAGCGATTTCGGAGGACGAGGACGCATCTGCTGCTGTCGGGGTTCAGGTTACCCGCGAGAAACTCAAGATCACGATGTTGAGCGCTGTGATGACCGCGTTTGCGGGCGCGATGTATTGCCAGTATCAGCTTTTTGTGTCGCCAGACACTGTCGCAGGCGTTGGCATTTCGCTGCAAATCGTGTTCGCCGTTGTCGCCGGTGGCATCTATACCCAATTCGGCCCAACGGTTGGCGCGATCATCACGATCATCTTGGCAGAAGTGTTGCGGATCAACATTGGTGAACTTGAAGGCCTGCTGGGCTTCCGCCCGTTCGGTCTGGACAACACGATCTACGGCATCATGCTGGTACTCTTCATCATCTTCCTGCCGCGCGGGGTTCTGGGCTCGATCCAGGCACGGATGAAGGGCGGCGCGAAAGCGTAACCGCAACGGACTTGACGCTTCCGTCTGGCGCCGCACATTGGGGCTATGGATGATTCGGGCGGCAAAACCAAAGTAAAAAGATCTGCGCCAGCACTGGGGTCGGCGGATGCTGCTGCGTCTGACGACAGCAGGGATGCCTCCAGCCGGATTGAAGACGGGGTTCAGGTCCTCCGTACGGCCATCAAAACACTGCCGAATGGTCCGGGTGTGTACCGCATGCTCGATGCGCGTGGAACGGCGCTTTATGTCGGTAAGGCGCGGTCTTTAAAAAAGCGCGTTCCCTCATACACCCGCATTACTCAGCTGCCGAACCGCCTAAAGCGGATGGTGTCCGAAACATCGTCCCTAGAGATCGTCACGACCCACACTGAGGTCGAGGCGCTGCTGCTTGAGATCAATATGATCAAGCAGTTGCGTCCGCGCTATAACGTCTTGCTGCGTGACGACAAAAGCTTCCCCCATATCCTGATCGCGCGCGACCATGCTTATCCGCAGATCGTTAAACATCGGGGCGCGCAGAAGCGGGAAGGGGACTATTTCGGCCCGTTTGCCTCTGCCGGAGCAGTAAACCGCACACTAACAGCATTGCAGAAAGCCTTCTTGCTGCGCTCGTGCAATGATGCTGTATTCCGTGCGCGCACCCGGCCGTGTCTGCTCTATCAAATCAAACGTTGCGCGGCACCCTGTGTGGAATATGTGTCGGCTGATGATTATGAGCTGCTTGTGGCTGAAGCAAAGCGTTTCCTCACGGGCGATAGCCGCACCGTGCAGGATACTTTCGCCACCCGTATGAATGAAGCAGCGGATGCCTTGGACTTCGAGACTGCCGCGACGTACCGCGACCGTATACGTGCGCTGGCCCATGTCTCCAGCCGCCAAGACATCAATGTTGAAGGTGTTGGCGATGCGGATGTATTTGCACTGGCCGAGCAGGGTGGGCAGACCTGTGTGCAGGCAATCTTCTTCCGAGGCGGTCAAAACTTTGGTGGCCGGGCCTATTTCCCAAGCCAGACTAGGGGTCTAACGCCTAAAGCGGCCCTATCAGCGTTTCTTGGTCAATTCTATGGGGATCGTCCTCCACCGCCGCTCGTCCTCGTCTCCGAATTGCCAGATGAATTGGCGCTGCTAGAGGAAGCTCTGGCGTTGAAAGCTGATAGGCGGGTCTATGTCCGCGCACCGCAGCGGGGCGGGAAGCGGCGTTTGCTTGATCATGCGCTGACTAATGCGAAAGATGCGCTCGGTCGGAGAATGGCTGAAAGTGCGACCCACATTAAGCTCCTGGCCGGCGTGGCCGAAGCTTTTGGCTTAGAAGCCCCGCCGCAACGCATTGAGGTTTACGATAACTCCCACCTTGGCGGCACGAAGCCCGTAGGTGCCATGGTTGTCGCCGGGCCAGAAGGTTTTGAGAAGAACCAATATCGGAAATTCAATATCCGTAGCGTCCAAGATGGGGATGATTACGCGATGATGCGTGAGGTTATGACGCGCCGTTTCAAGCGCGCCCAGGAGGCAGAAGCGAATGGTGAGGAGGTCGTGTGGCCCGACCTTTTGCTGATTGATGGCGGTAAGGGGCAGCTCTCAGCTGTATCTGAAGCCTTGCAGGACCTCGGGATTGAAGACTTGGCAGTGGTAGGCGTCGCCAAAGGACCAGACCGTGATGCTGGCCGGGAACGGTTTTTCAAACCGGGTGAGGAAGGCTTTCTGCTGCCGGAGAACCATCCGGTGCTGCATTACCTGCAACGCCTTCGTGATGAGTCCCATCGGTATGTCATTGGCGCCCAACGCCAGCGGCGGACGAAAGCGATCAGCGAGAATCAGCTGGATGATGTCGCAGGCGTAGGCGCTGCCAGGAAACGCGCATTGCTTGCCCGGTTCGGGTCAGCCAAGGCGGTAGGCCGCGCTGGGCTAGAAGATTTGGAGACCACGCCGGGCATTAGCAAAGCCGTTGCTCAACGGGTCTATGATCACTTCAACGGTTAGCGGAGCTGCATGACCCCAGCAACGAGCTGCTCCGCCGTCACCCGAACCTGATTTTCAAGGTCCGGCGCGTAGGAGATCGGGATACGGGGCGCAGTTAGCCGCAGAGGCGGTCGTTGCAGCTTGTCAAAATGTTTTTCCGCCATGGTCGCTACAATTTCACCACCAAACCCGCCAACGCCAACGGCTTCGTGCGTGACGATCAATCGGCCTGTCTTTGCGATAGACTGTGCGACAGCAGCTTCATCCCACGGCCAAAGCGTGCGTAGGTTGATGACTTCCACATGCACGCCGTCAGCTGCAAGCGTTTTTGCGGCTTCCATGGCTACATGAACTTGCGCAGACCAAGCGACAATGGTGCAGGCATCGCCTTCCTGCATGACATGGGCTTTGCCGAATTGCTCAGGCCCGTATTCAAAATCTGCGGCACCTTCATCAACTTCGCCTTCGAAGTCCCAGAGGTGCTTGTGCTCCATATAAACGACGGGGTCGTCGATGCGGATGGAGGAGCGCAGAAGGGTGTAGTTGTCTTGTGCTGTTGCAGGTGCAGCAACCACAAGCCCTGGAATATGCGCATACCAAGCTTCTAGGGATTGGGAATGTTGAGCGGCAGATGAGCGCCACATGCCCATCGGCTCGCGCACTGTCAGTGGCACCTTGCTTTGCCCGCCGAACATATAACGGGCCTTCGCGGCCTGGTTCACCAATTCATCGACGGCGCAGAGTGCAAAGTCAGCGAAGCGCATCTCGACGATTGGGCGGGCACCGGCCATAGCCGCTCCAACGGCCGCGCCCATGATGGCCGCCTCAGAGATCGGAGCAGAGCAGATCCGGTCCGTGCCAAATTCTGCTTCAAGACCGGCATATTGGCCAAAAACGCCACCCCGGCCCAAGTCTTCACCTAAGCACCAGACGCTTTGGTCCAAGCGCATTTCGGCGATCACAGCCTGGCGGCCTGCTTCACGATATGTAAGTGCGGCCATGATTAAAGTCCTTGCGGAGCGGGAACCGCGCCGACATCTTGCACATCGTTATAAGCAGACCGAACGGAAGGCCAAGGTGCGCCTGCAGCGTCGTCATAGGCTGCTTGCATCTCAGTTTCAGCAGCCTTCGCGTCTGCGGTAAGCTCAGCTTCAGACACGCCAGCACCTGCTAGCAGGTCTGCGGCGCGCTGGATTGGGTCATCGGCCCATTTGCCATCGGCTTCGCCATCGGGGCGATACTTGGCGGGATCAACGCTTGTATGGCCGAGCAGGCGGTATGTCCTGGCATGCAAAAACCGTGGGCCGGCTCCTGCACGGATTGCAGCGCCAAGGCGAAGTGCAGTTTCTTCGACAGCCATCACATCATTGCCGTCAACGCTTTCCGTTGGAACACCAAGCGCTTCTGCCCGTGCACAGAGATCGCCGCCGCCCGTGACAGCAGAGGACTTCGTGGTGGAGGCATAGCCATTGTCTTCGCACACGAACAGAACCGGCAAATTGAATGCCGCTGCCCAGTTCAGGCCTTCAAGGAAAGGGCCTCGGTTCACAGCACCGTCGCCAAAGATGCAGACGGTAATCTGATTGCCGCCGCGCAGCTTGATCGCATGTGCAGCACCAGCAGCGATATTGATATTCGCCCCGACAACACCGTTGGCGCCTAGCATACCGACATCAAAATCGGCGATATGCATTGATCCGCCCTTGCCGCCACAATTCCCGCCTTCACGGCCAAAAAGCTCACGCATCATGGCGCGGGCGTCGGCACCTTTAGCCAGGGTGTGACCATGCCCGCGATGGGTGGATAGCAGCAAATCATCCTTACGAAGCGGCGCACAAACACCTGCCGCGACGGCCTCTTGGCCAACAGATGGGTGGATGGCACCAAGAACGAGCTTATTGTCAGCAGCACGGATTGCGGCTTCTTCAAACGCCCGAATACGCAGCATGAGGCGACGGCGCTCGCGAAGGCGGGCCGTGTCGAGATTGGCTTGGTTCATGGGATTAGATTGCTTCCAGTGGTGCGTTTAGGGCGACGGTAGAAGCCGTAATGACACCACCACGATCCCCAATCTCTACGGAGCCAAAGCGTTGGGCAAATGCATCTGGTAGCGGGCGGGAGTTCGGCGTGCAAAGCCAAAGACGCAGCAGGTGGCGGCGCTTATCCAGTTCGGGCCAATCTTCGAAGTCCAGCCGGTCGTGCATAAGGGTGTGGTTGTGCGCCAGCTGAATGTCGCCGGGCCGGAACTCCATATCCAGCTTTAACTTCGGATCATTGGACAGCTTGTCGAACATATCGAGAGCCGCGATCCGTTTTTCGGTCAGCCTATTGGCATCCGCAAAGCGCATGGCACTGTCGATATATTGGCGCTGGTAATGAACAGTCAGCCGTCCCTCGTGCCAGGTCAGTGGCGGCAGTTCATAATATTCCTTCATGCCCACAGGCACTTCACCGCGCCGATCCACTGCGTTTGGCTGGAATAACTCAAGCGCAAGTTCAGGCGCTTCTGCACGCATCACATTATACACTGACATAGCGCTAACGAGCATGGACTCGCCGCCAGATTTCGCTGTCTTCAAGCACACAAGGCCAACGATATCGGTCGAGTCGGTATGAAATGTTTGACGCGCCGTCGTCTGGTAAATGCGGGCCGTTGGGTCATTTGGGTCACGGCCAAGGTCGCGGACATGGCCCAGAATGTGGCCTTTTGCATTCTGGGAGCGGGCTTTGCCGATATGCGCGCCGACGCCGTAGAAGGCAGCTGCTGATAGCTCTGTGCCCCATTCCTCGACCGGAATACCGCGCAGCAAAGCGAACCCACGACCATTTTGGATTTCGTCACTAACCGCAGTTATCCGCCCGCTCAGTGTTGGCAGCGGAAAGGCGTCTTTAGTGATTTTGGCGATATCGCCCCCAGCGCTATTGAGCGCGGATTCTGCTGCGGATTTAATCTCGGCGTTATCCGCATCAGAAAGCTGCTCAATCCAGCTGCCATCAGCAAAGTCTGCGCTATGCCAGGCCGCTCGGCCTTCAATGGGAGGGGGGAGGTCAGCTACAGTTTTGATATCTGTATTGATCGATAGATTAATTTGCGCACCGTCCATGACGTTCGCTCCTTCGCTTAAGAAATTAGTCCCGAGCCCAGCCTTGGCCCCAAAGATTGACGGCTTTGCCATCCGCGGGCCACCAACGGGGGGCCATATCGCGGGGCATATGTTCGATTTCTGCGGAGATTTCGACTTTATCGCCAAGCGGGTCTTCAATCATGAAGAACAGATTGTTCCCGGCTCCATGTCTGCCAGGCCCCCACCAGATTGGCACTTCCATATTGCCCATGTGGTCGGCCCAATCACGGATATCCATCCAGCCAGTCGTTTCGTAGCAGTGATGGTCGCCCCGGATGGAAGAAGCGCCGAAGCAGGCAAAGCTATGGTGCTCGGGATCCGTTCGATAGAAGGCGACATGTTTGCTGTCACGGTTGGCCCCGTCCTTCAGAACATAATCTGATGCGGGGATGCCAAGCGTGTTCTCATAGAAATCCATCATCGTCGCAAGATTTGGCGTTGCAACGACCACATGCTGGAGGCGGCCTTTGAGCGACATCGGCGTGCGATTATTGGCAGCGCGAATAGACGGCAGGTCTGGGCGACTGAGGCCGAATACGCTAACCCAGCCATCAGGATCACGGACTGCTACAGCGTCGTCTCCAAACACGGGAGAGGGGTTCGCGAGGCATTCCACGCCTTGAGCCGTCAGGAACGCCTTCACATCAGCCAATTGCCCGGCACTTTGCAGCCGGTAACTGTGATAGGGCCGTCCGCTGGCTTCCCCCGGGCCAATAAGAATGCGGCGACCATGGCCTTGCAGCAGCATTACGCCGTAAGCAAGGTCAATCGCCTCATACCCGATTACATCACAGTAGAAGTCCGCCAGTGCAGCCGGGTCCGGCGCGTCTAGGCGGATGTGGTCCAGTTGTGCCGGCCAGAGAGGAGAATCGAGCGACATTGGGCTTTCCGTCAATCAAAGAAAATTGCCCACGAATATTACCCCAATCGACCAGCGTGGCGCCAGGGCGCTACTTCTTGTCGGAATTCAGGACTTCTTCGACAGCGCTCTCGTCCTCATCAACTAGAATGTCTGCACGTTCCTGTTGGAGGAGCATAAACGACCGGCTATCCCGGTGGCCCCAGCCACGGTTAAGCGCCTCCGTCATTTCTGCGCGTGTCAGATCAATCATTCGCGCTGGAACGCCCACATCCCGTGCCATTTCTGCGGCGAGACTGACATCTTTATGAGCGAGCTTGAGGGCGAAATCCGCGGGATCATAGCTGTTGATCATGTAGTGGTCCGCAAGGCTATCGAATGTGCGGGTCCGGCCACGGGCACCCATGCGGATGGCTTCAAACAGCGCCAATGGATCAACGCCTGCTTTGACGCCAACAGCAAAAATTTCACCAATTGCAGACTGGATTGCATAGCCCGCGCTGTTATGGACCAGTTTAGCCACTGACCCAGCGCCGATCGCACCAATATAACGGACGGCATCGCCCATGGCATCTAGCGGGGCGCGGTTGGCGTTGAACACATCTTCATCCCCGCCAACCCAGATGGCTAATTTCCCGGACGCTGCACCCTTGGGGCCGCCAGATACGGGCGCATCAAGCATGTGAACACCTTTCGCCGCGAACTCTGCGTGGATTTCGCGGACGACTGCTGGGGAATTGGTGGACAGATCATAGAATACCGACCCCGGTTTCATCCCAGCCAGCAGGCCTGTTCCCGCATCTGTCGCAACCGCGCGAACTTCCGGCGGGCCGGGCAGGGAGGTCAGCACGACATCGCATTGCTCAGCCAAAGCCCGGGGGCTTTCAGCCCACTTGGCACCAGCATCAATGTGACGTTGTGCAGCTTGGCGCGCAATATCGTGGACGATCAGATCATAGCCTGCCTTCTGAATATTTGTCGCGAAGCTAGCACCCATGGTGCCGAGGCCGATAAATCCGACTTGCATAACCTGTTTCCTGTGCGGTGGTGATCTTGAGAGTGGAGAAATCTTATGGGGCAGGTACACGCTTCCGCAAGTAAGGTTGATCCGTTAGCATCACGGTTATGGATACTGCAGATGTCATTGTAATCGGTGGAGGCATGGTCGGCGGCGCTATTGCTTATGGCCTAGCACGCGCTGGCACCGACACGCTTATGCTGGATGAGGGCGATGATGCGCTTCGGACAGCGCGCGGGAATTTCGGCTTGGTTTGGGTGCAAACCAAGGGGCGCGGCTTACAGCGGTACCAGGACTGGTCACGCGAATCCTCCGAAATTTGGACGAACTTCGCAGATGAATTGCAGACTAGTACTGGTGTAAACACCGGGTATGAGAAGCCGGGCGGGTTGACGCTGTGTACGTCTGAGGACGAAGTCCGCGCCTCAGAAGAAATCATTACCGCTATGAAGGCCCAGGCTGGCAACGGCCAATATGACTCTTGGATGATTGACCGCCAGGAGATTGAAGCGCTTGTGCCAGGCGTTCGTTTTGGGCCGGACGTCCTGGCTGCCTCATTCTGCCCCCATGATGGCGATGCCAATCCACTGAAACTATTGCGCGCGATGCATGCTGGATTCCAGAAATCAGGCGGCCGTTATCAGCCAAATGCCAGCGTCGTGGACATTGAGCGGGATGGTGAGGGCTACGCTGTTGTTACGGCAGAGGGTGCGCGTTACGGCGCTGCGAAAATCGTTATCGCCTGCGGTCATGGCATCCCGGAACTTGCGGCAAAGGTCGGCTTACATTGCCCAACGCGCCCGCAAAGAGGGCAGATATTGGTGACGGAACGGCTGCAGCCAATGCTGCCATTGCCCCTGGGCAGTATCCGGCAGACGGACGAAGGCTCCATCATGCTGGGCGTTTCCCACGAGGAAGTCGGTTTTGATGACCGGAGCACCGGTGATGTTTCTGGGGCCATTGCCGCGCGGGCGGCCCGCATTCTGCCGGATTTGGCGAACGTCAATATTGTACGTTCGTGGGGCGCACTCCGTATTATGCCGCCTGATGGCTGCCCGATTTACGATGAATCGGAAACGTGGCCTGGTATTTTCATGACGACCAATCATTCCGGCGTGACGCTCGCAAGCGTCCATGCCAAGCATATTCCAAACTGGGTGCTACGGGGCGAAACGCCCGTGGGATTCCAGGATTTCTCAGTGAAACGCTTTGAGGGAACACCCCATGCTGCGCCGTCGGGTTGAACCAAAAGGCGATGCAGCCGTTCGCCTGACGATCGCCGGGCAACCTGTTACTGCGTTACGCGGTGAAAGCGTTGCGACAGCGGCATTGGCGGCAGGCTTGCAAGCCACGCGAAATGCGCCTGTATCAGGCGAGCCCCGTGCACCCTATTGCTTGATGGGGGTGTGCTTCGAATGCTTGATGACGATTGATGGCCAGCCAAACCGCCAAGCCTGTCTTGTCCCGGTGCAAGAAGGCATGACCGTAGAACCGCAACTGCTACGCCCTTCGCTTGGAGTGAGCGATAATGGCTGATTCCGTTGATGTTGCTGTACTGGGCGCTGGTCCTGCAGGCATGGCTGCGGCTGTTGTCGCTGCCAATGCTGGGCTGACCGTCGCGGTTCTGGATGATCAAGCTGTCCCTGGCGGCCAGATATGGCGGAATGTTGAGGCTGTAGCTGCACGAGGCGATCTTGGCCTGTTTGGCGATGATTATGCTTCTGGCGTTGATGCAGTTGCTGATTTTCGGGCTGCAGTTGTGGATTACCGCCCGCTGTCCCGAGTCATTGGGGTCGAGAGTACGGGGATCGGCGGCGATGTGCTGTATGTGCGTGACGGTAAGGCCGGACGACTGCATGCCAAGCGCCTGATTATCGCGCTTGGTGCCTATGAGCGCCCGATGCCGTTTCAAGGATGGACATTGCCAGGCGTGATGACCGCTGGCGCAGCACAGATTGCGCTAAAGACAGGCGGCCTTTTGCCCAAACGGCCCTTTGTTTTGGCAGGGCAAGGACCTCTGCTGCTATTACTGGCGGCGCAATTTCGTGCTGCTGGTGCCGCGCCAGACGTTCTGCTGAGACTGGATGATCCTGGAAGAAAGTGGTCAGCAGGCAAGCACGGGTTACGCGCACTTGCGGGGTTTTCGGACTTATTGAAGGGCTTGAAATGGCAACGCGCCTTATCCGGTGGCGTCAGTAAGACCGTAACTCACGTTACACACCTTGAGGCGTCCGGTGGGGACCGGCTAGAAGCTGTGTGCTGGCAAACGGCACACGGAACTGACGGAGAGGCTGAAGCTGCCACATTGCTCGTGCATGATGGCGTGATCCCGAATGCACAGTTGATGCGGGCTATGCGTATTCCACACAAATATGATGTGGCAGGTGCAGCATGGTGCCCAGAAGCTTCCGCTGATGGACAACTCGCTGATACAGATTGGGCTTATGTAGCTGGGGACAATGCGGGCATCCTCGGCTGGGCAGCGGCGACCGCCACTGGTGCTAAGGCTGGGGCGTCAGCCGCATCTGCACTGGGCGTGAAAGCGACTACGTCAAAGGAGGTTGATAAACGGCTTGGCCGTGCGCGTGTCGTCCGGCCTTTGCTCGACGCACTCTACCCGCCGGCACAGGCGTTCACTACAATTTCAGACGATACGATCATCTGCCGGTGTGAGGCGATCAAGGCAAGCTCCGTCCGTGAAGCTATGGCCATGGGCGCGCAAGGACCGAACCAGCTGAAAGCCTTCCTCCGCACCGGCATGGGACCATGCCAGGGTCGGATGTGCGCCTATACAGTCGCTGCATTGGCGGCTGAAGCAAATGGGACAGCATTGGCAGATGCGGATCTTATGCGCCTCCGAATGCCAATCAACCCCGTCACAGTCTCAGAAATGTCGCATTTGAATGAGACAGACATGGACCTACCAACTGCCTGATCTGTATGCGAGATCACAAGGTTTTCATGTCTCTAGCGGGACGGCACCGGGGAAAGGTGCTAATAATCGCGCTCAAATGCACAATCCGCGGAATGGAGTCTTCACAATGTCGCTCATTGCTCGCCGATTATTATTGCCGTTGCTCGCACTTTGCGCTGCTGTTACCGCGCCATTATTGGCTGGGGCGGCACCTTATAAAGTGGACCGATCGCATGCATTTATACACTTCGAAGTGAGCCATCTTGGAATTTTTCCGTACCCTGGCCGCTTCAAGCAGTTTCGCATCGAACTGGATTACGATCCGGCAAATGTTGAGAATTCGATGGTCGAGGTGAATGTTCCCCTCAAGAGCCTGGAAACCGATGATGGGCTAATGAACGAAACGCTGTTAGGCGAACAGTTCTTCGATGTGCGGAATTTCCCGAAAATGTCCTTTGAAAGCACCAGCATCAAGCGCACGGGCGAGGACACCGGTATCATTGAGGGTGAATTGACGCTGCATGGGTTCACAAAGACCGTAAGGTTCGATGCTAAGTTTCGTGGAACTGCGAAGAGCCCATTCAGCGGCAAGACCATTATGGCAGTAACGGCCGTTGCTGAGATAGATCGCAATAAATGGGGTTTGACGGCATGGCGCCCGTTCGTTGGGAATACGGTTACGATCCGTATTGGCTTTGAAGCCTCGCCTGAATAGCTGGCGAACGATCTGATGGCGCTCAAGAGCACGTCGGCCAAATTTGGTGGCATTGCAAAGCTATTCCATTGGACGATGGCTATCCTGGTTATCGGAATGCTAGCGCTTGGGCTTTATATGCATGAACTGCCGTTTAGTCCGGACAAGTTCAAGCTGTATGCGTGGCATAAATCAATCGGCATGCTTGTTCTGATGCTTGCATTGCTGCGCCTTGGTTGGCGAGCAATTGATATTCGCCCAGACCATGTGCCAGGCATGCCGCCAACCCATGTGAAACTGGCGGCTGCCGCACATTGGGTGCTTTATGGTTTAATGCTGTCTTTGCCTTTGTCTGGATGGCTGATGACATCTGCGACTGGCACGCCGATTGATCTGTTCAATACCGGCATTCTGGTTCCGAACCTGATTGGTGCCAGTGAAGACGCGTTGAACTTGCTCAAAACCGTCCACGAGATCCTCGGCAAAGCATTGATGGCGGTCGCCGCAATCCATATTGGTGCTGCGCTGAAGCACCAGTTCGTGGATAAGGACGCGACGTTACGGCAGATGCTGCCGGGTGGGCGCGTTTAGCGGACTTTCCAGTAGCACCTTCAAATGCCTATGCTTCATTTGGTTGGAAGAGGAGGCAATGCGATGGTCACGGTTGTTCGGAATACGGATTGGGCAGTTGTATGGAACGGTGCCCAAGGTTGCCATGAATACGCGCGTGGCATTGATATTGCTTTTGATGCGAGCGGTATCCTATTTGCTGGCAAATCCTATGATGGACCCGTCACGCAGGAAATTGATGGGTCGGAGCGTTTAGCCCTGCCGGGCATGGTCAATATCCACACACACCCGACCAGCGAGCCACTGCGTAAAGGCATGACGGACGAGACGCTGAGTCCCGGCTTCTGGCATTCCTCGCTGTATGAATTCCTGACGACCATAGGCAATGACCCGGAAGGGATGCGCGCCGCTGTTCAAGTGGCGATGGCGGAATTGATGCTTTCTGGTGTTACTACTGTTGTTGATCTGTCCGTACCATTCGAAGGCTGGCTAGATATTCTGGCTGACAGCGGGCTGCGCGCCTGCATTGCACCCATGTTTCGCGATGCGCGCTGGCTGACGAAAGACGGTCATAGTCTTGAATACGAGTGGGACCACCAAGCAGGCCGCCAAGCTTTTGACGCCGCAATGCGCCTAGTCGAGAGCGCAAGGCAGCACCCGTCTGGGCGTTTGTCCGGCATGGTGACGCCTTCCCAGATAGATACGTGCAGCGCAGATCTTCTGCGTGATGCTCATGACCACGCTACAGAACGGAACTTGCCCTTCCAAATCCACTGCGCCCAGAGCATGACTGAGTTCCAGGAAATGCAGCGCCGCCACGGCATGACGCCGGTTCAATGGCTGGATGAAGTTGGCGCATTGGATGAGCGCTCAATCATCGGCCACGGCATCTTCCTCGACCATCATCCCTGGGTGCATTGGCCAACACGCATAGATTTGGGGCTGCTCGCAGAAAAGGGTGCCACTGTCGCCCATTGCCCAACGGTTTTCGGCAAGCGCGGTATCAACCTTCGTAGCTTTGGCGAGTACAAGCGGAACGGCATCAATCTTGGTATCGGGACAGACACATATCCCCATAACTTTATTGAGGAAATGCGGAATGCCGTCTATCTAGCCCGCGCTGCTGCTGGCCGTTTGGATGATACTTTCGCCAGTGATGTATTCGAAGCGGCGACCATTGGCGGGTCCAAAGCGCTTCGGCGGGACGATATTGGTCGTTTGAGCGTCGGTGCCAAAGCGGATGTTGTTTTGGTAGATGTCAGCGACCGATCAATGAGGCCGCTTTATGATCCGCTTCGGAGCCTGATTTTCGTTGCTGGAGAGCGGCCAATCAAAGACGTTTTCGTCAATGGCGACGCGATTGTGCGCGATGGGGAATGCCTGACGATTGACCTTGAAGCCGCAACCCAGGCTCTCCAAGAAGCGCAGAAGCGGGCCGCGGCCCTAACATCCGAACGCGATTGGGCCGGGCGGACGATTAGTGAACTGGCACCGCTAAGCTTTCCGATGTCTGGCTCTTCATAAGTCCGTTACGAGGGCTAGGCCTTGGACGTATATCCGGGTTACCAATCGGCGATCCCGATACGATTGAGCCCAGTATGCAGCCAAGCGCCCCCATTGAACGCGATATCGTCCTGATTGGCGGCGGCCATGCCCATGTCGCCGTCCTGAAGATGTTTGGCATGAAACCAGAACCCGGCGTGCGCATAACGTTGATCGCGCGGGATATTATGACCCCGTATTCTGGGATGTTGCCGGGCCTTCTGCGGGACGTTTATAGCCATGACGAATGTCACATTGACCTTGGGAAACTCACCCGTTGGTCCGGCGCTCAGTTGATCCGAGCGGCTGCATCCGGGCTTGATCCAATAGCTCAGGAAGTGTTGTTTGAAGACCGTCCGCCGCTTGCCTATGACTTCGTGTCGTTAGATATCGGCTCAACACCGCCTAAAGCCGATATAAACGGGGCAGCGGAATTTGGGTTACCAATCAAACCGCTAGATTCGTTTCTTGCACGATTATCTGAACTAGAAGAAACGTTAGAGTCTGGCGCTTCCCTTGCTGTTATTGGTGGCGGTGCCGGGGGCGTTGAGACGGCACTTGCGATGCGTAGGCGGTTTCAAAAGCAGGGCGTTGATCTACTTGTGACATTGATCTGCAAGGGTAGCCGTGTGCTCCCCGGCCATAGCGCGGCTGTTGCCAAACGCATGGCGCGTGCGCTCATTGATGCCGGAGTTGAGGTCACGCTTGGGTCAGACGCGATTGAGGTGACGAGCAAAGCTGTCCAACTACAGGACGGTCGACATATCCCGGCAGACGTTACGATCCTGGCGACAGGGGCTGCAGCGCCAGATTGGCCAACCCAATCAGGTCTTCGCACAGATGATGGCGGGTTCATCACAATCAACCAATTTCTGCACATTCCAAGCCACCCAGAAGTGTTTGCGACAGGGGATTGTGCGCATTTCCAGCCTAAGCCACTTCCAAAATCTGGTGTTTATGCGGTGCGGCAGGGGCCAGCATTGGCGGAGAATCTGCGCCGTGCTGCCTTAGGAAAACCGCTGAAAGCATGGCAGCCGCAAACAAAAACCTTGGCGTTGATGTCCACCGGTGATGGCGGTGCCGTAGTCTCCTATGGCGGGATTGCGGCCAGTGGAAAATGGGCTTGGACCTGGAAAGACTGGATCGACCGGCGCTGGATGCAGCGCTATCAGGTACTCCCGCCAATGCAACAGGTACTACCGAAAGCAAACAAGTCTGAAACGCCTGAGATTATGCGATGCGGCGGCTGCGGGGCCAAAGTCGCAAGTCCCGTGCTGAAACGGGTTTTGCAGCGCCTAAATCTGAAAACAGCAGATGGCGTCGCTATGGGCGCAGGCGATGATGCCGCAGTACTTACGCCGCCACCAGGTCAGGCTCTCGTGCAAACAGTCGATCAATTTCGGGCGATTGTGGATGACCCATATCTGTTTGGCGAAATCGCAACAATCCATGCGCTGAGTGACCTCTATGCGATGGGTGCAACCCCGCACAGTGCTTTGGTGACGGCCATCCTGCCTCATGCCGGGGAGGCAGCGACGGAGCGGGATCTGCTGCAACTCCTGTCAGGTGTGGCGAAGGCGCTTGATGATGCAGGTGCTGTACTTATCGGCGGCCATACCGGGGAGGGAGCGGAACTATCGCTTGGCCTCTCAGTGAATGGCTTTGCGCCGCTGGATGAACTGAAGCAAAAAGGCGCCGCGCGGCTTGGCGATGCCTTGATCCTGACCAAGCCTCTTGGCGTTGGGGCGATCATGGCAGGCGATATGCGCGGGGTCGCTGACGCGTCTGTCGTTGAGGCTGCGATTGCACAGATGCGGCAACCATCCGCTAATGCGGCTGCAGTATTGGCGGGCGCAAAAGCATCAGCCCTCACGGACGTAACCGGGTTTGGCCTTGCGGGCCACCTGATTGAGATGGCGGATGCGGGAAATGTATCATTCAGCTTGGACGTATCCACACTCCCGCTCATTTCCGGTGCGGAGGCGCTAGTGATCGCAGGCGTCGAAAGCACGATGGCACCGGCCAATGCCGCATTTGCAGAACGCATTTCTGGCCCAGTTGATAGCGCCCGCGCACGGCTATTATTTGACCCGCAGACGTCAGGCGGACTTGCCGCCACTGTGCCAGCAGAGGCTGCTGCGGATATCATTGAACGCCTCAAAGCTGCTGGCTATGCAGACGCTGCAGTAGTCGGAGAAGTCCGCGCGGCAAGTGCGCGGGATGAGGCGCTAACGCTTGGCTGACCACTCAACGCCAAGCCGTTTCCGTTCCGTCCATGTTTAACGCGACCCGGGCAATGGCAGTCAGTGCATCTTCAACGGACCCTAGCCTATCTACGCCGTCCATTGCAGGTGCGGACTGAAGGGCGATCACCGGTCGTTCGAACTGCTTGGCATAGGCCATTTCGGACATGGTCCCATATCCGCCGCCAATCGCGACTAAACACAGCCCTGCCTCCGCAATCAGCACGTTGCGTGCCATGCCAACACCGCTGGCTAAGGAGACGGTGATGTAAGGATTTGCAGCGCGCCAATCAGCTTCCGGAAGGAGCCCGATCACAGTACCGCCAGCTGCGTGGGCACCTTTGGCAGCGGCAGTCATAACCCCTTCCAATCCGCCGCACAGAACAGATAGGCCAAGTTCTGCAACGCCATGGCCAAGCGCTTTGGCATCGGCGAGTTCAGCCGGAGAGGCATCACGAGGGCCGGCTATGGAGACAGGTGCGCGGGCTGGCTTGCCACTTTCCCGCTGAAGCCAGCGGACCGCATCAAATAGATTGATCTCTGATCCGCCTTCGGCACTTTCCGGCACGCGACGCCATACACGGCCGATGGTGTCGAATACGCGCGCATTGTCGTCATGGAGAATGTGGGCGGACCGGTTCAGAAACAGCATAAGCGGGGTGGACTCCAATGGCGGCGAAATCAAAATCGTAGGCTCGCCAGACTTTGCCCACACAGCGTAAGGTGGACAGCATAGGATGCAGGGTAACGAGTCTCGCCCGCGCAATCTATCTTACACCTACCAGCGCTCTAATATTGGATTATCCTCCCTATGACTGCTACAGCTTCCGGCCCCCGCCTTGCCGTAGATATCGGCGGTACGTTTACAGATGTTGTGCTTGAACATGGTGGTCAGCAGACTACTGCGAAAGTACTGACCACACCCTCCGCACCAGAAAAGGGCGTTATGGATGGGGTTGGTCGGGCATTGGAAGAGTCTGGCGTCGCTGCTTCTGAGATCGCACTGCTAATCCACGGCACGACACTGGCCACGAACGCCATTATCGAACGCAAAGGGGCCAAGATCGCGCTGATCACGTCAGAAGGCCATCGGGACGCCGTTGAAATGGCGCTGGAAAACCGGTTTGAGCAGTATGACATCAATATTGACCGGCCAAGTCCATTGGCACCCCGGCAATTGCGATGGTCTGTCCGGGAGCGCCTGAATGCACAGGGCGAGGCATTGCTGCCGCTGGATGATGCATCTGTTGAGGCGATCCTACCGCTGATCGAAAAGCATAAGATTGAAGCTATCGCGGTTGGGCTGCTGCATGCCTACGCAAATCCGGCCCATGAGCTGCGCATTCATGAGATCATTCGACAGGCTTACCCCGATTTGCCGATCTCGCTATCCAGCGACGTTTGCCCTGAAATTCGGGAATACGAACGGCAATCAACAACCTGCGCCAATGCCTATGTGCAGCCTAAAATGGCCGGGTATCTGCGGGAATTGGATCAGCGCCTGAAATCGCAAGGCTTTGGCTGTCCATTCCTGCTGATAACATCTGGCGGTGGTCTGACGACTCTAGAGAACGCCATGCGCTATCCAATCCGGCTGGTCGAGTCTGGCCCAGCAGGCGGCGCTATTTTGGCAGCGGATGTAGCGAAGGAATTGGGCCTAAACAGCGTCGTCTCCTATGACATGGGCGGTACCACAGCAAAGCTCTGCCTTATTGATGATGGCGCCCCCCTGGCCACGCGAACATTCGAGGTGGCGCGCGCCTACCGGAATATGAAAGGCAGCGGTCTGCCGGTTCGCATTCCGGCGATTGAGATGGTTGAGATTGGCGCAGGCGGTGGCTCCATTGCCTCAATCGACAGCATGGGGCGACTTGCCGTCGGTCCGCAAAGCGCTGGCTCTGATCCCGGCCCTGCCTGCTATGACCTTGGCGGCACCGAGCCAACGGTGACAGACGCGGATGTAATGCTTGGTAAGATTGACCCGGCATTGTTCGCTGGCGGCAATGTAAAGCTATCGCCGGATAAGGCGGGTGCGGTGGTCGAAGCAAAGATCGGCGGTGCAATGGGGCTGTCAGCGCCGCTTGCAGCCTATGCGGTTGCTGAGATCGTGGATGAGAATATGGCGAATGCGGCTCGGGTCCACGCCATTGAATGGGGCAAGGATATCTCCGAACGCACCATGATCGCCTTTGGCGGTGCAGCGCCTTTGCATGCGGCGCGGTTGGCCGAAAAGCTAGGCCTGGACCAAGTTATCGTGCCGAGCGGGGCGGGCGTCGGATCTGCCGTTGGGTTTCTACGGGCGCCGATCTCATATGAAGTCGTGCGTAGCCGCTATATGCGTCTTGATGGGTTCGATCCCGCAGGGGCAAACGAATTGCTCGATACAATGAGTGATGAGGCTCGAACTGTCGTGAAGTCTGGCGCGCCCGGTGCAAAATTGGATGAGACGCGTGTGGCATATATGCGTTACGTCGGACAGGGGCATGAGATCACAACGCCATTGCCGGACAGACCCTTATCATCTGAAGATGCGCCCATGCTGCGTGAGGCTTTTGATACCGCATATCGAAGCCTCTACGGCCAAACCGTTCCAAATATGGAGCCAGAGATATTAAGCTGGACAGTGACGGTTTCAACGAAGCCAGCAGACACAGCAGCCGCTGATAAAGAAACTGTCGATGGCACACTGCGTAAGCCAACCACTACCCGATCTGTATTTGATCCAGCAAAGCAAGATTTTGTCGATGCTGGCCTGTTTCAGCGCATGGAATTGGCAGTTGGGGACCGGATCAACGGCCCAGCGTTGATTGTAGAATCGCAAACAACAACTGTTGTCACTTCAACATTCGGTGCGGCTATTGATGGTCGCGGATATATTATTTTGACCCGCAAGCAGGGAGCATCCTGATGGCTGAGTCTTCAAACGCACTTGACCAAATTGGCCTGCAAATCCAATGGAACCGCTTGCTGTCCGTTGTTGAGGAACAGGCGCAAACGCTTGTTCGCACGGCATTTTCAACCTCGGCCCGCGAAGCAGGCGATATATCTGCCGGCGTCTATGACACTCGTGGGCGGATGCTCGCCCAGGCCGTGACAGGAACGCCCGGACATGTGAACGCCATGGCAGCTTCGGTCCAGCACTTCATCGCTAAATATCCGCTGGAGACCATGGGCGAGGGCGATGTTTATCTCACCAATGATCCTTGGCTCGGTACAGGGCACCTGAACGATTTCACTGTTGTGACGCCGACTTGGCGGAATGGCGAAATCGTTGCGCTGTTCGCTTGCACGACCCATGTGGTTGATGTTGGCGGGCGTGGGTTTGGGCCAGACGGTCGGCAGGTCTACGAAGAAGGCATTAATATTCCCATCATGCCCCTGGCGCTTGGTGGGGATATGAACAGGATGGTGCTGGATATTATTGCCCACAATGTCCGCAATCCAGTTGAGGTTGAGGGTGATTTGTATTCGCTGGTCGCTTGCAACGCTGTCGGCTCGAAGCGGTTAGTTTCGATGATGGATGAATTCGGATTGGCAAGCATTGATGGTCTTGCTGACCACATCATCGAAGCATCCCGTAAAGGCATGGCGGCAGAGATCGCGAAACTGCCGAACGGTGTCTACAAAAACGCCATGCGGGTTGATGGCTATGAAAGCGCACTCGATCTCGTCGCTGAAATGACGATTTCTGACGACACCATTAGCGTCTGCTTCAAAGGCACTTCGCCTGTCTCGTCCTACGGCATCAATGTGCCGATTACCTATACAGAAGCCTATGCCAGCTTTGGCGTTCGCTGCGCGGTGGGGAATGAGATTCCGAATAATGCGGGATCACTGGCTGCTGTTCGGATTACCGCACCTGAGGGCTGTATATTGAATGCGCCAAGGCCTTGTGCCGTGACGGCGCGGCATGTGACGGGGCAGATGCTTCCAGATGTCGTGTTCGGCTGTCTGAACCAGATCATCCCGGATCGCGTGCCGGCGGAAGGCACGTCCTGCCTTTGGAACCCAGTTCTGATGGGCGGTCATGGCCTAGTCGATGCTGACTATGGCGACGCGACGCCATTCGCCATGAATACGTTCCATACGGGCGGAACAGGTGCGCGTCCAACCAAAGATGGCTTGGATGCAACGGCGTTTCCGTCTGGTGTTCGCAACACGCCGGTAGAGATCAATGAAGTCGTGGCGCCGCTGGTGTTCTGGCGGAAGGAATATCGCACGGATTCAGGCGGTGCTGGCGAGCATCGTGGTGGCGTCGGGCAGGTCATGGAAGTGGAGCATGCGACTGGCGCGCCCTTCGCAATTTCCAGCATGTTTGACCGCGTGACCCACCCGGCACGCGGGCGCAATGGCGGCGCGCCGGGTATGACGGGGACTGTCGGTATCTCTGAGAACCAGCCTTTCAAGGCAAAAGGGCGGCAAACGGTACCTGCCGGTGAGCGTCTTCGTATGGAGATGCCCGGCGGTGGAGGCTTGGGTGGTGCTGATGCCCGTGACCCAGCCCGTGTCGCCCGTGATGTCGCCAATGGCTATGTATCTGTTGAGGCGGCCAAAACGCAGTATCATGTGATTGTCGATGCGGACGGGGTTGTCGATGCAGCCGCCACTCAAGCGCTCCGTGCGTCCCGCTGACCTAAGGAAGTTTGGCTATGAATGTCTTTGTTGATCCGACCTTGTTCGTCGATGAAAAATATGGCCTTGGCCAACCCGTATCTCGCAAGGAAGATCCTACTCTGGTCCAGGGTCTTGGCAGTTATGCAGACGACAATGTGCTGCCGGGCCAAGTCTATGCGGTCATGGTGCGAAGCCAGTTTGCCCATGGTCGGATCAAGGGCATTGAGACTGATGAAGCGAAGGCCATGCCCGGCGTACTCTCTGTCCTGACAGGCCAAGACTTCATCGATGCCGGACTTGGGTTGATGCCAGCAGGTATGTCGATGAAAAACCGCGACGGGTCCGATATGCGGAAGCCGGAACAACCGCCGCTGCCAATCGACAAAGTCCGCTTTGTTGGCGACCCGGTAGCTTGCGTTATCGCCGAAACCCGTGCTCAGGCTGAAGACGCTGCGGAGGCTGTATTCGTTGATATTGAATCCTTGCCCGCAGTCACCTCTGCCAGGGCCGCAGTAGCAGATGGCGCACCGCTGGTGCATGACGGCGTTCCAGGCAATGTCATCCTGGACTTCAAATTTGGCGAGAGTGAGAAGGTGGCAGAGGCGTTCGCCAACGCAGCCCACGTCACCTCCATGAGTATTTTCAACAGCCGCATCGCCGTTGCTCCGATGGAGCCTCGTTCTGCCCTCGCGGACTATGACAGCAGTGAGGACCACTGGACCCTGCGGCTAGGCTGCCAAGGCGCGTTTCCTATGCGGAACAGCCTGATGAAGCCATTAAACGCCCGGGCGGACCAGATTCGCGTGCTGGTGGGCAGTGTTGGCGGTAGTTTTGGGATGAAATCGGCCTGCTATCCTGAATATATTTGCATCATGCATGCCGCGCGCATTCTGGGGCGTCCTGTTAAATGGACGGATAAACGCTCAGAAAGCTTCCTCTCAGACAGCCATGGCCGCAATCATGACATGGAGCAATCCATGGCGTTCGATGCGGACGGCAATATTCTGGCTTTGCGGGTGATTGGCTACGGCAATATAGGCGCTAATTTGAGCAATGGCGGCGTTAATCAGCCGACTGGGAATGTCGTTAAGAACACGATCAGCGTCTACAAAACGCCGCTGCAGGAAATCCTATCGAAATGCGTTTTTACCAATACGACGCCGGTTGGTCCGTATCGCGGCGCTGGGCGTCCCGAAAGCAATTACTACATTGAACGCATGCTGGATCAGGCTGCGCTTGAGATGGGTATCGATAAGGTCGAGATCCGCAAGCGCAACCATATTCAGCCAGAAATGCTGCCCTACAAGACGCCAGCTAACACCGTTTATGACAGCGGCAATTTCCCAGCCATCTTAGATAAAGCGCTGGAAGCTGCTGATTGGGCAGGGTTCGAAGCTCGAAAAGCCGCAAGTACCGAAGCGGGCCTACTACGCGGTATCGGTATTGGGCAATATCTGGAAGTGACGGGGCCACCTGGCAGGGAGATGGGTGGCATCCGGTTTGAGGATGACGGGTCCGTCACCCTCATCACCGGCACTTTGGATTACGGCCAGGGGCATGCAACCGCATATGCCCAGGTTTTGGCGGCCCGGCTTGGCGTACCGTTTGACCAAATCAAACTGCTGCAAGGCGATTCTGATGAGCTATTGCATGGCGGTGGCACGGGCGGATCAAAGTCACTGATGAACAGCGGTGCGGCGATTTATGAAGCCGCTGAATCGGTGAAGGAAAAGGGCCGCGTTATCGCGTCTCACATTCTTGAAGCCGCTGAAGCGGATATCGAATTCACGATCAATGCCAAAGGCGGACAGTTCGGCATCGTTGGAACAGACCGGACGCTGGGCGTTATGGAACTTGCTGCGATGCTGCGGGAAGGCGTTGATCTACCGGATGATGCACCGAAGTCTCTCTCTGTCGCCCAAGTGGTCGATACACCGCCGTTCACATTCCCGAACGGTTGCCACATTGCAGAGGTTGAAGTTGACCCTGAGACCGGTGTGGTCTCTGTTGAAAGCTATGTCATGGTCAATGATTTCGGCATTGTAGTAAATCCAATGCTTGTCGAAGGCCAAGCCCATGGCGGCGTCGCCCAAGGTATTGGTCAGGCACTGATGGAGGACGTGGTCTATGATGCTGAAGGCCAGCCCCTAGCCGGTTCGTTCATGGATTATGCCCTTCCGCGCGCCAGCGACATGCCGGCATTGGGGACGATCTCAATGGCGCATCTGCCGTCACCGGCAACAACAAACCCACTCGGCGTGAAAGGCTGCGGTGAGGCTGGGTGCGCAGGTGCGATGCCATCAGTCATGAATGCATTGGTCGACGCGCTATCGGTTTACGGCATCCAGCACATTGATATGCCCGCAACGCCAGAGAAAGTCTGGCGGGCGATCCAGGCGGCGCGCAGCTAGGTCTTCAAGGCCGCGATCAAGTCCAGCTCTGCCTCAGCGGCAGTTTCTGGGCGGTCGTCGGGATCGTTCGCGACCATAGATGCGAGCCAAGCTGCTAGGCCTTCCGGCGCATCGTCTGGCAAGGCGCGTCGGGCTTTTGGCAGTGCGCCAGTATACATTCGATGGAACATGATGCCGACGGCGTAAATGTCTGTCCGATGGTCGGCTTTCGCCGTGCTGCGGCGTTGTTCCTGGCTCATATAGGCTTCGGTCCCAAGCCAACCACGCTCGCGGGTAAGGCGCAGATCTGGGTGGAGGCATAAGCCGAAGTCAGCAATGCGGACATCGCCCAGACCGACGCTCTTCTCCGGCGCTAATGGGTCTGCCTTAGCTGAAAGCAGAACATTACCTGGCTTCAGGTCGCGATGAATGACGCCAGCGCGATGGATGGCCTCAATGGCGGTCAGCATTTGCTTGGTTAACCGGATGCATTCAACCAGCGGCAATTTCTTAGGCCTGCGACGGCGTTTCATAGCCGAAACATCGTCTGGCCGATATTTATCGGTCCCTAGGCCGTCCTTCAGCGTGTCTGGATACCAAGGGGAGACAAAGTAGGGATCGCCTGTTTCTGTTCGCCCGAACCCAAGCACGGGTGCGATATATGGATGATCAACGCGCGCCATGGCGCGGGCTTCGGCCAGAAATCTGGCGCGCCACACTTCAGGTGGATAATCGCCTACGGTGCAGGTTGGATTGAATGCTTTAACGATGACTTTGCGGCCAAGATCATGATCTCGACAACGATAGACATCGCCAAAATTGCCAGTGCCTAGG
>JBDQJI010000024.1:0-42351 GCA_040263875.1 Alphaproteobacteria bacterium
ACTCTACCGGGGCCGAAACGCCATCGAACGCATGTTCGGACGCCTCAAGGACTACAGGCGTATCGCAACCAGATACGACAGATCAGCCCAGAACTTCCTCGCCGCCGTCTGCATCGCAGTTACCGTATGCTACTGGTTATGAGTCTGCAGCCTAATCTGGCAATGATGTTGGCAGTAGGGCTTGCTGCCGCATCATTCGCTTACCGGAAGTTGGAGCGGTTCGTCCGGCCCAAACCATGTGAAAGCTTTCACTTAATCCCAAGGCTATCTGCGTCACTTGCAGGCCTCGCGCGCGATGGCTTGGGGCTTTTCGTGTTCGTACTCGTCGCCTTCGCTCTTAGCCTCTTATGGTTTGAACAGAATGCGCCAATCCGTATTCTGCTGCTGGGCGGGCTTGGTGCCGCGAAGACTGGATATGCAGGCTGGATCTTTGGCCGCTTTCTTTTGGCCCCCCAGGCACCTGAGCGGCGAATGCCGCATCTACTGAATGCCACCGCTGATCGCACATCTAAATGGCTGACAGTGGTTATGCTGCTGGCGGGTTTCATGACCTTCGCTGGCGGCGTATTTAACCTAACAACAATGCCCCGTGGCGCGTTCGCATTATTGCTCATGCTTGGTGGTCTAGCTATCGCATTGCTAACGGCACGTTTGGTTCTGAGAAGCGCTGGTAGTTCAGAGAATGACGATTACCCGGTGCTCACCAGAGGAGTGCGTTTTTCTCTACTAAGTGGGCTATTGCTGCTTACATTGCTCTGGGGCGTATGCCTGCTCTCCGGTGATCTCAGTAAGCCTGTTGCGGTTCTGGTGGTCTTCGCGGCAACAGCGGGCGCCCTATATTTTGGTGCGATCAAAGCCCGCCGCGTTCACGTTGTTCGTCAGGTGACCACCGATATCCCGGTGGATCCAGAAGATATGGCCGAAATGGGTTTTGCTGCGAACCAACCCGAACCGCAGCCAGACACGTTGGAGGTCGAATACAGCTCCGCCTGGTTGGCGAAAGTGCTGCAATACGTACTGTTCGGCCTGGCTGGGCTGGCGCTCTTGCATGTGTTCGGGATGGACATGGTCGCCGCATTGAATAGCTCCATCGGCCTCAAAATCGTAGAGGCTGCAGGCAAAGTAGCAACGATCCTTGTTGTTGCGGCTATCGCTTGGACACTGGTTGAGCAAAGCATCGCCCGCATTATGGAGCGTGAGGAAGCCCTGGCCCGCGCCAATGCTGGCGATCAGGCGCTTGATGAGGATGGGCTTGGCGGGCTTGTTACCTCCCGCTTCGGCACGCTTTTGCCGCTGATGCGCGGGTTTGTGCTTTCGGTGCTAGCAATCATTACAATTATGGTCGTGCTGTCATCGATGGGCATTGATATAGGGCCACTGCTTGCGGGTGCTGGCGTTGCCGGCATCGCAATCGGCTTCGGCGCTCAAGCCTTAGTGCGGGATATCATTTCGGGCGTATTCTTCCTGATTGATGATGCCTTCCGCGTCGGCGAATACGTAGAGTTTGGCGAAATTCGGGGGCAGGTGGAAAAGATATCCATCCGCTCCATGCGCCTTCTCCATCATCGCGGTGCCATCCACACCGTTCCGTTTGGTGAGCTGCGGTCCATCACCAACTACAACCGTGACTGGGCGATTTATAAGCAGGAATTCCGTCTACCTTATGACACGGACACTGAAGCTGTCCGCAAGATCATCAAGAAGGTTGGCTTGGCCCTGCTTGAACACCCTGAGCTTGGTGAGAAGTTTATTCAGCCACTGAAATCACAAGGCGTATTTAGGATTGAGGAGGGTGCGCTTATCCTTCGCACCAAGTTCATGTGCAAGCCACGCGAACAGTTTGTTATCCGCAAAGCCGTATTCCAGGACGTAAAGAATGCACTCTATGCAGCCGGCATTGAATTGGTGCAACGCCGCGTTCAGATTGAATGGAATGAGCAAGGGCAGGCTGAAGAAGGCGACCAACCAGCCGGTCAACCCTCCGGCCAAGCTATCGCCGCAGCCGGGGGTGCTGGCCTTATAGCCTCGACGGGCAAAGAGAAATCCGCATATCCTGATGAGCCATAAGCGAACGCAGAAACATATTCGGCGGCAAAACTAGGAGGACCCTATGAAGGGCATCGTATTTCTCGGCGAGCGTCAGGTTGAATTGCGGGAGTTTGATGATCCCACCCCTGGCCCTCGGGATGTGGTCCTTGAAATCAGGGCGTCCGGCATGTGCGGGACGGATTTAAAAGCCTACCGCCCTAAGTTCGAGCCAGGCGTTGTCCGCGGCGGTATCAAGCGCGCCTCTACGCCCCAGATCGCTGGCCATGAGCCTTGCGGTGTCGTGGTGGAAGTCGGGTCCGCTGTGACAGAGCGAGAAGCCCGCATTGGCCAACGCGTTATGGATCACCACTACGATGGGTGCGGCGTATGTCGTCATTGCCAGTCAGGCTGGTCACAAATGTGCGACGATGGAGCGATTGTCTTTGGCTCCGTTGCCCATGGTGCCCACGCGAAATACATGCGCGTCCCAGCTCATACTTTGGTGCCACTGCCAGATAGCCTTTCGTTTGAAGCGGGTGCCGCAATTTCCTGCGGCACTGGCACGGCCTACGGGGCGCTCAAGCGCTTGGGCTTAGAGGGTGACGAGACGCTCGCTGTGTTCGGACAAGGTCCGGTTGGCCTCTCGGCGACCCAGCTTGGCGTTGCAATGGGGGCCCGCGTGATCGCCATCGATATCTCACCTGAACGCCGGCAGATGGCGTTGGATATGGGTGCTGATGTGGCACTGGACCCAATGGCCGTTGATCCGGTAGAGGCGATCAAAGACCTAACCCACGGTGAAGGTGCCCACAAAACCTTGGACAGCTCATCCTCTCCAGAAGCCCGCCGGGCCGCTGTACGCGTCACCCGTGCATGGGGCAGCGCATGCTTCGTCGGCGAAGGTGGCGAGGTTATGCTGGAAGTCTCACCAGATCTCATCCGCCGCCAGGTGACACTAATGGGCCACTGGACCTTCTCCAAAGTCGGCCAGGCCGACTGCGCCCGCTTCGTCTCCGACCGCAAAATCGACGTCGACGGGCTTTTCAGCCACAAATGGTCACTGAACCAGGCAGACGAAGCCTACAAACTGTTCGATCAGCAGAAGACCGGCAAAGGCGTATTTCTGCCGCAGAGTTAATGCTGGAGTCTCTGTAGTCGGCGAGAATGCTTAGACGATCTGATTGCGGAGGTCGTTGCCCGCAGCCATCCGTTCCAAATTGTCCATCAGGATGTCGAGAACGTTGTCCTCATACATTCGGGTTTCACCGCCGGAATGTGGGGTGAGTAGGATGTTCTCAAGGCCCCACAGCGGCGAGTCTGCGTGGAGGGGCTCAGGTTCCGTCACATCAATGCCAGCGCCTGCGATTTGGCCATTTTGCGCTGCTGCGACTAGGGCATCATGGTCAACGCATCCGCCGCGCGCGACGTTCACGAGATAGCCGGTTTCTTTCATTGCAGCGAAGGCCTTGGCGTCCATCAAGTTGCGTGTCTCAGGCGTTAATGGGCAGGCTAATACAACAATGTCAGCGCGCGGCAAGAGAGACACGAACTTGTCGGTAGTATGGAGTTCGTCGACACCTTCCACAGCCTTGGACGGGTCACGCCGCACACCAATGACAGTCATCCCGAACGCTTTAGCGAGTCGTGAAATTCGGCCACCGATCTGACCCGTGCCATAGATCAACAGCGTTTTGCCGGGCAGTTCTTCTTCCCGGCGAGAGATGTCAGCGATCATCGGGCGCCAATGCGCCTTCCGCTGATTATCCCGAGCAATATGGGTGAGGCGGGTCATCCCGAGGATAAGCGCCAGCGCGTGATCGCTAACAGCGTTAGCATTCACGCCCGCTGCATTCGCAAGCTTGACGTTATGAGCCTTGACGGCAGCTTGATCGAACTGGTCATAGCCAACCGCACAAACCTGCACAAATTGCAGGGCCTTGGCTTCGTCCAGAAAGTCATTCTTCCAGAACCCAGACGCCACAAGCACATGCCCTTCTCCAATGCGCGCGCGGGTATCTTCAGGCGTAAATGTCTGAAAATGATTTATCCCAGTCCCACGCGCTGCAAAACGGTCAGCAAGCTGATAGGCACTGTGGGCGAAGTGGATGTTGAGGGCGGACGTATCTGGGAAATTCGTCAATGGCTGGTCCTTGGGAAGCAGATATGCGGTGCTTAGAACGGTACAACAGGATAAGCCGTGGGCCAAGTAAGGCACCCAAATCGGAACCACGCGATTTACGTCCTGAGATCAAGAGACCTCTTCCAAAAATCAATTGTCATTGGCGCGCGCTCGCAATAAGATCTCGACCAAGAATGTTTCAATATTTGGTTGTATGCTTGTGAAACAATATAGACTTTTTTCTGCTTTCGGGTTGGCGCTACTGATTGTGGGCTGCGTCGCGGCCCAATCCCTAGACGATATCATCGGCACTGGGCGGATTGATATTACCCAACGAACTTGGACGCATTTTCAGAAATACAAGAACCTGCCGAACAATGGTGCGTTTGCCTACAATAAGCGCGCGCGGTATTCATATTACAATTATTGTTCTGAAGCCCAATGCACGTTTGGTGATCGAGCCCGCGACGCGATTTATGGATGCGAGCAAAAGGTCGGCGTAGGTTGTAAATTGCTGGCACAAAACGACGAAATTGTTTGGCGCGGTTCGATATATGTTGATGGCGCGAAAGTCCATGATGGCTTGGACAAGGCGTCAGCATCGACCAGTTCCCCAATTCGACTACCCGCGAAATATAGAATGGTATCTAAAACCAATCAGAGACCATGGCGCGTCGGTACAATTGAAGTTCGCGAAGATGGCTCAAGCAATGTATTCTCAGCGGAATTTGCGACTAACATTCGGTGTGAGGGCTCATTTCTTGGAGGAAAACGGTTTAAGACATCGGCCAAGTATTTCACGACTATGCGTGGTGAATGCCGGTTTGGAAAAATGATTGAGCCGTATTCTAAATTCACCGGCTCTCTTAATGTTATTGCAGAACACACTGGCCATATCGCTGCAAAAGACGGCCAAGGTGTAAAGACAGAAATCGTGTTTCAGCCATAGCGCTGATTCACTACCTTTGACCCCCGAACCATGACCGCTCTAGAGTGTCCGCTAAGGATTGTTCCGAATGGAGAAGCCGCGTGCGTACAGTTCGCATTTGTCGTGAAAATGAGTTGGAAGATCAGGGTAAGACCGTTGTCGAGATAGACGGGCTGCAAATTGGTGTGTTTCGGCTCGGCGACGATTTCTTTGCATACAAAAACCTATGCCCCCATCAAGGCGGACCGGTTTGCCAAGGGCGCATTTATCAGAAAGTAGTTGAAAAGCTAGACCCTGATATGAAAAGCCGAGGTCGTGATTTTGATACGGATGGCGTTCATATCGTTTGCCCGTGGCATGGTCTGGAATTTGATGTACGCACAGGCAAATTCGCCGGCGCAGCAGACGTCGACATCATGAGCCTGAAAGGATATGCAACACAGGTTCAGGACGGGGATGTCTATGTCATCGTCGAATGATGACACCCGACAGAACGACCCAGCTGCCGCCGTCGAGGATATGTCAGATAAAATCTGGCAGGATGCGAAGGCTCTCTTAGCCGAAGGCGAGGCGGGGCGTGTTTCGGATGTTGCCGTTGCGCGTATTATGACTGCCGCCATAAAGCTCTACGCCGCTAAAGCTGATGGCGAGCAACGTAGCCCAAAAGCCGTTCTGGGTTACACAGACGAGGTGGTCACGCCGACAGAAGCATTGACTGCCGTAACCGAAGTTTTGCGGGCGCTCCGCATGGGGCCGATGGAATTCGGCCTCTGGTCGAGACGGCGCCCGGAGGACTATCATGATCAACCGCCAGAGAGCTTCAAAGAGTAGGCTCGGCGCCGCATTGACTAGCCAAGGAGGCGACTATGGACGCCAATATCGTTCCCTCAAAGGCCATGCCCGTCCAGGAGATGGACGTCTATACCGATACCCGGGATTATCTGGCCCCCGCGCGTCGTGATGCCCGCGAAATGGGTTTTGCTGACTGGTTCATCTGCGATATCGACGCACATCACCTGGAAACCGTGCATTGGCATGAGGTGATTGAACATATCGAGGACCCGGTCGTCCGCCATCAGGCGATGATGTACCAGAAGGAGCGTTTTGGCGCGCCGCCTTACGGCCTGAACGGTGACCTTGGTTTGCGTTACCAGGATGTTGGTGGGCGTATTCCGCACCAATCCGGGCAGCGGGAAAAGGTCGAGGAGACGGATGTCCATCGTGACGTCACGTTGACCCGCCGCGCCATGGAAGCGCTCTGCGTCGACAAAATGGTAGTGTTCCCAACGCCGATGTTGTTCCTCGGCATGCACCCCCAAGCTGACATGGAAGTGCTGCTGACCCGCGCCTACAATAAGTGGCTGACAGAGCGTGTGCTTCCGGGTGATGAAGGTATGGCAAGCCTTGTATTGCTGCCATTCAACTCACCAGAAGAAGCCTGCCGTACCGTTGAAGAGTTTGCGGACAAACCGGGCGTCATCGGCTTCACCGTGACATCAACGCGGTATAAGCCTGTCCACGCGAACGAATATATGCGCCTCTATTCCATGATCGAGGAAACGGGCAAGCCGATTGCCTTCCACGCTGGCTACCATTGGCAAGACCCGTCCTTGGCAACCTGCAATAGCTTCCTTGGAATGCATGCCCTTGGGTTCGCCTGGTGCAATATCGTTCATATGACGAACTGGGTGCTGAATGGCATTCCTGAGCGTTTCCCGAAGCTCAAATCCGTATGGATTGAAAGCGGGTTGTCATGGATCCCGTTCGTGATGCAGCGCTTGGATGATCAATATCTGATGCGCATGTCAGAAGCGCCGCTGCTGAAGCAAATGCCCTCTGACTATATGCGCCAGAACTGCTGGTACACGTGCCAGCCAATGGAGAAATCGAGCGAAGTTGGCCTCAAAGCCACATTCGAGATGATCAACGCCAAGACCCAGTTGCTCTATGCATCCGACTGGCCGCATTTCGATTTTGATGCCCCACGGGTAATTGCGGAAATCCACTGGATTGATGAGGAATCCAAGCGAAATATCCTGGGCATGAATGCTGCTAATTGCTTCGGGTTAGAGCCTAAATTGCGCTGGAAGTAAAAAATAGCAAACACTGGCGCGGGCGAATTGGATGTTCTCCCCTACGCCGGTAATTTCTATGGCGACGCCTAGCAACGTTGGGCATTGTCTGCCTGTGAACAGACAAGCCACTCAGGGCAGGGCGGGCCAGTGGGCGCCCTGCTCAATCGGCGCTAGTACGTGGCACGGCCGCCTGAGATGTCAAACACAGCACCGGTCGTGAATCGCATTTCCTCGCTGGCGAGCCACGTCGCCATACTGGCAACCTCTTCAACAGTCACAAACCGACCGCGAGGCACCTTAGAGAGCATATAGTCGATATGCTCCTGGCTCATCTGATCGAAGATGCGGGTTTTGGCAGCGGCCGGCGTCATGCAGTTCACTGCAATGTCGTGGCCTGCGAGCTCTTTACCAAGCGATTTCGTCAGTGCGATCACGCCAGCCTTAGCGGCTGAGTATGCTGCAGCGTTCGGATTGCCTTCTTTGCCAGCAATAGATGCAATGGAAACAATGCGGCCATAGTTCCGCTCAATCATTTCGGGCACCACCGCTTGGGCACAGTAAAATACAGCGTTCAGATCAAGCTCAATCACCCGCTTCCAATCGGCGATAGGGTATTCAGCGACTGGAACAGTTGGGCCAGCGATCCCCGCATTATTGACCAGAATATCAACGGGACCATTGGCAGCCCGGCTCGTTTTTAGCCCAGCTTCGATGGATGTGGGGTCTGTCACATCCCCCTGAACGGCAGTCGCTCCATCCCGGCTGCCAGCCGCGCCAGCAAGCTCATCACCATCGATATCCCACATGGAGACTTTGGCGCCGGATGCGAGCAAGCGGTCTGTGATGGCCAGGCCAAAGCCTTGAGCTGCACCAGTAACAACAGCATGACGGCCAGAAAGGTCGATCTTATTCATGGATTTATCCCTAGATTAAAGCGTCAGGCCGCCATCGGCGACGAATACTGTTCCAGTCGTGTAGCAGCTGTCGTCTGAGGCTAAGTACATCGCAGCCGCCGCGATCTCCTCTGCCGTGCCAAGACGCCCCATTGGTTGCCTGGCGATGAAGTCTTTCCGCGCCTGCACAGGATCATCAAACGCGTTGATGCGATCATCCAGCGACGGGGATTGCACCGTACCTGGTGCAATGCAGTTGCAGCGAATGCCAGCAGCAATCACATCTCGCGCGACCTGTTTGGTTAGGCCAATGACAGCTGCCTTGCTGGAACCATAAACCAAACGGTCTTGAACCCCCGCCAAGTGCGATGCCACAGATGCCATATTAATGATCGAGCCGTGGCCCTGATCCAACATGCCAGGCAGGAAGGTCTTGATGGTGCGGAACATGGATTTGACGTTGAGATCAAACCCGAAATCCCACTCTTCCTCAGTCGCAGCCAAGATATCGCCGTGATGGACGAAGCCCGCCACATTGCAGAGAATGTCTGGAGTCCCGACTTCTTTTGCCAGCATACGCACCGAATCCCACGACGTGACATCACAGGCGCGCGCCTCGACGCCGATGAAGCCATCAAGCTTTCCGGCATCGAGGTCGGTCGCATAGACCTTGGCGCCGGCGTCTCGAAATGCGGTAGCGATGGCCCGGCCAATACCCTGACCTGCAGCGGTGACGACAGCGGTTTTTCCCGCCAAACGGTCTGACATAATCTTGATCCCCTGAATGATCGCGCGACCATATGGAGCGTCCCCAAGGATGGCAAGAGAAAGGGCCGGTGCGATTCATACCGCACCGGCCCTTCATCAGTCATAACCGCTCAGTGCTTAGAGATGCGCCAATGCTTCCAGCACTTCTTCTGGATGCTCTGCGGGTTTCACAGTATCGAAGCGGCGGACGACTTTGCCGTCTGGCCCAATCAATACGGAAATCCGGGTTGGGCGGGGCGATTCATCATTCGCCGCGCCATAAGCGATAGACATGCTCTTATCCGTGTCCGACAACAGGTCGAATGGGAAATCAAACTTGTCTTTAAAGGCTTTGTTGTCGCCGGGCGCATCGAAGCTGCAGCCCATCACAACGACTTCATTTGATTGAAAATCTTGGATTCTGTCACGGAACCCTTTGCCTTCAATCGTTCAACCAGGCGTATCCGCCTTGGGGTACCACCAGATCAGCACATACTTGCCAGCTTGATCGCTCAAAGAAACTTGAGCGCCATCCTGGTTCGACAGGCTGAATCCGGGGGCCGTTTCACCAACCCCTGCCATTTGCCGTTCTCCTTCAGTTATGTCACGGATGTGACTCTTTAAATGTAGGCTATGCCGCTGCCGCTTTCTAGTTCACCCACCGCCTTAATCTCGCCTAGAAACATGGTAAGCTTTCCCCATTAGTCAGTGACATTTGGGGATAAGCCATGAGCACACGTTTAATCGTACTGGGGACGGTGTTCGCTTCGTTTCTTGCAACTGGTGCTGCAACGGCAGCTGAACCAAGCTTCGATTGCACCAAAGCATCAACCAATGTTGAGAAGCTAATTTGCGGCGACGAAGCGCTGGCGACCAAAGACGCCGCCATGGCGGATGCATACCGCGATGGCCGAAAAGTCCTGAGCGGCCCCCGCCTTGATCGACTAAAGCGGACGCAGCGCTTATGGGCCAGAAGCCGCGCTGAAGCTTGTCCTGCAACGGCTGATCCGAAGGCAAGCCAAGCGGCCACGGCGTGTCTCGCAGGTATTTATGATGCACGAACCGACGCCATTTTTGCGATGACCGCACGCCCCATGTTGCGCCAGCCAGCAGCTTCGATTGAAGCTGACCGGCGCTCGCCTTTGGTTTGCGTAACTTTCGATGCAAAATTAAACACGAAACAACCGGCAGCACTCGAAACCTATGTATCCAGCAAGAATGGGGCAAAACTCGCCGCGCGCATTAATGACAATCAGCTCTGCGTCGAAGGCTTTCCTCACGGCCAGAAAGATCAGCTGACAATCCATGCAGGCTTGCGCGGTGCTAATGCGCTGCTGCGGAAGGCGCAGACCGTTGATCTCGACGTGCCAGATCGACCACGCCGTGTCGCTTTTCCATCCTCCGGCCTAATCCTGCCGCTGACAGAGTCCGCTGGGCTGCCAATTGAAACCGTCAATCTGGATAAGGCCCGCGTACTGGTGTTGCGGGTTGATGACCGCGATGTCGTCGCCAATCTCCGACGCGGGCTGATTGGTCAGCAGGTCAGCTATAATGAAGTTGGCCGCGCAGCCAGTAAGCTTGGTCAGAATGTCTGGACTGGCGAACTGTTAATCGACGGTAAGAAAAATCAATCCGCCAGGACCGCCCTGCCAATTGGCGAGGTGATGCCTGAATTGAAGCCCGGCGTTTACTTGGCCGTTGCGGAAGACCCAGAAGCTGATTTTCACGACGCATATTGGGCGACGGCACAATGGTTCGTCGTATCTGATATCGGCCTCACAGCCTTCCAAGGCCTCGACGGGTTGACGGTTGCAGTTCGATCACTCAACTCCGCTTTGCCTCAGCCAGGCGCAAAGCTTGTGCTAAAGTCCAATGATGGTGCTGAATTGGCGACTGTCACGACTGACGCTGACGGTCTTGGAAAGTTTGCCGTTGGTTACTTACGCGGTGAAGGCAACGCCACACCACATTCTGTGCTAGCCTACGGTGAGGCAGGTGATTTTGTTTATCTGGACCTCAATCGATCATCGCTGGATCTCTCAGATCGTGGTGTCGACGGCAGGCCAGCACCAGGGGTTCTCGATGCGTATCTGAGAACCGAACGCGGTGTGTACCGTCCTGGTGAGCCTGTGTATTTCACAGCACTACTCCGTTCCCCAAGTTCCACCGCTGTCGAAACCCAACCGCTAACATTGCGTGTCGTCCGCCAAGATGGGCTTGAAGTCTATCGGCGCTCACTCCGTGATAAGGGAGCCGGTGGGTATTCCGCAACCATTTCACTGCCGCCAACCGCGGCCACTGGCAAATGGCGCGCAAGCCTGCATGCGTCTGCAAATGGCGAAGCCATCGGGGCGGCCAGCTTCTTGGTGGAAGACTTTGTTCCACCGCGCATTGAAGCGGCAGTCAAAGCAAAGCGCGATGGCCAAGCCGTCATGGCGACGGTTCAAGCAGATTTTCTATATGGTGCCCCAGCCGCCGATATTCCGGTTGAAGTGGCTGCAACGGTTCGTGAAGCACGGAATCCAGCGCTCGGCTTTGAAGGCTACAAATTTGGACTTGCTCAGGAAGCCACCGTAACGGGCGTTAGGCTCGGCCTGGGCTTGGGTGAAACAGATGCAAGCGGTGCAGCAGCAATCCTGGTTGACTTGAACGACCTTCCGGCCACCACACGGCCACTCGAAGCTCAGATTAAGGCCAGCGTCTTTGATATTGGCGGCAGGCCCATAATCGCGCGCACAACAGTCTCCTTGAAGAACTTACCGCAACTGCTTGGCATCAAACCATTGTTTGAAGATGGCGGCATTCAGCAAGGTGGCGTGGCCAGCTTCAACGTCGTGGCGCTTGATGCGTCCGGGACGCCAGAAGCCAGAACACTAGAATACGCAATTATCCGCGAGGAATATGAGTATATCTGGTTTGATGCCGGCGGGCGCTGGGACTACCGGGTGCAATACCTGGATGCAGGCCTCGTCGATGCTGGCACCCTTGATATTGCCGCCGATAACCCTGCTCTGGTCTCCAGGCGCTTCGATGACTGGGGCCGCTTCCGCCTGGACGTGACCGATCCAGCCACTGGGGCCGCTACCAGCGTTCGCTTCCATGCCGGATGGTGGGGTGCAGGGGCAGGGGCAGACCCGGCTCCGGACAAAGTGAAAATAGTGGCTGGCCCAGGCCCACATAATCCCGGTGACAGCGTTCGGGTAACAATTGAGCCACCGTTTGATGCCCAGGTCATGGTAACGGTCGCTGATAGTGCAGTTCACTCGACCGAGATGACGTCGATTCCGGCATCTGGAGGCGAAGTCACCGTTAAACTGCCTGATACGGGGGCCGCAGGAGTCTATCTGCTGGTCAACGCATTTGGCCAAGCCGATGGTGAGCGAACGCAGGCACCACGACGCGCTATTGGCGCTAAATGGATTGCCTTTGACCCCGCGCCCAGAACTCTAGATGTAACGATGCAAGCGCCTGAAACAACAGAGCCAGAGCGGCAGGTAAACGTGTCCGTGCAGCTTGGCGCTGATGCTGCAGGCGACCCAGCCTATGTCACGGTCGCCGCTGTTGATGATGGTGTACTTGGTTTGACAGGCTACAAATCGCCCGATCCAGAGGCGCATTTCCTTGGCAAGCGCCGCTTAGGCTTGGCATTGCGCGACGTATACGGCCAATTCATTGATGCAGCAGGCTCTGTCATTGGTCGAGTACGCAGTGGCGGCGATGCAGAAGCTGATGCGAACGCCAACCAGCTCTCCAATTTGCCGAAGAAGACACAGCCGGTGCTGGCGATCTTTAGCGGCATTGTGCAAACGGACCCATCGGGCAAAGCCGTTATCCCACTTGACCTTCCAGATTTCACGGGCCGTGTCCGCATCATGGCGCAGGCCTGGAATCAGGAACGCGTCGGTGCCGCCGAATCCACCATGCTTGTTCGGCGCCCAGTGGTCGCAACGCTGGCGATGCCGCGGTTCTTAAGCCCGAACGATACAGCTGCCATTAGTGTATCCATCCGCAATCTTTCTGGCCCTGCAGGCGAATACAGTGCCGAGCTGACAACATCCGGTGTGATTGGCGCACCGGAAAACGCCGTTTTGACAGCAGATTTGAAGCCCGGCGATCCAGATGCCCGCACAGCCTTCGAAGTGCTGGCGATCGCGCCCGGTGACACTGATATCGTGCTGACTGTGACGGGGCCAAACGGCAAGGTTTTCGAACGCCGCCGCACTATCAGCACCCGCCCAGCAGCAGCGACACAAACTCGGAAGTTCCTCACTAAGCTTAAGCCAGGCACTTCGCTGACGGTTGATCCGTCTCTGCTGGCTGGTCTGTATCCCGAAACAACAAACGTCGTGCTTGGCGTCAATCCATTGCCAGACCTGGACTTGCCGTCGATTTTGGCAGGTCTATCCAGATATCCTTATGGCTGCGCTGAACAAACGACATCCAAGGCAATGCCGCTGCTCCACGTAAAGGCGCTCCAGAGTGCTTTGCGGATCAGCCATGCTGGCCCGCCAGCAGATGCCGTGAACAAAGGTGTTCTACGATTACTGGGCATGCAGTCCAGCAGTGGTGGGTTTGGTTTCTGGAATAGCCAAAGTGAAGCTGGTGTATGGATTTCTGCTTATGTCACCGACTTCCTGGTCGATGCACAACAGGCTGGATACACAGTACCTCAGGCCGCATTAGACAGGGCGTTGACGCGCTTGAGCAGCTTGGCTGATATTCGCTACCGCTTCGACAGATCGCCAGGCGGCACGGGTGCCGCATATGCGCTTTATGTCCGGGCAAAAGCAGGTGTGGCTGATCCAGCTCGGGTCCGCCGGTTCGCGGCACAGCTACCAAGTATGAAGCCGACGAGCCTTGGCCGCGCATTTGTCGCTGCCAGCCTCTCTGCCGTTGGCGATAGGGGCAGGGCGCGCGCGCTGTTCGCAACCATCCCGATGACCACAAACGCACGAAATGACACGCATTATTATACTTACGGCTCCAATGTGCGGAATGCAGCGGCGATCTTGGCGCTGATGGCGGCAAGCCAGGATGTGGACTGGCCAGTGCTTGAAGCGCGAGCAGAGGCGCTCTCAGCCATGGTGCATGAACGTCGTTGGCTCTCAACCCAGGAGCAAGCATGGATCGTGAAAGCGGCGGCTGGTCTTACTGGCGGCGACGCAAGTAATGTCGCCATTGGGGTAGATGGTGTGAATGTGACGCTCGGTGGTGGGCAAGGCCTTTACCGGACTGTGTCCGCAACCAACATCGCTTCCGCCCCCCGTATGGTGAACAACAGTGACCGCCAGATTACAGGCCTCGTGACGGTAACAGGATCGCCGAGCCGTTCGCTGCCAGCTGCCCAACAGGGCTTCAAGATTGAACGGAAGCTGTTCACCGCAGATGGATCGCCCTTGGACCGAACCAAAGTCCGCCAGAACGACATTGTCGTTGTAACGCTGAAAGGCCAAATGATCGCGAGGGGTAGGGCGCGCGCATTGGCCGTGGATTATTTGCCCGCTGGGCTTGATCTGGAGAACGCTAAGCTCGGCGGCGACGATCTGGGCGCTTATGGATGGCTTGGCGCAGTTACCACGCCAGAGCATGTCGAGCTGCGTGATGACCGCTATATTGCCCAGGTAAATCTATCGCAGAAGGGCGAGTTCCGCGTTGCCTATATCGCCCGCGCCGTAACACCCGGCCGCTTCGCCCATGGTGGCGCGCATATCGAAGACATGTACCAGCCGGAACAGTTTGGCCGGGGTGCAGCGACATCCATCGTGATCAGCAAGCGCTAGGGTATTTAGCGTGCGACGGTGGTGCAGATATCTCGCAGGGGGCTTGTTCGGCGTTGGCATTGGCCTATTTGCGCTTGACCAGGCAGCCCCACCGCCGCTGGTGCGGTTTGAGGACCGCTCACTTGTCGTTGCCGATAGATCAGACGCACCATTACGCATCTTCCAAAGCGCGGATGACAAATGGCGGCTCCTGACACGCCCCGCTGACGTCGACCCGCTGTATCTGGCCATGCTGAAAGCCTATGAGGATAAGCGCTTTGACCGGCATTGGGGCATTGACCCGCTCGCGATAGGTCGGGCTGCTGGGCAGGCGGTCGTAGCGGGACAAATCGTTTCCGGCGCATCAACACTAACGATGCAGGCTGCAAAACTGCTGTCGCCAAGACCCCGAACGCTGTTGGCAAAAGCGATTGAGATGGGCCGGGCGGTTCAATTGGAATCCCGCCTCGCCAAAGACGATGTTCTGGCCATTTACCTTACCCTGGCTCCCTTTGGTGGGCCGGTGGAAGGCGTTCGAGCGGCGTCCCTTAAGCTTTTCGGTCATGAACCCTCTCTACTGACGCCCGCAGAGGCCGCGTTGCTAATTGCCTTACCGCAATCGCCGAACGCCCGGCGGCCAGATCGCCAACCGGCACAGGCTAAAGCCGGCCGCGCCCGCGTATTGGATCGCGTAATGAAAGCAGGCGTGATCACGACGGAGGCTGCCGAATCAGCAAAAAATGCGCCACTGCCCACGACCTATGCAAATTTCCCATTCCACGCGCCTCATTTTGCAGAAACGCAATCGACAACCTCAGATACAGCGCACACCACTCTGGACGGGCGAATGCAAAAACTGGCCGAAGTAAGGCTTCGTGCAGCGCTTCAAGACCATGCGTCGCCAGCCACAGCTTCCGCCATGATTATCCATGCGCCGACAGCCGAAATCCGGGCAATCGTTGGCAACCCAAACTATTTCGACGCCAAACGCGCCGGCATGACGGATATGACCCTTGCGCTCCGCTCTCCGGGTTCCGCGCTGAAGCCCTTTATATACGGCCTTGCGTTTGACCGGCTCGTCGCTGCACCCGGAACGCTCATTCATGACCGGCCCTGGCGATCAAAGGGTTACGCGCCCACCAATTTCAGCGGTGATTGGGCTGGAGAAGTCACGATCCGGGATGCGCTAACGCGCTCGCTCAATGTCCCAGCCGTCAAAGTCCTGGGCCGTGTTGGTCCCGCCCAATTCAATGCAGCGCTGGCGACTGCTGGCATTAACCTGACCTTCGACCGCGATCGCGGCGATGCCGGATTGGCGCTGGCGCTTGGCGGCGTTGGAATTTCTATGCGGGATATAGCCAGACTTTATGTGGGCCTAGCATCCGGTGGACGAGTGCCAGACATACTCGCAACTGCACAGGGGCAAACGGTCAATTGGGTGGAGCTTCTGGCACCGGAAGCGGCATCAGAAGTCCTGACGATTTTGAAGGAAGCACCCCCGCCAACCGGGCAGACAGTTACGGCAGCGGCTTTAAGACAAAAAACGTCCCGCATCGCTTTTAAAACCGGCACCTCCTATGGCTATCGTGATGCTTGGGCGGCGGGCGTCATCGGCGAGTATGTTATTGTCGCCTGGGTTGGGCGAGCAGATGCAGGCCCCTGCGCTGGATGTATCGGTATAGGTGCGGCAGCGCCAATCCTGTTTGATCTTGCAGAACTAATAGAATCTCCGGGCCGAATGCATCACGTCCCGGTTATTGCTAAAGCGCCGCCACCGCATCTGGCACATTTCGATGGAGCCAAGCGACGTAATAAATCAGCAGGGCCGCCAATACGGATCAGCTTTCCGGTAGATGGCGCACGCATGCGGCTGGGCAGGAGCGGACGGGCGCCGCTTTCGGCATTAGGCGGCCTGCCACCATATCGTTGGCTCGCCAATGGCGCTCCTGCAGGCATCTCGACGCCGGGCCGTTCATTGCCTTGGGTACCGAAAGGCGATGGATATCATGAGGTGGTCGTGATCGACAGCGCTGGTGCAGAAGCCTCGGCGCGTGTGTTTATTGATGCTGGGTCATAGATCAAACGTCATCTGAGACCCGGGCAGCTTTGGTGCCACGAACTTTGTCGTATCCAACCACGCATCTTCATCGCGCGGATCGAGCTTTAAGCGTGTCCGCGCCTTCCGAAACCGATCCCGGATGATTTCAGCGTAAGCGCCAACGCCCGCCATGCGGCTGCCGAAATTCGCGTCATTCAGTTTGCCGCCACGGGCAGACCTGATCAGAGACAACACTTTGCTGCGTCTATCCGGGTAATGCGCTGTCAGCCATTCATCGAACAGGTCTTTTACCTCAAGCGGAAGGCGCAGCAGAATGTAGCGTGCAGCCATGGCCCCAGCGTCTGCTGCTTCAGAGAGTATCTGCTCAAGCTCATGGTCCGTCAGGCCCGGAATGATGGGTGCCACATTGACGGCGACTGGTATATTCGCAGCCGCTAAAGTTCGGATCGCAGCGATGCGTCTATGAGGTGAAGCGGCGCGCGGCTCCATCGTCCGCGCCATGGCTCTATCCAGCGTGGTGACAGAGATCGTTACGTGAACAAGCTGCTCTGCCGCCATATCTTGCAGGATATCGATGTCCCGCAGCACCGCGTCGGACTTCGTCGTGATGGTCACTGGATGACGCGTATCCCGCAGCAGCTCAAGAATATCCCGCATGATCCGAAGCTTGCGTTCGATTGGCTGATAGGGATCAGTATTCGTGCCAATCGCGATCAGCTTTGGTGCGTAATTTTTTGCGCCAAGTTCCTTCTGCAATAATTCAGCCGCATCGTCTTTCGCAAAGAGACGACTTTCGAAATCCAAACCAGGGGATAGGCCCAGCCAAGCGTGGGTCGGTCGGGCAAAGCAGTAGACACAGCCATGCTCGCACCCTCGATAGGGATTGATCGAACGGTCAAAAGATATATCCGGTGACTTATTGGTGGTGATGATCGATTTCGACGTGTTACGCCCAATGGTGGTTCGCAGCGGCGGTAAATCATCTAATTCAGATGGCCAGCCGTCATCCTCCGCCTCGACCACATGGGTTTCAAAGCGGCCAGCGCGATTCCCAACAGCGCCGCGACCTCTGATCTGCATGGATGGTGCAGAAGGCAGAATGGTAGGTTGCTCTTCCATGGCTGAAACATAGCATGAATACAGAACAAAAAAAGAATAATTATACCCAATCGTCCGCAGCTGCCATAATGCTAGCTTCAGACAGGCTAGCATCAACATGCGATCTGAAATGAGAAGCAGCTTTCGCGCCCAATCCTTCCGCTGACCACGGCCCCTGAACTGCCGATTCTTTTCGCCATTTCATAAAGAAGCTGATCGTTCGCAACCATACCGCTCGGCGCGCCATCAAAATCCTCGGCTCGGCCGCTGCAGCGACAGATGCAGGAACAGCCTCTAACCATGCATCGACAAATGCCTGACGGTCAGCTGCTGAAAGTACGAGACCTGCTGCAGGGTCCCAAGCTGACGAAATACCGATCACGGCATGTGCCAGATCAATCGTTGGGCAAGAATATGCGGGCTTTTCGAGATCAACAAATACGGCCCGACAATCATCCCGAATGCGAAAATTGCCAGGATGTGCGTCACTGACCGTCAAGCAAGTAAAGGGCGCGCCAATGTCGTGTCGGGCAGTTTCTATCAACCATTCCAGACGCTTTTCAATCATCGCCTGCGCTTTGGCCGTCAGACCAGCTGAGCCAAGGTACACCTCTAATGTCGCTTTTACATTGGCTGCCAGGGAAACAAAGGGCTTCATGTGGTGGAGAATAGGTCCGCGTTCAGTCGGTGTTGGCATAGGTAGGCTGTGAATAGCCGCCAGCGCGCGGGCCATGTCAGGTAAGTCAGTAGCGGATTGTGGCAAGCGCCCACCGATCAGCTCAACGATCAAGCCACCACGAGGAAGCGCATCGGAAACTGGCAAAACTGCTTTCAGCTTAGGCGTAGCGCCAGAGCGGGCAGCCCGATCAAACGCAGCTGCTTGAATGGAGAGCTGCCCAGCCGCATCCATCCCGGATTGGCTGAGGTGTGGGGCTCTTAGAATCCAATCCGTACCGGTAATGCGATAGTGGTTATGGCTGACGCCAGTTCCTGGCATAAGCTCCAGCTCTGCGCCATGAAATCCGATGGCGGAAAGATCAGCGGCCAGCGCCTTGGAAAGCCTTGCTGCAGGATCAGACATTATGAATAGCACTCGGGAGGCTTGATTGGACTAGATATGCTGAAGCCTAGTGACATTTCCATCATTATTCCCTCCCTAAATTGCAAAGCTCTTATAGACCAGCTTTTGCCCAGTGCTTTAAGTCTATCTAACGATGTGATTGTTACAGATGGCGGATCAACAGATGGCACACAGAATACCGCAGCTGGATTAGGCGCGACCGTCATAGAAGCTGCCCGAGGCAGGGGCCAACAATTGGCTTGCGGTGCAGCTATGGCTCAAAACGAGTGGCTGCTCTTCCTCCATAGCGACACGAAGTTGCCAAGATCAGCCGACGGTTTGATGTGGGAATTTATAGAAGCTCCTGAGAATTTTCGAAAAGCCGGATACTTCGCACTCCGGTTCGACGATCAAAGCAGCAAAGCGCGTGTTATATCAGGTATGGCGAACTGGCGATCTCGAACGTTTGGACTTCCCTATGGGGATCAGGCGCTACTAATAAACCGCGCTTTCTACGAGGAGATTGGCGGGTACAAGTCGATTCCGCTGATGGAGGACGTTGATTTAGTCCAGCGGATCGGCCGAAGAAATCTTTGTGCGCTTGATGGGGCCGTCATCACCTCGGCTGCAAAGTATCGCCAGGATGGATGGATGCTCCGCCCGCTCCGCAATCTCTTTTGCCTCAGCCTCTATTTTTTGGGTATTGCGCCAGAAAAGATCGCGAAGATTTATGGATAGGCGAAACCGACCAGGCCCAAGGCGCGCAAGCGCACGGTTAACGCAAACAGTGATCCTGTTCGCCCGAACAGTCAGACTAGGACGCGGCAAGCGAAGGCTAGCGCGAGACATCGGTGATATCGGTGCGTGGCAGTTTTACCGGGCCGCACTTCGCCAAAGTTTGCGTATAGCGACCCAGCACCCATGCAGGACGGTAATCGCAGTTCTTGACCCTATCGCCGATGTATCCACACCGGGACAGCCCTTCACGGGTGCGCTGAATAGCAGACTTCTAGCTCGACCTCAGGGTAGGGGTGATCTCGGCCAACGGATGGTGCGCGCTCTAAACCAAGCGCCACAGGGGCCAGCTGTCTTAATAGGGGCAGATATTCAGGGTCTTACAGGCGCCGCGCTCGGGCGGGCCTTAAAGGCCAGTCTCTCCGGCGATGTTGTTTTCGGCCCGGCGACAGATGGTGGGTTCTGGCTGCTTGGCGCTCGTGGCGGATTATCGATCCGTCAGTTTCAGTCCGTTGGCTGGTCTGAACCAACAACGCTGGCGCAATCGATTAGTGCATTTCCTACAGCCAGGCGGGTTCATCTCGTCGATATATTGTCGGATGTGGATTCAATGAAGGATTTAGCCAAATTTTCTTAAACCCGCATTAACCAGCTAGGTCGTCCAATAGTTAACGCTCGCAATTACAATGGAGCATTAGCCATGCGCGGCTCGATTGACGTTAAGGACGAGACTGAAATTCCCGCACGCCCATCCAAGTTAATCTTGGCAGCTGCTGCGATCCTACTCGCAGGCGCGGTTGGCGTGGGCGCACTCGCGTTTCGCGCCATCCCGCAAGAAGTGCCAGACCTGCGTGCGCCCACAGCCGCATTAGCTGCGGCGCGTGCGTCTGCTGCTGCACAGGCTATCTCGCAAAAAGTCGCAAGTGTTCGGCTGATGCTTGAAGCTTTGGCAGAGAAGGGCGGTGCACGTCCTGGCAGGCGTAATGCCACTCGATTCGCCATGCGCTCCTTCAAGAAAATAGATGGCCTGGAGCAATTGGCTGCCTATAGCCTTAACGGCAAGACCCGATGGGCGATGCGACCGGCGAGTAGCGGGTCCATGATGTTCCCGAACTCCAAAAGCTTTCTGGTTGCGCATCTAGACGCGCCAGAAATTGACGCCCGTGTCGGCGCGCCTTTCCAGCCCCGTGGATCAAGGGTCTGGTGGACCCCAATCACGTATCTTATTCCCAACAGGAAGGGCGAGCCATACGCCATCCTGACAGCCTTCATGAACCAAAAGACGTTTGCGCCGCTTATGCACGATGCTGGCGAATCCGCTGCATTGCTCACTGGCACCGGCAAACTAATTACAGGTGCGCCAATAGAAGCAGCCCCACTTGGCGCGTCTTTTGCGGAAGCGCCGGGCTTTGCCGTTGTCCGCGGTCACACTGAAGCCAATGGAGCTTATGAAGGCGGTGGGCTTGAGAATGCTGCCGCACGCGGTCAAATGATTGGATATGCTAAACTTGCCTGCTGCGATGCTATCGTCACTTCAGCCGTAAAAATCCCCGCATCACCACCGCCTAAAGGCGAGCCGGCAGTTCAATGGCTGACACTTTCGGCAGCGGGCTTGATGATCTTGTTAGCGCTTGGCCTTATCAGTCGCCGGATGCTGAGCCGCCCCAAAGACCCTTGGTTAGACTTTGGAGCTGAGACTCAATCCGTTTCATAACCTTTGAACGGCGTCGCGATCCGGTTGATATCCTGAATCAGCTCTGGCGGCAGGTCCGCTGCTTGGGCCGAATTCGCACTGGCGTAGATGGTGTCGGCAGATCTGCTGAAGCGTTTTTCGATAATGCCTGCGATCTCATCGTGACGACCGGCGGCTACAAAAAGATCAAGGACGTCATCTGATATGACGTCCGCAAGCTGGTCCCATTCGCCTGCCTTGGTCATACGATTCAGCTTTAGCCCTAGGTCTTTCAGATCGTGTGCTTCTAAGACAGGGTAATATGCGGGCGTAGAACCATAAAAACCGACGCGGTAACGCACCCATTCCCTAAGCTTATGCACTGCCTCATCATCTGGTCCGGTCGCGACGAACCCACCACCGGTAATCTCAAACGCTTCACGGGTCTGGCCGCTGCGTGCCATGCCAGTTTTGAGCTGTGGCATCACCGTTTCTTCCAAATATTTCGCCGTACAGAACGGATGCAGACGCACGCCGTCTGCGACCTCGCCTGCGACCCGCAGCATGGCCGGACCTACGGCAGCGAGTGTTACCGGCGGGAGACGAAAGCCTTGGCTTTCAGGCACGAAGTAGGGCGGCATGAGTGTGAAACGATAGTGATCACCTTCATAATTTAACTTCTCGCCGGTTCTCCAGCTCTTCCAGATAGCCTTTAGAGAGAGGGTGTACTCTCGCATCCGTGGGGCAGGTGGTGTCCATGGCACGGAAAACCTGCGCTCATTGTGCGCCTTGATCTGTGTACCAAGCCCCAGCACGAAACGGCCACGGCTAGCTTCATTCAAATCCCAGGAAAGATTGGCAGCGACCATGGGGGAGCGAGAGAACGAGATCGCGATGGACGTTGCCAGCTCTACCGTTTCCGTTTCAACAGCGGCGATGGCCAGCGGTAGGAACGGGTCGTGCTTGTTTTCCATCGTCGTGATCATCGTATAACCATCACGCTCTACGCTCTTGGCAGCGTCCTTTACAAGGCGAAGATCATTTTGGGGAACGGTTGTTGCAATGCGCATGGCGACCTATCTCTCGATATCTATGGAATCGGCCTATATTAATGGCATGGCTGTCCCAAGAGCGAGTGGATCAAATCTGATGACAGACGATACTTGGCGGACAGCGCTTCCCAGCACGTGGCTTGGCCCCGATGGGGAAACTGTGTCTTGCACAGAAAAGCTTAAGGTGCTGGAGGAAAACTTGGCGGAGATCGCTGAGCTTGCCCAGGACGCGCTTGAAGACGCCATCCTAATGGGGGTTGCAGAAGATCAAGCTCGGATGACACTCACTGGCGTGATCGAGCAGCTCAAAAATCCATATCGGAAATAACTTAAGTCAGATATCAGGCGGCGATGGCGGCCTGGCCTTTCTGGAAGATTGCGATGATTTCTTTTTCATCGGTCGTCGCCCGCAATTTTGCGCGGGTCGCTGGGTCGCGAAGGACGCGGGAGGCACGCGACAGGGCTTTCAGACATACGGCCCCGGCTTCTTCCGGTGCCAGCAATAGCAACATCAGATCAACCGGCTCGCCATCCGGGCTTTCATACTCAACGGGGGATTTCAGGCGCGCAAAGCCAATCGCGAGGCGCTCAAGCCCTTCCATCCGGCCGTGAGGCATTGCAACACCATGGCCCACGCCCGTAGCGCCAAGACGCTCCCGTTCGAGTAGGTGGTTCATGATCTCTCGGGAATCTATGCCTTCTGATTGCGCCACGGCATCCGCAAGCGCTTTAAGGGCGCGGCGTTTGCTCGTGACTTCAAGATCAGGAAGCACGGTGGCGTTCTCAAAAATATCGTCCATGGAATGATAGATCCCTTGGCCGCGATTTCGAACCGGCTTTTCGGCTGGCGTTGTTACCAACCTAATGCGCGATCCTGGTTTCTGTTCCACGTTCAACCAGCCTCAATTGCTATTAAAGCTCAAGCGCCAGTTCGTACCAGTTACAGGCAGAACCAGTTTATACAGTCCTAATTTTCTTCAGCTGGGTCAATCCACCCGACATTTCCGTCAGGCCTACGGTAAATCGCATTCAGGCGGTCATTCCCAGCGTGGCAGAAAAATAGGACAGGTCTGTCTGAAAGGTCCATACGCATAACCGCAGCTGATACAGTTAATGTGGGGATAACCATAGTGGTTTCGGCGATTGTGATCGGCTCGTTGCCGCCGCCCAGCTCGGCTTCTTCGCTGTCTGGATCATCCTCAATCGTCGTATCACGCATCTCCATACCCATCTGTGCAGGCGTTGGGTGATGGTGGGCGGACACCAGCTTGCGCTTTTAGCGTCGCAGCTGCTTGGCGACACGGGCGAGGGCACCGTCAAAAGCCGCATGGGCGTCACCAGCGGATGCAGAGCTTTCAACAAAAGTGCCGCGGGCAACATGAACGCGAAGGGCAGTGGTGAAGCGCTTATTCTGGCGCGTCAGCGTTGCAGTGCCTTCAAGGGCACCATCGAAATATTTTTCAACGGCTTCTGGCAATTCATGAGAGATGCGCTCTGCCAGAGCATCGCCGACTTCCATATTTTTACTGTTGATCTTAACGTCCATGATCACTCCTTCGGCGTAATGCCGACCCCAAACGAGCCGGACTTATTCGCTCATATGTTCATTGAGTCAATTTTGAGATGTGCAGCAATGAACGACGCAGCGCTTCGAACTAGGAGGCGAGTGCTAGCTTCTGACGGCGGCGTTGCACTGAGGAAGGGATGTAAAGTGCCTCCCGGTACTTGGCGACGGTGCGCCTAGCGATTTCAATGCCATCGGCCTTCAGCAATGCAACGATCTGATCGTCAGACAAAACCGCGTTTGAAGCCTCTTCGTCAATCAATCGCTTGATCTTAAGCCGGACAGCCTCAGCCGAGCTGGTTTCACCGCCACCAACCCCAGCAATCGCTGCCGTAAAGAAGGATTTAAGCTCCACGACGCCGCGCGGCGTTGCGATGTATTTGCCATTCACGACCCGACTGATCGTGCTCTCGTGCATCTCAATTACCTCAGCGACGTGTTTCAACGTCATAGGCCGAAGTGCAATGACGCCATGTTGAAAGAATGCATCCTGGCGACGGACAATCTCTGCAGAGGCTTTGAGAATTGTATGCGCGCGTTGCTGTAGCGCTTTGACCAACCAGTTCGCTGAGGCCAGATTATCCGTCAGAAACTCTCGGTCAGTCTTTTCACGAAGCTTTGCGCGTAGGGATTCGCAGAAACCCGTATCAACCAAAACCCGAGGCATGGTCTCGGGATTAAGCTCGACGATCCAATCGCCATCTGGCCCCCGGCGCATGAGCAGATCGGGTGCTACGACTTCAACCGGCGGCGCTTCGAAGGACGAGCCCGGTTTAGGGTCTAGCAATTTCAGTTCGCTGATCATATCGACCAGGTCATCGCCATCGACGCCGCAGATCGCGCGTAACGTCTTGAAATCCTTGTCTGCAAGTAGCTGTAGATTCTCCACCAATCCTTGCATCGCGGGGTCATAGCGATCGCGGTCCTTCAATTGCAGCGCAAAGCATTCTGCCAAATTACGTGCGCCTATGCCGACAGGCTCAAGTGTTTGGATCTGGCTAAGGAGTGCTTCGACCTGTGTCAGATCGGCACCGAGTTCCTCAGATAGCTCCGCCATATCGGCGCGCATGTAACCGTCTTGATCGATCAGGTCGATAAGGCGGAGGCCGATCATCTGGTCAGCGGGGTCTTTGCATTCAAGGTTTAGCTGCATTTCTAGGTGGACGCGAAGCGTTGGTTGATCGGCAGTGGATTCCTCCCAGCTTGCCCCGTCCTCATCAAACCCGCCGCCACCTTTGCCCCAGGGCGATGTGCCGCCAAGGCCGCCACTATCCACAGACCGATCGCCATCCCATACGTTTTCGTAGTCTGCATCCGTATCAGCAGCCCGTTCCGCAACGGCAAGATCATTGACGAGCGCGTCGGCGCTATCCGGACTGGAGACATCGCTTCCGGCGTCGGCAGAATCCATTTCGGATCCTGGCGCATCGCGATTGGCAGTGTCGTCAGCTGCAACTGCACCGGTATCGCCCAAATTGTCGGGGCGCTCTCGGTCGAGCAGGGGATTGCGTTCCAATTCCTGCTCGACATAGGCAGTCAGGTCCATGGACGTCAATTGCAGCAGCTTGATTGCCTGCTGCAATTGCGGCGTCATGACTAGGCCTTGCGCCTGTCTGAATTCGAGCCTTGGGCCGATCGCCATGGTTTGGTTGCCGATTATCCGAAAACGGGGGTCAGGCGTAATACTTAAAGGCGGAACGTTTCACCCAGGTAAACACGCCTAACATCCTCGTTTTCAATCACTTCTGATGGGGTTCCGTGCATCATCACAGAACCATCATGCAAGATGTATGCCCGGTCAACAAGATCCAGGGTGTCGCGGACGTTGTGATCGGTGATCAAAACCCCCACGCCCCATTCAGTTAGCCTGCGAACCAACGCACGCAATTCGGCGACCGCGACGGGGTCAATCCCTGCAAGTGGTTCATCCAACAGAAGGAAATTCGGTTTGGCGGCGAGAGCTCGGGCAATCTCAACCCGGCGCCGCTCACCACCAGACAATGCGGCGGCTGGGGATTTTCGAAGGTTCTCAAGGCCGAAACCTTCGAGCAATCGCTCCGTTTCTTCACGCCGCTTGCGGCCATCGCGCTCCACCAACTCAATCGCGGCACGGATGTTGCCTTCTACCGTCATGCCCCGAAAAACGGAAGGTTCCTGTGGCAGATACCCAACGCCAAGCCTAGCGCGCCGATAAAGCGGCATCCGCGTCACGTCCACACCGTCCAGGACCACTTGGCCATAATCCGCAGAAGCCAAGCCTGAAAGAATGTAGAAGCAAGTCGTCTTGCCTGCCCCATTTGGTCCGAGCAACCCAACGGCTTCACCCCGACGAACCCCAAGGCTCACATCGCGGAGAACCTGCCGACGACGCCAACGCTTCCCCACATGCAGGGCAAGCAACCCTGTCATAAGCGGATCATCGTCCGGTTGCTCAGAAGCGTGAGAGGTAGGAGCGGCCATTATGGTTTTACAGCCTGTGGAAAAATGAGACCACGCACGCGGCCATCATCACGACCGCCATCGCTGACCTTCGCACTGCCTGTCATGCGGCTAATCCCAGTTCTAAAGTCGATCACGGCCTTACCGCCAGTCAATACGTTCTGGCCACGCGCGAGGCGGACATTGCCAGTCGCAGTCGCCCGGCGGCGGGTGAAATCATACTCAGCACGATTGGCGCGTACCGTTTCATTTGGCGTTACGATAGTGACATTGCCGGTGGCAATTGCGGTGCGTAACGCCTGCGCACCTGATTGACGGAACCGGGCCTCAATGACATTAGCCGCAATCCGCCCGCTTTTGTCTTGCACGCGGGCATCGCCGCGCGCCACGGCCCTGCGGTCTTTCACGTAATATTCTAGTGTTCGATTAGCAGTGACGGTTGAGTCTGCGTTGGCGTACTTCAAGCCACCGCCGGAAAACACGACCGTACTCCGGTCCAAATCAAAGATCGCGCGCGCACCTGTCGCTACATCACTGCCGCTTTCAACCCGTGCGCTGCCTTCAGCATCCACCCGGAATATCTCAAGCTTCCCGGCAGCTGATTCGCGATAGGCTGCGACCAACCTATCTGCCTTAATCGTGACGCCGCCCTGACGCGCGACTGCGTCGCCTTCAGCCACAAAAATACGTTCCTCCCGGCGCCATTCCACGCCATCAGCGGCCTCCAACGCCAATGGCCCATCGCCAAGTGCGGAAACATCTTGCGCTAGGGCAGGGGGGGCAAAATAGCCAGCCGCACCTGTAACAAACAAGAGAACAAGCAAGCGGAGTACTGTCATTGGCCAGTGCCTGACAACCGAACCTTCACAGGCCCGACTAGTTGGATCGACCTAAGGCCTGGCCGAGCGTCTAGAGCTGCAGAGGTCGCCGCACCTTCAGGGCCTGAAATATCAGTTTCCGTTCGTGTCTTGGCGGCGATCTCTCCGTCTGCATCCCAAATATCAGCCGTTTGACTGCGCACTTCATATCCATCCGACCGATTGGCAATCACATCGCCTTTAAGCGCCATGCGATTTTCTATCCGATTGAATTGGCCTTGTTTCGCTGTGATATCAAGCCGACCGCCTTCTTCAGTCTGCATGGCCGCTCGCACATCCTGAAGGGCGATAATGGGCGCGTCGGGTGATTGCATAACTGCGGATGTCGCTACGATCTGATAGCGTCGGCCGTCTGCAAAAGCGCCTGTTAATGAAGGGCTGGTCATTGCCAATGTGTTCGGCATCACACGATCTGATGCAGCGGTGGAGGTGCGGATGCGCGATGGTTCCGTTGTGACCATCCATAGCGGGACCACGCAGGCAGCGATGAGCAACACCCAACGCAGGCCGGATGCGATGCGTGGGCTGGCGGGTTTCCGCGCCCACTCTGCATTGCCCCAGCGCGCTCTCTCACTTCTAAACGCCCGTCTGAATGCGACGTCCATTTAAATTGGCAACCATCCATTCGTCAGCGCCCGGCCAATCCGCACACGCCTCTGGCATCATATGTATCAACTGTGGGCGAAAATATCGACTGCTTCATAGCCCAGGAGATCGAGGTTGGCCCGTGTGGGCAAATAGTCAAACGTCGCACGTGCCAAATCCATCCGGCCTTCGCGAATAAGCCGCGCAGTCATCACATCCCGCAGTTTGTGCAGGTGCAGCACATCACTGGCCGCATAACCAACCTGGGCGTCCGACAATTCTGGCGCGCCCCAGTCTGATGACTGCTGCTCTTTTGAAATCGAAACCCCAAGCAATTCGTTGCAAAGATCGCGCAGGCCATGGCGATCCGTATAGGTCCGCACAAATTTGGATGCGATTTTGGTGCAAAACACAGGCGAGACCAGAATGCCGAGATCGCGCTGGATCACAGCGATATCAAACCGGCCAAAATGGAAGATCTTCTCAACGCCCTCATCAGCAAGCAGGGCCTTTAGGCGGGGCGCTGAATAGTCAGCCGGTGCGCCATCTGCCGAACGTGGGAACTGGACGAGATGTGCGTCGCCATCACCCGCAGACAATTGGATGACGCACAGCCGGTCACGGGCTGGATGGAGACCGGCGGTTTCACTATCGATCGCAACAGCGTCCCCAAATTCGAGACCGGATGGTAGATCGCCTTGATGGAGGTAGTTTGTCATTCGCCCAAGCCCTTTAGTTACACAGCATCGATACCCTTAGCACGGGATATGTTTAATTACTAATTTCAGGGTAGTTGATGCAGCCGAAAGGACTGACCTCGAACTCTGTGCCTTTTCCTTTGGAAAAGTCTTTGGTGCCCAGGAGAAGACTCGAACTTCCACGACCATAAGGCCACAGGCACCTGAAGCCTGCGCGTCTACCAATTCCGCCACCTGGGCAATGCATTACTGGGCGAACCCGAATGCATCGAAGCGGCGTGAATACCGACCCCAGGCGAACCTGTCAACGCGTCTTTGTTGGCTTCGCCCGCATGAAAGCAAAAATCATGAGACCAAGTGCCGTGTATGTCGCGATCAAGATCGGCATGAGATCGGCTTGCGAATAAGGTAATAACGTAAGGAAGAGCCCAGCTGTGGCGCCCACGGCCATCTGTAAAAACCCTACAAGTGCTGACGCTGTCCCCGAAACATGCCGAAATCCAGCCATTGATCCCGCGATGCTATTCGGTCTCAGAATACCCATTCCAAACATGACGCAGGCCATTGGAAATATAATCGCAGCCCAATGGGATATATCGGCCAGCCAAAGCGCAAGCATCACAGCTCCGCCAATCGTCGAAAACACGAGGCCCACCAAGATGGACTTATCGATACCCAGTTTTGGGGAATAAATACCGGCTAATGTGGCACCCGAAACGAAACCAACCATCACACCAGCAAACATGTACCCGAAATGCCGACTAGTGACGCCAAGCTCTTGTTGTAGAACGAATGTGCCAGCTGGAAGAAACGTAAACAGTGCGCCACCTGCAAACATAGACGGCAGCGCATAGTCCAGAAACTTCCGTGCCGTTCCAATTTCAAAATATTGCCGGAGCAGAACGCCCAAATTGAGGCTGGAAACCTTATCTGTCGGACGGGTTTCCTTCAGGAAAAGCCATACGACCAGCAGCAAAGCAGCCGCCGTTGCTGTAAGCGTCCAGAAGATGCCGCGCCAGTTTGTAAATTCCAGCACCAGTGCACCAATAGATGGTGCCAGCACCGGAGCAAACCCCATGCCCGCCGTGACGATCGACATAGCACGCTGTGCAGCTGGGCCTTCGTGGACGTCAGCCACAATCGCCCGCGCAGCAACCGGTGCTGCACATGCGGCGATGCCTTGGAATAACCTTATCACTAGTAAGGTTTCGAGATTGGTCGCGACAGATGCTGCCGCGCTCAGAATTAGATATGCGGTGAGGCCAATCAGGAGGATGGGGCGTCGTCCAAACCTGTCGGAGAGCGGCCCCGCAATGAGTTGCGCGCAGGCGAATCCCGCAAGGAACACGCCGACCAATAGCTGCGCCTGATCGGCTGGCGCGCTAAGCGCCTCCGCCAGCATGGGCAATGCCGGCAGAGGCATATCGATGGAAAGCGGCGTGACGGCGGTTAGTGCGGTCAGCAGAATGATAACGGCCAGCGATTCTGAACGAAGTGCCAGCGGCGGAATTCGAAACATCTACTTCCTGGCCGTATCAGCGGGCGGCGGTTCATCACCATCAATGTGTAAACCATCAGCCCGCGCAACAGCGGCTTCAAGCTTGTCCTCGTGGCTCAACATGTTCTTCTTGGCATCCTGGACATAAGCCGTCCAGCGAATGCCCGTCATGAACGCCTTGTTGATGACGCGCCCCCAGAACCGCATTGGGCGGTCAACGTCCAGCAGCAACACAACTCTGCGATCTGGCGTGTCATTGAAAACTTCATGATCGTAGGTGTCATCGAAGACTAAGGTTTTACCCTCCTCCCAATGACAGTTGGTTGTATCGACCCGGATATAACAGTTTGGCCGGTCTTTCGGCACGATAAGTGCTAAATGCCCACGGATAACGCCCTTGGTGACGCCGCGATGATGGGGGATGTGATATCCGGGCGACAGAATTGAAAAGAACGCCGTGCGCAGTTTGGGAATGCCTTCCAGAATCCGGGTTGTTTCAGGGCAGCGAGCGCAGTTTTTGTCCGCCTTAAAACCAAACCCAAACAGAATGAACGTTTTCCAATTATCACCCTTGGAAATCTTGGCTTGATCTGGGGAGATATCGTGGAAGTTTGGCAGTTTCTCATGATCCGCCAGTACGCCATCCAACTCCTTGCGAATGGTTCCCCAATTCTCCTGGAGCATCATCGCCCAGTCAAAATCCTCAGTGCGGAACACGGGCTCGTCGCCAACGGTGCTCTGCTTGCCCAAAAAGGCAGCGAGCGTGCGGATCAAGCGCTTGCCGAACTTCTTCACCCAGCGCCGACGCTTCTGGCGAAAGTTCTCGCGGGGTTGGGGTGCGGCGGCGTTATCCGCGCCAAATGTCTTGGCCATAACTCGCGCTCCTGGCGACTGCTCTGAACGGGCCTGATAATAGGACCAACATGGCGGATGAACCAAGGATAGGCAACGCGTGATCCGGACGCAGGTTGACGGCGATAAACCCGCTCAAGAGACTACGCCCATGCCTCAGATAGAAGTTGCCACGCCCCTTCCGGTTGACCAGATCGTCCATGCAGATTGGAGCGTGAACCCAAAGCGCCGCTGGCTTGTGCGCATAGAGCGGCTGGAAGACGGCTGGAACGTGCATGCGCCAGAATTAGTAGGCGACCTATCAACGCTCTTGGATCGAATTAAGGCCCAGACACATTGCGGAAAATCGCTGCTTGGATTGGATCTGCCAATCGGCGCGCCGAGCTTCTGGGCCGAGAAAGCTCAAGTCAAAGAGTTTCTGCCTTGGCTGAGGGCTTTGGGAATATCGCCTTGGGAGGACTTTTATAACCCGGCATTCACCACTGCTGAGATTGGGCCACATCGGCCGTTCTATCCAGCACGGCCTGGCGGCACGAAGCAGGCGCATTTGGTGCAAGGGCTTGGCGCAAGCTCAATGGATGACCTCTGTCGCAAAGTGGATTTCAATGCGGAGGGCAAACGAGCAGCGACACCGCTGTTCTGGACGCTTGGCGCTGCGCAAGTGGGGAAGGCGGCGCTGTCATTCTGGCGGGAAGTCTTGCAGCCAGCTCTGCTCGCCCCGTCACCACCAGCAGTATGGCCGTTCGAAGGCAAACTAAGTGACCTAATATCCCAAAACTCGATGACAATTTGTGAAACCTATCCTGCGGAAGTTTATGAGTGGTTCGGGCTAGATGTGCGCTTATCTGGGAAGGCAAAGACAAATCAGCAGCACCGCGCCGAAGACGCCGATGCACTTTTGGCCGCTGGGCTAAAACTCGGTGCGCTGTTTCAGCCAGAGGCCCAGACTGTCATTATGCAAGGCTTCCCCATGGGCGATGATGCGTTTGATGCCATGGTAGGCGCGCTTGGAATGCTACAGGTCGTGCAGGGCATTCGCGCGCCGGGGACGCCTGATGACCCGAAGGTACACGCAGTCGAAGGCTGGATATTAGGCCGCAGGGCAGGCGCTACTGAAACGGGCTGAGACATTGTAGAATGCCTGCATCAAACGGCGTGGAGTGTAGCCCATGTGGGCGCGGGTCAAACTGAAAGTCGATTGGTCGGATATCGTCTTTACGACCATATCAGGCATGCGCGGCGGCGACGTCGATGTGCTGCAGCGAGACTTGGAGACATTCTGGTCTCCCAAGGGCGACGCGATCGCATGTTTCTCCGTCCGAAGCGGGTTTGACTTGCTGTTGCAGGCCAGGATGGCTGATGGGCGGTTGACTGAAGGCGATGCAGTGCTGTTCTCCGCACTCAACGTAAAACAGATGGTCCGCGCGGTTGAACGCCTTGGTCTGGTTCCAGTGCCGGTGGAGCTTGATCTGGACGACATGCGACCACGCATGGATGCCGCAGTTCGCGCTGCAGACGGCCGCGCGAAAGTATTCGTGGTCGCGCATTTGTTTGGCGCGCGGTTTGACCTTCAACCAGTCTCCGACTTTGCCAGAGAGCAGGGCATCCTGCTGATCGAAGATTGCGCCCAAGCCTATGACGGCATCTATCGTGGGTCGCCATTGGCAGATGTCGCCATGTTCAGTTTCGGCCCGATCAAAACGAAAACCTGCCTCGGCGGCGGCATCTTGACGGTCAATGACGAGAGCTTACTGGCGACGATGCGCAGAATTCAGGCGGATTATCCGGTGCAGGCAGACAAGGCGCATGTGAAGCGTGCATTGACGTTCGGCGTCCTGAAGATCGCAACATCGCGCATTGTCTTCGGAACCGTTGCAACGGTCTGCCGCTGGCTGGGTCGGGATTATGACACGGCCATGTCTAATGCTGTGCGCGATGTGGCGAAGCAGAAGACGCCAAAGCAACTCCGCATGCGTTGCTCACCAGCATTGCTAAAGCTATTGCGCCGCCGCTTATCACAGAATGTAACGGCGGAACTCGCGGAACGGACCCGCCAGGGCAAGCTGCTGCGTGACTTGCTCAAAGACTTTGCTGTTCTACCAGCGGGCGCTGCCAAACATCATGACTACTGGGTGTTTCCAGCCATTGTTGAGAACCCCACAGAGGTCATCCAGGCGCTTCGTCTAAAAGGCTTTGACGCTTGTGACTTGCCGCGCTCTGAAGCCATTGCCCCACCTGAAGGGCGGGAGGATCTCCGAGCGCATATCGCGGAAAGCATGCTGACGAATTTGGTTGTTATACCCTGCTATCCGGGCATGTCTGACGGAACTTTACGTCGACAGGCTGAGATTTTTTGCTCCGTCGCAAGGCCGATGGTGCTGCCAACGCCTGCGATTGCAGCAGAATAATCTGTTAGGCCGCACCTTCCAGCTTCTCAAGCGCAGCGAGCCAACGAGTTTCCGCCTGATCGATCGCTTCCTCAACTTCCGCAAACTTCTTTTGCAGCCCTTCAGCACGCCCGATTTGCTCGGTGCTATAAAGACGAGGGTCTGCAAGCTTAGCTGCAAGCTTTTCTTTTGCTTCCGTCAATTTTTTGACCCGGTCCTGGTATTGGATGACCTTCTGGCGCATCGCCACAGGATCCACTGGCGCTGCGGGAGCAGCAGGTGCCGTCGGCACTGCAACCTTCTTTGCTTGTGTCGTTGGCGGTTTATCGCGCTTTTTCTTAGCCGCACCTTGCAGGTGCATTCGCCTATATGCGTCCAGATCATCATCATACGGACGGACAGCGCCATCTTTGACGAGCCATAGCCGGTCTGCAGCCATGGAAAGCAAATGCATGTCATGGCTGATTAGGATTACTGCACCTGAATAGGCCGTTAGTGCCTCAACTAACGCTTCCCGGCTTTCGATGTCCAAGTGGTTGGTCGGCTCATCCAAAATCAGCAGATGCGGCGCGGGCAAGGTAGCCAACAACAAAGAAAGCCGCGCCTTCTGACCGCCAGATAGGCGCCCAACCGGCGTTTCAACGTTCTCAGCGCCAAGGCCAAACCCAGCAAGCCGAGCGCGGAGCCTGGACTGAGGCTCCTGCGGCCGCTCATGCATCAAATGCTGGAGCGGCGTGTCTTCAACAATCAGCTCTTCGACCTGATGCTGTGCAAAAAAGCCGATGCGCAGTTTTCGCGCTGTCGTGATGCGTCCGCCCATGGGCTTTAAGCGCCCGGACAATAGCTTCGCTAGTGTCGTCTTGCCCTCGCCGTTCTGGCCTAGCAGAGCGATACGGTCATCCTGATCGACACGAAGATTCAGGCCCTTGAGCACAATATTATCGTCGTAACCAACAGAAACGCTCTCGGTCGAGATAATGGGCGGTGACAATTCCTCTGGTTCCGGGAACGTGAAAACGGTCCGTGCATCATCTTCTGGCGCGCGGATTGTCTCCATTTTCTCAAGCATCTTCACACGCGATTGAGCCTGCTTGGCCTTCGTTGCCTTCGCTTTGAAACGATCAACGAAGCTTTGTAGATGCGCCCGGCGGAGATCTTGCTTCTTGGCTTGGGCGGCTTGAACAGCGCGCTGGGCAGCCCGTTGGCGGGCAAATTGGTCATACGGGCCGGAATAGAAGGTCAGGCTGCGGTTTTCGAGATGCAGAATGCTGGTGACAGCCCGGTTCAGCAACTGCCGGTCATGGCTGATGATGATGACGGTATGCGGATACTTGCCCAGATAGTTTTCCAGCCAGAGCGCGCCTTCAAGATCCAGGTAATTCGTTGGCTCATCGAGCAGCAGATAATCAGGCTCGGAGAACAGAACAGCCGCCAATGCGACGCGAATCCGCCAACCGCCCGAGAAAGCGGAGCAGGGCATCAATTGCTGGGCATGGCTGAAGCCCATGCCATTCAGGATTGTACCGGCGCGGGCTTCAGCAGACCAAGCGTCAATGTCTGTCAGGCGCGTTTGAATTTCGCTGATACGGTTGGCGTCAGTTGCAGTTTCGGACTCTTCTAACAAGGCAGCACGCTCAATATCTGCCGCCAGCACCGTATCGATCAGCGAGACCTCATTTGATGGTACTTCCTGTGCAACGCCGCCAATGCGGGCGCGAGCGGGAAGAGAGATGTCACCGCCATCGGTTTGCAATTCAGCGCGGATCAGCTTGAACAGCGTTGTTTTACCCGCACCATTCCGCCCAATCAGGCCAACCTTATGGCCCGTGGGGATGAATGCGCTGGCACCCTCAAAAAGGGGCTTGCCTTCAATGGCAAAGTTTAGGTCTGTAATGCGTAACATGGGCGGGGTTTGCAGGAGCGCAAAGACTTCGTCAACGCTGCAGATCGCCGCGTGGATAGCCAGATGCGATGATTTAGGGCAAAATGTTCCCAGACGGCATTACAAACAAAGGGGAAAACACATGTTTAGGACCTTCATTGTAGCCACGGCGGCACTTGGCTTCAACCTTATGGCCGGGCAAGCGAATGCCGGAAAAACCAACACGACCAATGAGGCAGCCAAGCCCGGACAGAGTCTAATCCATGGCGGAGGGTGCTATGAGGAATATCCGGCACCTCAAGCAGCAAAGCCATCGGCTTAGCGCGCTACGCCTAACGAAGTTCGCGGCGTAACGCTTCGATAGTTTCGCGTTGCTCATCTGCGATGGCACCTTCCATGGCCGCAATGTTTTCAGCACTGCTGATAAATGCACGGGCCTCATTCGCGGTGAGGCGGCCAACCAAATGCCGGGACTAAACAGTTAGGCGGCGAACGGATTCTTCAGGCCTACGTTCTTGAACTAGCCATTTGCCAATCACGGTTAGGTCTTCGGCCTCACGATCCGTGGTGTTGAATAGGCGTGCGCTCTCGCTGCGAATACCGGCAATCTGCTCTCTGGACAATTCTCCATCCATCCGTGCAAGCGCCATGAAAATTCCGACCGCTGCAATTCGTGAATCATCAACTGCATCTAAAGGGTCTGTTTGGGATTTCGCGGTGAACCCAAAGCGCCGAAATGCGGCCCTCACGTCATCGCTTAGCTCAATCGCACCCTTTGTCGCGCGGGACACCATGCGAAGCCAAAATATAATACCGCCAACAACGGTCAGCAATGATACCAGCCCTAGTAGGATATGCATAAATCAGCCTGCCTTCTAATACTCAACGTCAAAATTAATAATGGTGTTGCGTTAAAGCATTCTACAAATCCTCAATGGCTCGGAACAATGTTTTTAGGCGGACAGGGTCACGCATAGACATCCCTCAGCCCAAATGCGGCCTGGGATGCGGTTGCTGTCACTTTATGCTAGGTGTAGGCAGGTTCAATTCGGATTATGAAGCCACCCTGCTGGAAGGAATAAGACCATGGATATGCGCGTTGGTGAGAATGACTACAGCCAAATCATCGAAGCCGACAAAGCGCATGTCTGGCATCACCTTTCCCAGCATAAAAAGTACGAAACCGTAGACCCGCTCATCATCATTGAGGGCAAGGGCATGCGGGTATGGAATACCGCTGGTCGCGAGCATCTGGATGCAGTTTCGGGCGGTGTATGGACAGTCAACGTTGGCTATGGCCGTGAGACAATCGCTGATACCGTTCGGGACCAATTGGTCAAGCTGAACTATTTCGCCAATTCTGCCGGCAGCATTCCAGGTGCCAAATTCGCTGAACAATTGATCGCGAAGATGCCGGGCATGAGCCGCGTATATTACTCGAACTCTGGCTCTGAAGCCAATGAAAAGGCTTACAAAATTGTCCGCCAAATTGCCCATAACAAGTATGGCGGCAAGAAGCACAAGATTCTGTTCCGGGACCGGGATTATCACGGCACAACGATCACAGCGCTCTCTTCCGGCGGTCAGGCCCAACGGCGTGAGCAATATGGTCCGTTCACACCCGGCTTCGTCGAAGTTCCACATTGCTTGGAATACCGCTCCCAGTGGGGCGATGTTGATGACTACGGCATCCGTGCCGCCAATGCGATCGAAGAGGTTATTCTGCGTGAGGGCGCTGATACGGTCGGCGGGCTAATTCTTGAACCGGTAACAGCAGGCGGCGGCGTAATTGAGCCACCTAAGGGCTATTGGGACTGGGTGCAGGAAATCTGCAAGAAGTACGACATCCTGCTGATCATCGATGAAGTTGTCTGTGGCATGGGCCGCACCGGCACTTGGTTTGGCTACCAGCACTACGGCGTGGAACCAGACATGGTGACTATGGCGAAGGGTGTTGCATCCGGTTATGCCGCGATTTCCTGCACGGTCACGACAGAGGCCGTATTCAACGAATTCAAAGCTGATCCAAGCGACTCCATGAGCTATTTCCGCGATATCTCTACATTCGGCGGTTGCGCAGCTGGCCCCGCAGCGGCGCTGGAGAACATGCGCATTCTGGAGGACGAGAAACTCCTGGAAAACTGCACGGAGATGGGCGAATACTTGATCGAGAAGCTGGAAGGCCTGAAAGCCAAGCATCAAATCATCGGCGACGTGCGCGGCAAAGGCCTGTTCTGTGGCGCTGAATTGGTGGCGGACCGGGAAACCAAAGAGCCAGTACACGAAAGCATCGGCCAAGCCATCGTCGCGGATTGCATGTCCAATTCCGCTGTTATCATTGGCGTCACCAACCGATCATTCAATGGGCTAAACAATACCCTTTGCCTTAGCCCAGCGCTGATCTGCACAAAGTCTGACCTGGACCAAATCACAGACGCCATTGATGGCGCGATCACGCGCGTGTTGGCGGCCGCCTAACGTTAGCTAACGTCTTCGTCACCTACCCGGGCGAGCAGGGCGGTGTTGCCGCCTGCCGCCGTGGTGTCGATGCACAACGCGCGTTCGCTGGCATATGATGCTGGCGATATCCGATACGAAATCAGCGGCAAAATGGGTCCATTCCGAGCCGCCAACGCGCGGCGGATGGGCCTTAAGTTGTCGGCGGAACCAGTGGCCGCGACGGCATCCAATGCCAATGTTTCAATGGCAGCCATGTCCGCCACGCCATCAATTCCGGCAACAGGCAGGCCGGCTTCGATGAGTGGACCGATTGCTGAATTGATCTTCGCGGCGACCGCGACAACGCTATTGCCCGTCGCCAAAGCCTGCACTGTTTGCGCCAACGCTGCGTCCGCAGTCAGGCCTAGGCATAGAACACGGCCTTTCTCAGCCAGCCTCAGTCGGTTGGATTCGCCGGTCGGTCCCGGCAAATCTATTGGCCCTTGCTCTAACGCTGCAGCTGCTGCCATCGCTTCTGGCGCTTTGCCTCTTAAGGCGCGCCGCAGTGTTCCGATCCGATCAAGCCTAGCTGACCAATCTGAAGCATTGATTTGATCAAATGCTGATTGGATTACCGAAGCGCTGACGATTGCTGCTTTACCACCACCAGATGGAACTACTTCCATAACAGGTTTGCGGAAGCGAGAGAGATAATGCGGTCCACCAGCTTTGGGGCCAGTGCCAGAAAGGCCTTCCCCGCCGAATGGCTGAGACCCGACCACAGCGCCGATCTGGTTCCGGTTGATATAGAGGTTACCGATATCCGCCGTCTCAAATACCCGCTGGACCCGCCCATCAATGCGCGTATGCAGGCCCATCGTGAGGCCGTAACCGCGTGCGTTGATATCATCAACCACTGCATCAATATCATCAGCATCAAACCGCGCGACGTGCAGGACAGGCCCGAACACTTCCCGCTCCATCGCACCAATCCCTGAAATACGAAGAACGTGTGGCGCTACGAAAAGTCCATTTGAGGGCGTGGCAAGCGCCTTCAGGAGGCGGCCTTCGCCTGCCTTTCCCTCACAGTAGGTCTCAATGGAGTCTCGGGCATCAGCATCAATAACCGGTGCCACATCGGTGGAGAACGCCCAAGGGTCGCCGATCTTCAATGCATCCATTGCCCCATAGAGCATGTCCAGAAAACGCTCCTCAATATCGCGCTGGAGGTAGAGAATGCGCAATGCGGAACATCGCTGTCCCGCGCTCTGAAAAGCCGCGGCCACGATGTCGCGGATAGCCTGTTCCGGCAGAGCTGTTGAATCCACGATCATGGCGTTCAATCCGCCCGTCTCCGCGATCAGCATCGCATCAGGTGCGGCTGTTTCAGCCAATTGCTGATCAATCAGCTTGGCGACTTCAGTAGACCCTGTGAAGCAGACGCCGCCGATCAGCGGACTAGACGTCAACGCCGCACCGATAGCGCCATCGCCAACGACCAGTTGGAGCACGCCGCTTGGAACGCCTGCTTCAAGCATCAACGCAACAGCCTTTTGTGCGATCAATGGCGTTTGTTCCGCAGGCTTTGCGACAACGGCGTTACCTGTGACCAAAGCAGCTGCCACCTGCCCAGTGAAAATCGCCAGTGGGAAATTCCACGGCGAGATACAGACGATCACGCCGCGTGCCTGACTATCGCATTCAGCCTTGGCCGCCTCAACGGCATAAAATCGGAGGAAGTCGACAGCCTCGCGGACCTCTGCCACACAGTCGGCCACAATCTTGCCGGCTTCACGCGCCGCCAATGCAAAAATCTCATAGGCATCGCGTTCATATAAATCGGCCACACGATTGATGATTTGAGCCCGTTCAGCGACCGGCACAGCAGCCCACCCGGGCGCAGCCTCGACAGCGCATTTTACTGCAACTTCAGCGATCGCAGGCGTGGCTAATACAACATGGCCAACAATTTCGTCCGGATGCGCCGGATTGGGTATCGACATCCCATCTTTGCCCCATTGATAGGGCGCAGCAAAGGGCGCGCGCCCTGCCTCAATTGCGGCGACAATTAGTGGATCGGTAATGTCCCATCCTTTGGAATTCACGCGTCTGTCGAAGATTGCACTTGGTCGATCAATGACCGGGCTTGCGGCGGGGCCTTGATCCTCAATCGTCCAGAATGGGTCACGGGCGATGGATTCGGGCGGTACATCATCGTCCACGATTTGGTGAACGAAGGAGGAATTAGCACCGTTCTCCAGCAATCGCCGAACCAAATAGGCCAGCAGGTCCCGGTGTGCACCAACGGGCGCATAGATCCGACAGCGAACGCCGGATTCCGCCATCACAACATCATGCAGTGCTTCACCCATGCCATGCAGACGCTGAAACTCAAATCCCTCATGGCGCTTGTCGGCCAGATGCAAAACTGCCGCTGCCGTATGTGCGTTATGGGTGGCGAATTGCGGATAGATCCGGTCCGTCATCTGCAACAATTTACGAGCGCAAGCAATGTAGCTGACGTCTGTATTTCGCTTGCGTGTGAACACGGGAAAACCATCCAAACCCAGCACTTGGGCCCGTTTAATTTCCGTATCCCAGTAGGCACCTTTAACCAGCCGAACCATTACCTTACGGCCGAGTTCTTCAGCCAACGCATACAGCCAGTCCAAGACGAACGGCGCGCGCGGCCCATAGGCTTGTACGACGACACCAAAGCCATCCCATCCAGCCAGCCGTTCATCCCTCAGTACTGCCTCAATGACATCTAATGAGAGATCGAGCCGGTCTTGCTCCTCGGCGTCTATGTTAAAGCCAAGTGCGCCATCTTTAGCGGCGCAGGCCAGTTGCAGCACACGCCCCGCCAGAACCGGCACGACATCCTCACGTTGCCCGTATTCATAGCGTGGGTGCAGCGCGGAGAGTTTCACTGAAATTCCAGGATTTTCTCGTGTGTCATCGCTCTCAGCACGGAGCGAAATAGCCGAAATCGCTTGGGAGTAAGCGCCGTGGTATCGCTGTGCGTCGTCCTCAGTCCGGGCTGCCTCTCCCAACATGTCGTAGGAAAATGTGTAGCCGTCGTCGCGGGCGTCAGCGCCGTTGCTTATGGCTTCGTCAATCGTGCGGCCAAGGACAAACTGCGCCCCCATTTCCCGCATTGCCCGCGATACTGCGACACGGACGACAGGCTCACCCAATCGACGGACCACGCCGCGCAATGCGCCAACGACTCCAGAGCTGTCGTCCTCATCGATCACCCGCCCTGTCAGCATCAACGCCCATGTGGATGCGTTTACAAGCTAGGAGTCAGAGCTGCCCAGATGCGTGCTCCAATCGTGAGACGCAATTTTGTCCTGGATCAGATCATCAATGGTCTCCGCGTCTGGCACCCGAAGCAAGGCTTCAGCGAGGCACATGAGCGCCACGCCTTCCTTGCTCGAGAGGCCATATTCACCAAGAAACTCCTCCATCATCCCGTGACTGGCGCCGGTGCGTACAGCCTGGATCATGCGGACGGCATGGTCCGCAATTGCCTCTCTCTCCCTCAGCGTCAAACCAGCGACATTAACAAGCTGATCGAGCGCTTTTGCTTCGTCCGCAATGGCGGACTCCCGCATCCGGGCGCGGATTGCATCCATCATAGAGTTCTCCGAGTGACGCTGAGAGGGTGAGGGAAACGGAGCAGAGTACTAGGTTTCCAGCATGATCTTGCCAATGTGCTGGCTGGATTCCATCAACGCATGCGCTTCTGCTGCTTGATCAAGCGGGAAGGTCTTGTGGATGACGGGCCAACATTTACCACTCTCAAATAGCGGCCACACTTTCTCCTCCAGCGCGCGGCAGATGCTGCCTTTTTGCTCAACTGAGCGTGAGCGTAGGGTGGAACCTGTGACGGTCAAATGCTTGCGATGCACCAAGCCAAAGTCTGCCTCAACCTTGGTCCCGCCCATCAACGCGACAAAGCATAAGCGGCCTTCACGGGCGAGAAGCTCTAGCTGGCGCGGAATATAATCCCCGCCAATCATATCCAGGATCACGTCGACGCCGCGGCCGTCTGTGAATTCCTTGCCAATCGCGACGAAATCCTCCGTCTTATAGTTAATGCCCCGATCGGCACCAAATTCTTCACATGCGCGCGCTTTAGCGTCTGATCCGGCTGTTGCCAGAACCGGTGATCCAAAGGCCTTCGCCAATTGGATGCCGGTATAGCCAATGCCGCTGGTGCCGCCTTGTGCCAAATAGACTTCGCCAGGTTTGAGTGCTGCCCGTTCAAACACGTTAGTCCATACGGTGCAGAACGTCTCTGGGACACCGCCGGCTGAATGCAGATCGACCTTCGGCGGCAGCGTCATGCATTGCGGTTCTGGCACATTGACGTATTCGGCATATCCGCCGCCCGACAGCAGCGCGCACACTTCATCGCCAACCTTGAAGCGGCTGGCGCCAGCGCCCAGCGCCACGACCTCGCCACTGGCTTCAAGTCCAGGAATATCCGTGGCACCAGGCGGCATAGGGTACAAGCCCATACGCTGTAGGGTGTCTGCCCGATTAATACCCGCCGTTTTCACACGCACCAGCACTTCGCCTGCTGCCGCTTCTGGCACGGGCCGGGTACAGATTTTTAAAGCTTCCGGCCCGCCTGGTTCCGGTATCTCAATCGCACGCATCTCTGTTGGAATATTTGGCACTGGGTTTAGGCTCCGTTTGTTAAATCTGCGGATGGAATCAATGATGTTCCCTCTCTCGCAAACATTCTATCACGCTTGTCCTTCCCCCCTAAAACTGGGCCACTATTTTTAGAGACTGAAGGGGGATGTGATGGCTCGGAAACGTCATTCAGACGAGGACATACTTAAGCTGCTGCGGGAGATTGAGGTGAAGCTGTCGAACGGCAGCGACGTGCA
>JBDQJI010000025.1:0-40739 GCA_040263875.1 Alphaproteobacteria bacterium
ATGCGCCTCGATCTCTCTGCCGGCGTCGATGTAGAGATCAAGGTCTAAGTTTATGGCAAGGTCAAAGCCCATCCGTAGGACCGGTTTGATCGGGCGCAAGCTCGGTATGACACGGTTGTTTGGCGAAGGCGGGGCGCATATCCCCGTAACCGTCATCGATGTCAGCGGCAATTTTGTTGTTGGCCAGCGCACGCCTGATGCTAATGGCTATGCGGCCGTGCAGCTTGGTTATGATCCGGCAAAGCCGAAGAACGTGCCGCAGCCAATGCGCGGCGTCTTCGCGAAAGCCGAGGTCGAGCCAAAGAAACGCTTGAAGGAATTCCGCGTCAGTGATGATGCGTTGATTGATGTCGGGGCTGAGTTGTCCGCTGATCATTTCCTTGAAGGTCAATTGGTCGACATTTCGGGCGAGACCATCGGTAAAGGTTTCGCCGGTGCCATGAAGCGACACGGGTTTGGCGGTCTTCGCGCTACTCATGGCGTGTCCATCTCTCACCGTTCCCATGGTTCTACCGGCAACAGCCAGGATCCAGGTAAGGTGTGGAAGGGCAAGAAAATGGCCGGACAGATGGGGGCGCGCAATCGTACCCAGCAGCACCTGAAGGTCGCACGCATTGATGCTGAGCGCGGCTTAGTGATGGTCAAAGGTGCCGTGCCCGGCTCGGCAGGCGGTTATATCTATATCAGCGATGCAATTCGTCGGCCCATGCCGAGTGACGCACCGTTCCCAGCCGGCCTTAAGGCCAGCGAAGCGCCGGCCAATGATGATGGCGAGTCCGCTGCCGCCGATGCGCCCGAAGCTGCTGCTGAAGGCGGGGAGGAATAGGTCCAATGAAACTCTCCATGAAAACACTTGGCAACACGGACGCGGGCGAGATCGAAGTCTCCGACGACGTGTTTGGCATTGAGCCACGCGGCGACATCGTTGCGCGCGTCGTGCGCTGGCAGCTTGCTAAGCGCCAGGCCGGTACGCACAAGACCCAAGAACGCGCAGAGGTGTCTGTCACCAAAACACGTATCGGTCGCCAAAAAGGTGCTGGTCGCGCGCGTCACGGCAGTGCGAACGCCAACTTGTTCCGGGGCGGCGCTGTTGCTCATGGTCCACGCGTCCGCAGTCATGCTCATAACCTTCAGAAGAAAGTCCGTCGGTTGGGTATGCGGTCCGCTCTTTCTGCCAAGCAGGCAGAAGGAAAGTTGATGATCGTGGAAAGCCTTGCGCTCGATGACGCTAAGACAAAGAGCCTGAAAGCGCAGCTTGACGGCCTTGGAGCACGGTCGATTCTTGTGGTCGGTGGCGCTGAAGTTGATGCTGGGTTCGCCCGTGCAGCGCGCAATCTTGCTGGTGTCGATGTTCTGCCGCAGCAAGGCGCCAACGTTTTTGATATCATGCGCCGGGACATGCTCATCATGACCCGGGATGCAGTTGAGCACCTGGAGGCGCGCCTCAAATGAGCCGGGCAAGAGCAATCAAACCAGCGGCGAGCCCGCTGACGCAAAACCAGATAATGAACGTGCTGCGTAAGCCAATCATTAGTGAGAAAGCGACCCTGATATCCGAACATAATCATGTGACTTTTGAGGTCGCGATTGACAGCAACAAAGCAGAGATTAAGCAGGCCGTCGAAAGCCTGTTCAATGTCTCCGTAACGGCGGTCAATACGATCCGCGTCAAAGGCAAGGTCAAGCGGTTCCGCGGCATGCTGGGCAAGCGCAAGGACGTCAAGAAAGCAATCGTAACCCTGGCCGACGGCGACATGATCGATGTCGCGTCCGGCGTCTAACGGCGAAACCGGGGAGGAGAGAGCAGAATGGCTCTGAAAAAATATAAACCGACGTCTCCAGGACGTCGCGGATTGGTCCTTGTAGATCGTTCCGCGCTTTGGAAAGGTCGCCCGGTCAAAGATTTGACTGAGGGCCTGAAAAAGTCCGGTGGTCGTAACAATCATGGCCACATTACCGCACGCCATCGTGGCGGCGGGCATAAGCGCCGGTATCGGTTTGTGGACTTTAAGCGCCGGGGCCGCGATGGCATCCCTGCAATTGTCGAACGGCTGGAATATGATCCAAACCGTACGGCTTTTATTGCGCTGCTCAAATACGAAGATGGCGAGCTCGCTTATATCCTGGCACCGCAGCGGTTAGCCGTTGGTGACACGGTTATGTCCGGCGACAATGCCGATATTAAGCCGGGTAATGCACTTCAGCTTCGTCGCATCCCAGTCGGCACCGTCATCCACAATGTTGAGATGAAGCCAGGTAAGGGCGGTCAGATCGCTCGTGCTGCTGGTGCTTACGTTCAACTGGTTGGCCGGGACTCCGGCGAGGCGCTCCTTCGCTTGGCATCTGGCGAGGTTCGGATGGTTAGCCAGGAATGCTGGGCTTCAATCGGCGCTGTATCTAATCCGGACAACAGCAACCAAACGCTTGCTAAAGCCGGTCGTAATCGCTGGAAAGGCAAACGCCCGCATGTGCGCGGCGTTGTCATGAACCCGGTTGATCACCCGCATGGCGGCGGCGAAGGCCGCACCTCCGGTGGTCGTCATCCTGTTACTCCGTGGGGTAAACCTACCAAGGGTCACAGAACTCGCAAAAAGAAACCGTCAGACGGCAAGATCGTCCGGCGTCGTTACGGTAAGTAGGGGTAGACGATGGCGCGCTCCGTATGGAAAGGCCCGTTTGTGGATGGCTATCTGCTCAAGAAGGCAGAAGCTGTTCGTGAAAGTGGGCGCAATGACGTGATCCGGACTTGGTCACGCCGTTCAACGGTATTGCCGCAGTTCGTGGGTCTCACGTTCGGCGTTCACAATGGGCAGAAATTCATTCCCGTCTCGGTCAATGAAAACATGATCGGCCACAAGTTCGGCGAGTTTTCGCCGACACGGACCTACTATGGTCACATGGCTGACAAGAAATCTAAGAGGGGCTGATGGGTAAGGGATCTAATCCGTCGCGCACCGCTGACAATGAAGCGCGCGCCTTTGTGAAGTTCCTGCGGGTTAGCCCGCAGAAGCTGAACTTGGTTGCGGGCCAAATTCGCGGCCAGCGTGTCGAGCATGCTTTGAACGTGCTTGAGTTCTCGCCAAAGCGCATTGCGCAAGACGTGCGTAAAGCATTGTCTGCGGCGATCGCGAATGCTGAGAATAATCACCAGCTTGATGTTGACCGTTTGGTCGTTGGCGAAGCTTCGGTTGGCAAGCAGATGATGCTGAAGCGCATCCATGCCCGTGCCCGTGGCCGTGCCGCGCGCATCCAGAAGCCTTTTAGCAATCTGACGATTGTTGTCCGCGAAGTTGAAGACGCTGAGGAGGCTTCCTGATGGGTCATAAGGTCAATCCAATTGGTCTTCGCCTCGGCATTAACCGTACGTGGGAATCCCGCTGGTATGCGGGGGATGACTTCGGTGATTTGCTCCATGAAGACTTAGCCATCCGTGCGTATTTGACGGACAAGCTCGCGCAGGCTGGCATCAGCCGGATCCTGATTGAGCGTCCAGCTAAGAAGCCTCGTGTTACGATCTACACAGCGCGCCCTGGCGTGGTTATCGGCAAAAAGGGTGCGGATATCGATAAGCTGCGTGGTGAGCTGAACAAGCTGATCAACAGTGATGTCAGCATCAACATTGTTGAAGTTCGTAAGCCTGAAGTCGACGCGCAGCTCGTTGCGGACAATGTGGCGCAGCAATTGACACGCCGTGTATCGTTCCGACGTGCGATGAAGCGTGCGGTGCAGAGCTCAATGCGTCTTGGTGCGCTTGGGATTCGGTTGAACTGTGCGGGCCGTCTTGGCGGTGCCGAGATCGCGCGGACCGAATGGTATCGTGAGGGGCGTGTTCCTCTGCATACGCTGCGGGCAGACATTGACTACGGCTTTGCTGAAGCGAAGACGACCTATGGCATTTGCGGTGTGAAATGCTGGATCTTTAAGGGCGAAGTCATCGGTCATGATCCGATGGCACGGGATAAGCGCCTTGCGAGTGAACAGCCGGCTGCGACGCGCCAGAATTAAGTTTTTCTAGTTTGGAGATTTGAGCGATGCTCAGTCCGAAACGTACAAAATACCGGAAGGCGCATAAAGGCCGGATCCATGGGCTCGCTAAGGGCGGCACGGATCTGAACTTTGGCTCCATTGGTTTGAAGGCGCTACAGCCTGGTCGCATCACTGCGCGCCAGATTGAAGCAGCGCGTCGGGCAATGACACGCCACATTCGCCGTCAAGGTAAGGTCTATATACGCATATTCCCGGATGTGCCTGTGTCCACGAAGCCTGCTGAAGTCCGTATGGGTAAAGGTAAGGGTTCGCCGGAATATTGGATGTGCCGGGTTAAGCCAGGTCGCATCATGTTTGAGATGGAAGGCGTGCCGGCTGATGTTGCTCGCGTGGCGTTTGAACTGGCGGCTGCAAAGCTCCCTATCAACACACGCGTCGTGACGCGCCTTGGCGCTGAGGAGTAGGGCCATGAAAGCTGGCGAAGTACGCGCGAAAAGCGCTGACGAATTGAAAGAGTCACTGGCCGCGCTGAAGAAAGAGGCGCTGAACTTGCGCTTCCAGCAAGCGTCCGGCCAATTGGAAAACACGGCCCGCGTTCAGACGGTCCGTAGAGATATTGCCCGCATTCTGACGGTGCTCGAAGAGCAACGTCAGGCAGCGGTTTGACGCGGAGGCTGTAACCCATGCCCAAACGAGTATTACGAGGCTTCGTAGTGAGCGATAAGATGGAAAAGTCCATCGTGGTCCGCGTCGAACGCCGGGTACGCCACAAGGCGTATGGTAAGATCATGACCACGTCTAAGAAGTTCATGGCGCACGACGAGGCCAATGAATTCAAGACAGGTGATCAGGTTGAGATTATTGAAAGCCGGCCATTGTCAGCGAGAAAGCGCTGGACAGTGATTAGCCAAGCTGATGCCGCCGCTGGCGGGGAGGGCTAACCTATGATCCAGGTTGAATCCAACCTTGAGGTCGCAGACAACTCTGGTGCTAAGCGGGTCCAGTGTATTCGTGTCCTCGGCGGCACGAAGCGGCGTTATGCGTCTGTTGGCGATGTCATTGTGGTCTCTGTTAAGGATGCCATTCCGCGCGGTCGCGTTAAGAAGGGTGAGGTGCATCGCGCCGTCGTCGTTCGGACTGCGAAGGACGTGCAGCGCGAAGACGGTACGACGATCCGCTTCGACAAGAACGCGGCTGTACTTATCAATGCTCAGTTGGAGCCGATCGGGACACGTATCTTTGGGCCGGTGGTGCGTGAATTGCGCGCCCGCCGTTTCATGAAGATCATCTCGCTCGCCCCAGAAGTGCTTTAGGAGGCTTTTGGGAAATGCAACGTATTCGTAAAGGCGACCAGGTAGCTGTGCTGGCCGGTCGTGATAAAGGCAAACGGGGTGAAGTCCTCAAGGTTATGCCCAAGGATGATCGGGTGATCGTTCAAGGCGTGAACATGGTCAAGCGGCACACGAAGCCGACCCAGTTCGCCCAAGGTGGCATCGTTGAGAAAGAGGCGTCAATTCACGTCTCTAATATCTCCCATGTTGACCCTGTTTCGGACAAGCCGACCCGTGTCGGCTTCAAGACGCTGGATGATGGCCGCAAAGTACGCGTCGCCAAGTCCTCCGGCGAAACGATTGATCGGTAGACGGACATGGCAAGGTTATTACAACATTATCAGGACGTCGTGCGTCCGGCGATGCAGGAGAAATTCCAGTACGCCAACGCAATGCAGATGCCTCGGTTGGACAAGGTTGTCCTGAACATTGGCGTCGGCGAGGCCGTTAATGATAGCAAGAAAGTTCAGTCCGCTGTTCAGGACATGACTTTGATTGCAGGTCAAAAGCCTGTCGTAACGATGGCGAAGAATTCCATCGCGACGTTCAAGCTGCGCGATGGCATGGCGATCGGCTGTAAGGTTACGCTGCGTCGCCAACGCATGTACGAGTTCATGGATCGCCTGGTGAATATTGCTCTGCCGCGCGTTCGTGATTTTCGTGGATTGAACTCCAAGTCTTTTGACGGCAATGGCAACTTTGCCATGGGTCTTAAAGAGCAGTTGGTGTTCCCGGAGATCCAATACGACCAGATCGATGAGATCCGCGGCATGGACGTTATTATCTGCACAACGGCTAAGTCTAATGAGGAAGCGCTCGAACTCCTCAAAGGCTTCAACATGCCGTTCCCGAACTAAGCGCGAAGGAGCCCGATTAGCATGGCTAAGATTAGCGCCATTGAAACCAATCTCCGCCGGCAAAAACTGGTGGCCAGGTATGCCGAGAAGCGTGCGGAGCTTAAGGATCTGATCAGCGATCAGTCCCAGCCTGCTGATGTACGCTTCGCCGCGACCTTGGCGCTGGCTAAATTGCCGCGCAATTCGTCGAAGACGCGTGTCCGTAACCGGTGCCTCGTCACTGGTCGTCCGCGCGCCTATTACCGCAAATTCAAGATGTCTCGTATTGCTCTGCGTGATCTTGCCTCAACTGGCATGATTCCTGGCGTTACGAAGTCGAGCTGGTGAGGATTAGAGGATGGCTTTAAGCGATCCGCTCGGGGATATGTTGACTCGCATCCGTAATGGACAGCGGGCCGGGCAAGCAGTAGTTAACTCGCCGGCTTCGAAGCTGCGCGCGAATGTATTGGAAGTGTTAAAGCGGGAAGGCTATATCCGCGGCTTCGAAATGCACGAGCGTGATGGCGGCAAGAATGAGCTGTCGATCGAGCTGAAGTATTACGAAGGTGAAGGCGTCATTCGCACGATTCAGCGGATTTCAAAGCCTGGTCGCCGCGTGTACACCGGCGTTTCGGACCTCAAGCCACATCGCAATGGTCTCGGCATCTCTATATTGTCGACACCATCGGGTGTGCTGTCCGACCATGAAGCGCGCAGCCAGAATGTTGGCGGCGAAGTGCTCTGCCAGATATTCTGAGCGAGCGGGAAAGGAATTAGGCAATGTCACGTGTTGGCAATAGCCCGATCGAGGTGCCGTCTGGAACGACGGTTACTGTTGACGGTCAAATGATTAAGGCCAAAGGCAAGTTGGGCGAGCGTACGCTTCGCTTAGCTGACACCATTGGGGCCGACCTCAAAGATGGCAAGCTGGTCATCACGCCGAAAGGCAATCCGGAAAAGAGCCGGATGATGTGGGGCACGATGCGTAGCCTGGCGCAATCCCTGGTCACAGGGGTCACGGACGGGTTCACGAAGAACCTCGAGATCAACGGTGTTGGTTATCGCGCTCAGGTCGAGGGTAAGAACCTGAAGCTACAGCTTGGGTTTAGCCATGACGTGATCTTTCCTATCCCGGAAGGCATCGACATTAAGTGCGAGCGCCCAACGGCGATTGCAGTGAGCGGCGCTGACAAGCAACGTGTCGGCCAAATTGCTGCTGAGATCAGGTCCTATCGGCCGCCAGAGCCTTACAAGGGCAAGGGCGTTAAGTATGCGGATGAGTTCATCTACCGCAAAGAAGGCAAGAAGAAGTAATTCTGACGTAGGAGTCGCGCGGGATGTTTACCGCCAATCAATTGATGGAACGCCGGCGCGCGCGCACACGCGCAGCGCTGAAGCGGAAATCGCGCGGTCGCTTGCGGCTGTCTGTTTTTCGTTCAGGTCGGCATATTTATGCTCAGGTTATTGATGATGTCGTCGGCAAAACGCTGGCCGCAGCCTCAAGCCTCGAAAAAGATATGCGGAGCAAGCTAAAGACGGGTGCCGATAAGGATGCCGCGTCTGAAGTGGGCAAGCTGGTCGCCGAACGGGCGAAAGCAGCTGGCGTTGAAGCGGTCGTGTTTGACCGTGGCGCATATCGTTATCACGGTCGGGTGAAAGCCTTGGCCGAAGCCGCCCGCGAGGGCGGTCTCAAGTTCTAGCGGGACAGACAGCATGGCAAGAGGTCCAAGAGGTGATCGCGGTGGTCGTGATCGCGAAGAGAGCGACATCATCGAGAAACTGGTGTCAATCAATCGCGTCGCGAAAGTCGTCAAGGGCGGTCGCCGGTTCGGTTTTTCCGCACTGGTCGTAACTGGCGATGGCGCTGGTCGTGTCGGGTTCGGCGCGGGTAAAGCGCGCGAGGTGCCTGAAGCGATTCGTAAGGCAACGGAAAAGGCCAAAAAGACAATGGTTCGCGTGCCGTTGCGCGAAGGTCGCACCCTTCATCATGACGCCAAAGGTCACTTTGGCGCTGGTAAGGTTGTGGTTCGTGCTGCACCTCCAGGGACCGGCGTAATTGCTGGCGGCCCGATGCGTGCTGTGTTCGAAGCGCTTGGGGTCCAGGATGTTGTTGCCAAATCAGTTGGCACGTCTAACCCGTATAACTTGGTGAAGGCTGCGTTTGACGCATTGGCCAACACCCAGTCGCCTCGTCAGGTGGCGGGCCGTCGCGGTATGAAAGTGCCCGAAGTGCTCGGTCGTCGTGGCGCCGATGCAGAGGCTGCGGAAGCAGCTGGAGCTGAGGAGTAGGACTAATGGCTGACGAGAAAAAGACAGTCCGGGTTCGCCAGACAGGCAGCCCGATCAGGCGCCAAGCTTATCAGCGTGCGACGCTGATTGGCCTTGGCCTCAACAAGATTGGCCGAGTGCGCGATCTGGAGGATACGCCGTCTGTTCGCGGCATGATCCGTAAAGTTGCCCATCTGGTGGCGGTAGAAGACAACGCTTGAATGCGCGCCCGAGCGCTCCAAATGAGAGTGCAGGGTCATGAGAGGACAAGCCATGCGGCTTAACGAAATTAGAGACAACCCCGGCTCCGCGAAGCCGCGGAAACGCGTCGGTCGCGGCATTGGCTCAGGCATGGGCAAGACCTCAACGCGCGGCGTTAAGGGCCAGAAGGCTCGTAGCGGTGTGGCGATCAAAGGGTTCGAAGGTGGGCAAATGCCTATCTATCGCCGCTTGCCGAAGCGTGGCTTTAAGCCTCGGAACAAGGTGTATTACGAAATTGTGAACACCGGTGCTTTGCAGAAGGCCGTTGACGACAAACGGCTTGATGCTGGTAAGGGCATTGACCGCGACGCGCTTGTGGCTGCTGGCCTTGTTCGTGCGAATGGCGCACCCACCCGGTTATTGGGCAAGGGCGAGTTGACCGCATCATTGAATATCACGGCCCATAGTGTGTCTGCTGGTGCCAAAGAATTGGTGCAGAAGGCTGGCGGTTCAGTGACGATTGAAGCGGCGCCGGTAGAGGCTGCTGAGTAATGGCGTCAGCCGCCGAAAGGTTGGCTTCGAACGTCAATTTTGGCGCGTTCGGTAAAGCCACGGAACTCAAACAACGCATTTGGTTCACGCTGGCTGCGCTGATTGTTTACCGATTAGGCACGTACATCCCTATCCCGGGCGTTGACTCCGCCGTTCTTGCTTCGGTCTTTGACCAGGCAGGTGGTGCTGGCGTGCTTGGCATGTTTGATATGTTCGCAGGCGGCGCGCTCGGGCGCATGTCGATCTTTGCGCTCAATATTATGCCGTATATTTCGGCCTCCATTATCGTACAGCTGTTGACTGCGGTTATTCCATCCTTCGAGCAAATGAAGAAGGATGGTGAGGCTGGCCGCAAGAAGCTGAACCAATATACCCGCTTCGGCACGGTTTTCTTAGCCGCAGTGCAGTCCTTTGGTCTTGCAAGTGGCGTTGCTGGCTTTACGGGGCCGAATGGTCCTGCAGTTTTGAATCCAGACGTTATCTTCTTCGTGTCTACAATGGTTACCATTGTGGGCGGAACCATGTTCCTGATGTGGCTTGGTGAGCAGATCACCGCACGAGGGGTTGGTAACGGTATCTCGCTGATTATTTTTGCCGGTATTGTCGCAAACCTGCCGCAAGCTCTGGCCCAGATGTTTGAGCTTAGCCGTACAGGGGCGATGGATGCGATCTTCCTGTTGCTCCTCATGGTGCTCGTTGTAGCGGTCATTGTCTTCGTGGTGTTCATGGAGCGGGCGCAGCGGCGAATCATTGTGCAATATCCGAAGCGGCAGGCTGGTAACCGTATGGTTGGTGGTGAGGCTTCTCACCTGCCGCTGAAGCTCAACACGGCTGGTGTTATTCCGCCGATCTTTGCAAGTTCGTTGCTGCTATTGCCTGCAACATTCCAGACGCTTCAGTCCGGTGATTCGCTTCCGGGTTGGCTTGGCACGATCATGGCATATATGGCACCTGGCGGTGCTTTATACCTGACGCTATACATCGCAATGATTGTCTTCTTCTGCTTCTTCTATACGTCGATCACGTTTAATCCTGAAGAGACAGCGGACAATCTGAAAAAATATGGTGGCTTCGTTCCCGGCATTCGGCCCGGTAAGAACACCGCGCTGTACCTAGAATACGTGCTGGAACGATTGACGGTTGTTGGTGCTGCATATCTGGCTGCTGTCTGCCTAATGCCAGAGATATTGCGGACGCAATACGCGGTTCCGTTCTACTTCGGCGGTACCAGTTTGCTGATTGTGGTCAGTGTGACGATGGATACCGTCGCGCAAATTCAGTCGCATTTGATGGCGCATCAATATGAAGGCCTGATCAAAAAGTCTAAGCTGAGAGGGCACCGGCGATGAATATCATCCTGCTTGGCCCTCCAGGTGCTGGCAAAGGCACGCAGGCGGAACGCCTCGTTGCTGAGCGCGGCATGGTTCAGCTTTCTACAGGCGATATGCTGCGCGCGGCAGTGGCGGCGCAGTCAGACGTTGGTAAGCGCGCCAAGGCGATTATGGATCGCGGTGATCTGGTATCAGATGAGGTGGTTATTGAGATCATTTCTGACCGGCTTGATCAACCTGATGCGAAAGCGGGCGTTATCCTAGACGGGTTCCCGCGCACAGTCGCTCAGGCCGAAGCGCTCGACAAATTGTTGTCTGATAAGGGCATGTCGCTTGATGCAGTTATCCAGCTTGATGTGGATGATGAAGCGCTTGTCGGCCGCATCTTGAAGCGCGCCGCTGAAACCGGCGGGGCGCGGGCGGACGATAATGAAGAGACGCTGCGTAAGCGGCTCGCTGTGTATCATGAACAGACTGCGCCTATCATTCCCTACTACCGGGGACGCGGCGCATTGAAATCTATCAATGGCATGGCGGATATGGATGCTGTGTCTTCAGAAATATCAGCGATATTGGACGGTGGCGCAGCTTGACGCAGGCCGGACTTTAACAACGGTGTAACCATTGACGGGGCTGTAACAGCCCCTATAATCCCGCGCTTCGCAGCGATGGGGCTGGCTAACGTGAATGCCGGCCAAAAAGTGTGCGAACTGCGATACCAGGAGGACTGAGCGTGGCGCGAATTGCTGGCGTCAATATCCCGACCAATAAGCGCGTGCACGTCGCGCTGACGTATATCCATGGCATTGGCGATTACTCCGCCAAGCAGATATGCGAACGGGTCGCGATTGCGGACGAACGTCGGGTCAACGAGTTGACCGAAGAAGAGGTTATTCGCATCCGCGAGACCATTGACCAAGAATATGCGGTAGAGGGTGACCTTCGCCGCGAAGTGTCAATGAACATCAAGCGGTTGATGGATCTTGGTTGCTACCGTGGACTGCGCCATCGGCGTAATCTGCCGGTGCGTGGCCAACGGACACATACCAATGCACGGACGCGTAAGGGTAAGTCCCGCGCGATTCCGGGTAAGAAGAAATAATAATTAACGCGGGTCCGGCGACTGCGTCGGACGGAGATTTTTGAATATGGCGAAAGCAGCAGCGGCAGCCCGTGTGCGTCGGCGCGAACGGAAGAACATCACCTCGGGCGTTGCCCATGTGAATGCGTCTTTCAATAACACGATGATCACGATCACCGATGTGCAGGGCAATGCGATTGCATGGTCCTCAGCCGGTGCTCAGGGCTTCAAAGGGTCCCGCAAATCTACGCCGTTCGCGGCGCAGGTCGCAGCGGAAGACGCAGCCCGTAAGGCTATGGAACATGGTATGCGCAACCTCGACGTTGAGGTGCGCGGTCCAGGTTCTGGGCGCGAATCGGCTTTGCGGGCCTTGCAGGCTGCTGGTTTCCAGATTGCGTCGATCCGCGATGTGTCGCCGATCCCGCATAACGGTTGCCGCGCACGCGCACGTCGCCGCGTCTAGGGCTTTTGTGGCGCGCGCCCATGTGGGCTGCCGTGCTAATTTCTTATACCGCCAGCGGGCTTCCCGGCCCCTGGCGGTTGTAATGCACATAGGGGAGGCTCGCTGTCCTCATGCAGAATAATTGGCAAACTCTGATCAAGCCTTCGAAGCTTGAGATCGAAGCAGGCGGGGATGCATCCCGCGTGGCCACCGTTGTAGCGGAACCGCTAGAGCGCGGCTTTGGCGTGACGCTGGGCAATGGCTTGCGGCGCGTATTGCTCTCCTCTCTGCAGGGGGCAGCTGTAACCTCCGTTCAGATTGACGGTGTGCTGCACGAATTCTCATCTATTCCTGGCGTTCGTGAAGATGTCACTGATATCGTTCTGAACATCAAATCCATGGGCTTGCGCATGCATGCTGAAGGCCCGAAGCGCATCACGTTGGATGCGACGGGTCCTGGTGTTGCGACTGCTGGTCAGATTGAAGCTGGCGCTGATATCGAAGTGATGGATCCAGACCTCGTGATTTGCACGCTGGACGACGGGGCATCGGTTCACATGGAAATGACGGTTGAGAACGGCAAAGGCTACGTGCCTGCCGCGCAGAACCGCGCCGAAGATGCACCGATCGGCTTGATCCCTGTTGATGCGATTTACAGCCCCGTACGTCAGGTTTCGTTCCAGGTGGAAAACACGCGTGTTGGCCAGGTTACGAACTACGACAAGCTTTCCCTGCGGGTTGAAACAAATGGCGCGCTGACGCCGGAAGATGCCGTAGCATTCTCCGCGCGCATCCTTCAGGACCAGCTGCAGCTCTTCATCAACTTCGAAGAGCCGAAGGAAGCTGTTGAGCGCGAAGCCGCACCTGATCTGCCGTTCAACAAGAACTTGCTGCGTCGGGTGGAAGAGCTGGAACTCAGTGTCCGCTCTGCCAACTGCCTCAAGAACGACAACATCATCTACATCGGCGATCTGGTGCAGAAGACCGAAGGCGAGATGCTCCGCACCCCGAACTTCGGCCGGAAGTCCCTGAACGAGATCAAACATGTTCTGGAGCAGATGGGTCTGCATCTTGGCATGGAGATCCCGAACTGGCCGCCTGAGAACATCGACGATCTGGCCCGGCGCCTCGAAGAGCCGTTCTAAGCAGCTCGATTAAGCAACAATAAGAATTAGGAATAGAGACCATGCGTCATCGCAAGGGACCCCGTAAACTGGGCCGCACCAGCAGCCACCGTAAAGCCATGTTGCAGAACATGGTGGCGGCGCTGATCAAGCACGAACAGATTGTCACAACGTTGCCGAAGGCGAAAACGCTTCGTCCGGTCGCCGAGCGGCTGATCACATTGGCAAAGCGCGGTGACCTCGCGTCCCGTCGTTTGGCCATTGCGCGCATCCAGGATGAGGCAATGGTCAAGAAGCTGTTTGATGTCATTGGTCCGCGATACAGCGAGCGTCCAGGTGGATATACGCGCATCATGAAAGCAGGGTTCCGCTACGGCGACGCCGCTGCCATGGCCGTGATTGAGCTCGTTGACCGGGATGAGGAAGCCCGTGGTCAAGACTCTGGTCCGGCTGGTTATGAAGAAGAAGGCGAAGAAGCCGCCGCGTAAGGCGCTGCCGGTGCTGGTGAACCCAGCGCCACTTCCCAATTTCAGACGAAACGCTAAGCTCCGAAGGTCCTAATGACCTTTGGAGCTTTTTGTTATGGCGGTGCCCCCTATTACGTTCGGCTGGTTTTTGCCCACCAGTGGCGATAGTACGTGCCTAGCAGACCCAGCCCAACGGATACCGCAATCTCGCGCTCTCTTTGATGAGGTCGTGGATGTCGTCGATGGCGGTGGTTTTTCTTATATGCTGATGCCGGTGAACGCGACCTGCTGGGAGGCGACCGTCGTTGGCTCCTATTATGCGGCGCGCACGAAGAACATCGCCCCGTTGATTGCGCTCAGGTCCGGCTACTGTAATCCCGTATTGTCTGCAAAGATGTACGCCACGCTGGATCAGCTATCTGGCGGTCGGCTTTGCATCAATCTCATTGCCGGTATCAATGATGATGATACGCGGGCCGACGGCGTGCCGGACACCAAGGAAATCCGCTACGAGAAGATGGATGAAGAAGTCCAGATCATGAAAGCGCTTTGGGAAGCGGACAGTCCAATCGACCATCAAGGGAAGCATTACCAGATTAGCGCATTGATGGAGCCCAAGCCGCTGCAGGCTCCGCACCCGCCTTTTTTCCTCGGTGGAGGGTCAGACCAAGCCTTTGAGATTTCGGCCAAGCATTCAACCGTGCATTTATTTTGGGGTGATAGGCCCGCTGGAATTGCAGAGAAGATTAAGGATATCCGCGCCCGTGCCGATAAGTATGATCGGGCTGATCAGATTCAGTTCGGCATGCGGCTACAGATTGTGTGCAGGGAGACGGAAGAGAAAGCCTGGGCGGCCGCAGAACGCCTGATCGCGGGCGCAACGAAGTTCGAATTGGCCAACATGCATGGCGGACAGGCGTCTGCAGAAGGCATCCGCCGCACATCTGCCGCCAATAGGGACGTATGGCGGCTGCTTGAGGAGAGTGGGAATAGCTTAAAAATCCATCCCCATCTCTGGACAGGCATTTCTATGGTGAGATCAGGCGCTGGCGTCGCGGTTGTTGGTAATCCTGAGCAGGTGGCGGCGACATTGGATGAGTTTGTAGACGCCGGATGCACCAGCTTCTGCCTCTCTGGATATCCCCATGCGGATGCTGCCCGGATATTCGCCGACAGAGTTCTGCCTTATTTCCAAGGCCGCATGTCTGAAAGCATCCCACGCGCCGCCTAGGACGGATTGAACCGTTCGGCTGCATCTGCGCGCAGGTCCACCTTGCGGATTTTGCCAGATGCGGTCATCGGGAATTCGTCTAGGAAAGCGACGCGCTTTGGCAGCTTGAAGCTGGCCACTTTCCCACGGCAATGGGCGATCACTGCGTCCGCAGACATTTGGATGCCGGGTTCCAGTTGGACATATGCCACAGCAATCTCACCGAATGTTTCATCCGCACAGCCAACCACCGCTGTTTGGCAGATGTCTGGATGCGCCAGAAGTAGACCCTCGACCTCCATCGGATCAACGTTCTCACCGCCGACTTTCAGCATGTCTTTATAGCGGCCAAGAAAGCGGATGTAGCCATCGTCACGCCAGATAGCGGCATCACCGGTCTTGAACCAGCCGTCCGCGGTATAGGCGGCAGCGGTTTCCTCTGGCTTTTTGAAATAACCTTGCATCAAGTAGCGACCGCGCAATTGCAGTTCACCTTCTTCGCCGATGCCCAATGGCGCGCCGGACTGCAAGTCAGCGACCCGCATTTCGTACCCGAGGCCTGGATAGCCTGAAGATTCATACCGCCGCTCATCGTCATCATCGAGGGCCGTGAAGGAGGCCCCGATCCATATCTCTGTCATGCCGAAGCCTGATACAGATTTTACAGGCGCTAACGTCTTATCGGCGCGATACAGGACGGGCGTGGCACTTTTTGGCCCAGCTGCGAATACGCCGGTGCGCAGGTTGGAGAGGTTGCGCGGATGGCGCTCCTGCTCCTCACAGAGGGTTTTGATGTGGGCCTCAAAGCCATGGATGATGGTGGCCTGCTCGGTTTCGATAAGGTCCAGGCATTCAGCGGGGTCATAGGTTTCGGTGATGATCTGGCGCGCACCCGTGACGAGTGACATCATCGCGGCCTCAGAAAATCCGAACATGTGGAACAGCGGCAGATAGCACATGATTGCGTCCAACGGCGTCATGGCCATGCGATAGGCGCGCTCTTCCACGTTGCGGATGCCGATATGGCTATGCATCGCGCCTTTCGGAAACCCGGTGGTGCCGGACGTGTACATGATGAGTGCGGTGTCTTTCGGAGCAACCGCAGCGCTCCGTTCAGCGAGTTCTTCAACGCTGACGGCGGAAGCGCCTGCTTTTAAACTTTCCCAAGACGCAATGCCGGAAGCGCTATCACCGCGGATCACCACCTTGCGAAGCTTGGGAAATGCGGGGTCGCTGACGGTATCGCCGGTGTCTGGCAATGCCACCACCTCCCGGACCATGGCGAGGTAGTCAATCGGTCCAGAAGTATCATGGGTGATGAGCATGGCGCTGTCTGATTGGCGCAGCACGTACTCCAGATCATGGGTCCGAAAGCGGGTGTTGATCGGCACCAGCACTGCGCCGATCTTTGTAACCGCATACAGGATGAAGATCCAATCATCAGAGTTATTCAGCCAGAGCGCTACATGGTCTCCAGCTTTAACGCCGGCAGCCATGAGGGCGCGAGCGGCTAGATCAACCTCGGCGTCAATATCGGAAAACCTATAGCGCGTACCTTGAAATAGCAGGCCTTCGGCATTGCCAAACCGACGGGCGGCATAGGCGGGTAGAGCGCCGATAGTCTCCGTTTCTTCCCGCCAGCTGTTATTCATGGCTCAGACGGCGACGTGGGGTGCCACGTCCTCCATGAACCGGGTGAGCGCATCAAGCCTGGCTTGCACACCGCCGCGCGCGACGGGGTCCAGCAACAGGTGCGTGACACCTATCGTCTGAAGCCGCGCAATCATTTCCAGCATTTGGTCTTTTGATCCACCGATGGACTTATCGGGGTCCATAACGGCCGCAGGATCGAGGAAGATTCTAAGTGAGAGGGATACTTCACCAGGCTCCCGCCCGGCAGCCTCACATTCACGCTGCACTGCGGCCCATTCGCTTGCAATCACATCAGGCGGTTGGAATGCCGCATGGAAGGCATGCCCGTACTGGGCGACGCGGCGGAACGCTGCTGGGCTGGAGCCACCAACCCAGGTGGGCAGCGGCGTTTGTATCGGCTTCGGCTCAAATCCAACTTTGGGGAAGCTGTAGAATTTGCCGTCAAATGAGGGCTCGCGTTCGCTGAATAGGCGGCGGAAGATTTCAAGCTGTTCGTCAGATCGCGCGCCGCGCTTATCCCAAGGCATGCCGAGCACGCCCGCTTCTTCCGCCATCCACCCAACGCCGACGCCAAGGATCGCGCGGCCTTCGGATAATACATCCAGGCTGGCGATCTGCTTCGCCGTCTGCACCGGCTGGCGGTAGGGCAGGATCAGCACCGTAGTCCCAAGGCGGATGGTTTCCGTGCAGGCGGCGACAAATGTCAGCGTGCTGATGGCGTCCAACCAGCCCATATCCGGGGAGGGCGCGAAGGAGCCGTCATCGGTATAGGGATATTTGGATGTGAACTCAGCAGGCCAGCAGATGTGATCGCTCACCCAGGCGGAATGACAGCCAAGATGTTCAGCCGTCTGTGCGAAGTGTATCAGCGTCTTCCGGTCTACCTGTCGCCCCAGATGCGGCAGGTGAATTCCCCAGTCCATAATTACTTCCAATTTTATCTGCTGGACAAAGGATCGCCGCTCGCGGTTTCCTGTCAAGATGAACATGGTTTGGACACCCACAGAGGAAGCCCGCTGACATGACGCTCGAATGGCATGAAACGACGGAAGTTGATGGCGCGACTGTCCGCGAATTTACGATCCATGCGCCGGATCGTCCGATCACTGGCGTGCTCTGGTCCGGGCCGGATACAAAGCCTGGCGCGCCGCTTGTGTGTTTCGGGCATGGGGCATCGGGAAACCGGCACCAACGCCCAATCCCCCGGATCGCCAGCCAGCTTGCCAGGGATCACGGTTATTTCGGCCTATCGCTGGATGGACCTGTCCACGGTCGTCGACAGATTGGTCCTGGCGGCCGCGCCTCCTTCTGGCCAGAATGGAAGCGGGAAGGCACATCTGAGGAAATGGTGCGGGACTGGCGTTTGGCACTCGCGACCATCGCTGATCTGGCCGACGTCCAGGCGACTAAGGTGGGATATTGGGGCCTCTCTATGGGCACAATCTACGGCGCGCCCTTCGTTGCGGAGGAACCGCGCATTTCTGTCGCCGTGCTCGGCCTAATGGGCCTTGTCTCTGAACCTGCGCATTATGCACCGACGATCAAGGCGGCGGCGGAAGCCATTACCTGCCCTGTGTTCTTCATTTGGCAATTGGAAGATGAGCTCTTTACGCGCGAAGAATGCCTTGGGCTTTTTGATGCCCTGGCGTCAGAAGACAAGCGCCTCCACGCTAGCCCCGGCTTGCATCCAAATGTGCCGATTGAAGAACTCGACTACAGCGTTGAGTTCCTGACAAGCTTCCTGGATGGCAAGCGCCCGCCGCGTGAAGTTCTGTTGAAGGTCAGCGAGTAGGCCTTCAGCTGCCGAAATGCGGCATCACATCCGTCGCGAACGCTTCTAGCTGCTCTGTCATCACCGCCAAGGGCGTGCCCATGCTGCTTTGTACGTTGACGTCTTCAAGGCCGGGGAAGCGGTCCTGTAGCTCTTGCATGTAGGCTACAAAGCCTTCAGGCGGGCCGCAGTACCAGGAGCCGGTTTCGACGGCGCGTTCTAGGCTGGGGATATTCATCTCGTCCCAGGCGCCGCGCTCGCCAACTCGGGCGAGTTGTTCAGGGCGCATTGGGACCATGCCAAGCGGTGCGAACAGCTTCAGGTGCTCTTCGAAGAATGGCGTGGCTTCACGAATGGCCTTCTCGCGCGTTTCAGCAATATGGAAGTTCAGGCCGAGGCAGAGGTTCTGGCCAAGTGCGAGATCGCGCCCAACACGGGCATTGGCTTCCTGAAAGGCAATGATTGGGCGTTCAGCCATCAATGCAGACCCGCCACCTACAATGCCCTTCATTCCATGCTTCGCCATGAAATCCATGCCGCGCGGGTTGGCGGATACAATGGGCTGCCAGCAATCGACCGGTTGATTGACCGGGCGCGGCACCAGCGTCACTTCTTCCACTTCATAGCCCCTATAAGGCACCTTCGCGGGCAGATCATAATTCTTGCCGCTATGGCTGAAGCTATCCTGGTGGAAGGCTTTCAGGATGATCTCGACCTGCTCTTCGAAGAGGTCACGGTTCGCCTCCGCGTCTAATAGCACGCCGCCCAGGCTTTCGACCTCACGAGTGTGATACCCCCGCGCGACGCCGAAGATGCAGCGGCCCTTCGTCAAAATATCGGCGGCGGCGAAATCCTCCGCCAGCCGGATTGGGTGCCACATGGGCGCTACGTTGAAGCCGCAGCCAAATCGTAGCTTTTCCGTTACGTGGGCCAGATGGACGAAGAACAGTGGCAGGTTCGGGATGCACTCATAGCCTTCGTGCTGGAAATGATGCTCTGCCATCCAAAACGAATCGTATCCGAGCCGGTCCATGGCAATGGCCATGTCCTCCGCCTTCTGGAAAACGCCCGCCAGTTCATCATTTGAGTAACGACGCTCATTGGCCGGCGTTGCATCCTGGCCCATGTCGCCCAGATCAATATGGCCTGCGAACAGGCTACCGAAGCGTTTTATCATCTAACTTCCTCCCAAATTGATTGAGAGGAAGCCTAGGCGGGCCGCTTTAGCCGGGCAACTGCGCCCTAATCAAATACGATCTTTGGCCCACCGCTCGCTTGGGATAGTTGATTTTGCAGCGCTTCATGCACGTTCGCACCAAGCTTCATAAAGGCATCGGCCTCAGGCGAATCTGGGTGTGCGACAACCATTGGCGCACCAGCGTCGCCTTGCTCCCGAATCCCGATTGTCAGTGGGATTTCTGCGAGGCACGGAACGCCAAGTGCTTCTGCTTCCGCTCTGGCACCGCCATGGCCGAAGGGATGCGCTTCATGGCCGCAACTGGGGCAGATATACATGCTCATGTTCTCGACAACGCCGAGGACAGGCACATTCACCTTTTCAAACATCGCAACGCCACGCCGGGCATCCAAAAGGGCGATATCCTGCGGTGTGGAAACGATCACGGCCCCTGCCAGCGGCACGCGTTGGGCGACGGTCAGCTGGGCGTCACCAGTGCCTGGGGGCATATCAAGCACCAGTATATCCATGGGATCTTCCGCGGTGGCCCATTGCACGTCCTGCAGCATCTGCTGTAGCGCGCTCATGACCATCGGGCCACGCCAGATCATCGGCGTGCGCTCATCTACCATCAAGCCGATGGACATGAATTTGATGCCATGGGCTTCCAGCGGCAATAGCTGCTTGCCGTCTGGACTGTCTGGCCGATCTGTGCGGCCTAGCATGCGCGGCATGGACGGGCCGTAGATATCTGCGTCGAGCAGGCCGATGCGCAGGCCTTGCCGTGCAAGTGCAGTTGCCAGGTTCGCGGCTACAGTTGATTTACCGACGCCGCCTTTACCAGATGCTACGGCAATAATTGTTGCGACATTGGGAATCGCACCGCCGTCTGTATTGGAGGCCGCGCGTGGGCCGTCACCGCCTGGGGCGGGGGCTGCCGGTTTCGGCGCGTTTTCTGCAGTCAGGATGACCGTCGCGGAGAGAACGCCTGGAATGCCGCGAATGGCGGCTTCAGCGGCCTTCTGGATCGGCGTCATTTCAGACGCGAGTTTGGGATCAATTTCCAACGCGGCTTGCACCGCGCCAGACTTAATTGCGACGCCGCTAATCATGCCGGCGGATACAAGATCTTTCCCGTTGTGCCCAATGGTTTTGAGTGCGTCCAGAACTTGGGCTTCGGTAATCTCCGCCATGAAGAACTCCTTAGAGTGCTGTGTATTGATGATATTGGATAATTTAGCACGATTGGCGCTTGATCCGCGCGCACATCATCTACATATGCCTTAGAGAGTGCGCGCGCGACCAGTGGGCTTGCGGTTGAAAGCCGCAGGCGATTGGCTTTCCGTGCGTTCTAAGCTTATAAGCGCACATCCTTTTGACGATACGAGGCGGGCAGTATGTTCTGGCAGAACAACGGCGGTGGACCCTGGGGCGGCGGTGGCGGCTCAAATGGCGGCGGAGGCGGCGGTCCTTGGGGCGGCGGTGGTCGCGGCCCCGGCGGCGGCGGGCGTGGCCCAACACCCCCGGACCTTGATGAAATTTTTCGCAAGGGCCAAGACCGCTTGAAAGGTCTGGCACCTAAAGGCGGCGACAAGCTTCTGATCGGGCTCCTGGTTGTTATTGGCCTTGGCATTTGGCTGTTCACCGGGTTCTACCGGGTGGAAGCCGATGAGCAGGGCGTCGTTACGCAGTTCGGTAAGTTCACGCGTCTTGAAACGCCGGGCCTGCATTATCACCTGCCGTTCCCGATTGAATCGGTGCAAACGCCAAAGGTGACCCGCGTCAACAAGATTGAGATCGGCGTTGGGTCAAATTCGCGTGTGCAAAACACCCGTGGACGCAATGATGGGGCGGTACAGGTTAACCGCAACGCATCCATGCTGACGGGTGACAGTAAAATCGTTGAGTTGGAATTTGCCGTGTTCTGGCAGATCGCTAACGCTGGCGACTATCTGTTCAACATTCGCGACCCTGAAACAACCGTGCGCGCCGCTGCAGAATCCGTGATGCGTGAACTGGTTGGCCAGAACACGATTGATTACGTGCTGAAAGACGGTCGTATCCAGATATCCGCCAATACTCGGCAACGCTTGCAGGAATTGCTTGATGAGTATGAGGCAGGTGTCACCGTCACCAATATTCAGCTTCTCCGTGCTGATCCGCCCGAGCAGGTCATCGCAGCGTTCCGTGACGTGCAGCGAGCTGCGGCGGACAAAGATAAGCTGAAGAAAGAAGGCGAGGCCATCCAGCGTAAGATAGTGCCGGAAGCCCGCGGTGAAGCTGCCAAGATTGTGCAGGAAGCAGAAGCCTATAAACAACGCGTGACAGCAGATGCCGCTGGTGATGCGAACCGCTTCAACAACGTCTTTCAGTCCTATCAGCTTGCTAAGGACGTGACCCGGAATCGGATGTATCTGGAGACAATGGAAGAAGTGCTGCGTAACGCCAACAAAGTCATCATGAACAATGGCGACGGCGCTGGCGGCAATGGCGTGGTTCCGTACCTGCCGCTTCCTGAAATATCCAAGCGACGCGTTACCGGCCAGCCGGAGAAAATCCAATGACCCGCAAACTCCTCTTCGGCATTTCCGGCCTTGTCCTGATCGCTATTACCGTATTGGTGCTGATTACGTCGGCCTACACGGTGCACCAGACCAAGACCGCAATCGTATTCCAATTTGGTAATCCACGTGCTGTCATCACGGCGCCCGGGCTGCATTGGAAGCTTCCTTGGCGTTCTGTCAGTTATTTCGAAGCCCGTGTTCTGACGCTGGATACGGCTGAAGAAGAAATTCTGGACAAGAACAGTAACCGTCTCGTGGTTGACCTGTTCTCCCGGTATCGGATTAGTGATCCGCTGAAGTTCTTTCAAACTTTGCAGAACCAACGGGCGGCGGCGAACAAGCTTTCTCCGATTATTATCGACAGCATGCGTGGTGTTTTCGCTGAGTACTCTCTGGAAGCAGTGCTTTCAGAGCAGCGCGCTCAGATCATGAAGCGTATCTTGGATACGGCGAATGCGCAGGCGCAGCCACTAGGTGTGTCCTTCGTCGATTTGCGCGTTCGTCGTGCTGATCTGCCCGAAGCCAATGCCCAGGCGATTTACGAGAGCATGAACGCTGAACGTACGCGTGACGCCAACCAGCTTCGTGCTGAGGGTGAAGAAGCCAAGCGCGCAATTGTTGCTGGCGCGCAGCGTGAGGTCGTTGAAATTACGGCAAACGCACGCCAGCGCGCCCAGGAATTCCGTGGTCAGGGGGACGCTGATGCAATTCGCATCTACGCTGAAGCCTTCGGCAAAGACCCTGAGTTCTATTCCTTCTATCGTTCCATGGAAGCATACCGGAACGCACTGGGCGGTGAGGGCACGACATTCGTGCTGTCTCCAGAAAGTGACTTCTTCCGTTTCTTCGGCGAAATGGCAGGCCAGGCGAAATAGGGGGCCCATAGGCCGTTGGACGGGCCACAATGTGGGACCTGCTGGCGGCCTTGGGTTTGGCGCTTGTGCTCGAAGGGGTGCTCTATGCGCTTTTCCCGGCCGCAATGCGTCGTTTCATGGCAGAAGCGTTGAAGCAGCCGGATAGCGCTATCCGCATTGGCGCACTGATTATGCTGTTCGTCGGCGTCGGAATTGTATGGTTGGCGCGATCGTGAACCAGATGGTGCAATTATTATCAGGCCCAGCGCGGTCATGGTCGTTACGTCATGTTAGTGTGCGTCATCGTATTGATGCCGGACCCGGATACTGAAAGGACGCCATGATCATGGGATCGATGAAGCGCGTTTCGTTGAAGCTTTTTGCAGTCGCCGCCGTTCTGTTATTGGTAGCCCAGACACCAATCGCCGTTGTGAACACGGTTGAGGCGCGCGGCGTCGGCGAAAGTTTTGCTGACTTGGCCGAGAAAGCCTTGCCTGCTGTCGTCAATATCTCGACGACCCAGACGATCGTCAGCGAAGGTCGGCCCGAGGTGCCGCCGGGCGCTCCATTCGAAGATTTTTTCAAAGAATTCTTTGACAAGAACCGTGAAGGCCGGCGCCCGCGCCAGTCAAGCTCGCTTGGTTCTGGGTTTGTGATTGATCCTTCAGGCATCATCGTCACTAATAACCACGTGATTGCAGATGCGGATGAGATCGTCGTCCGCTTCCAGGATGATCTGGAATTGCCGGCGCGGGTGCTGGGTCGTGATCCCAAGACGGACTTGGCTGTCCTGAAAGTCCATAGCCCGAAGCCGCTTGTTTACCTTCCGATGGGCGATAGTCAGAAAATTCGCGTCGGCGACTGGGTGATCGCTATCGGCAACCCGTTTGGACTTGGCGGTTCTGTATCGGCCGGAATTATTTCCGCCCGTCAGCGTGACATTCGCTCTGGCCCATACGACACATTCTTGCAGACAGATGCTGCCATCAACAAAGGCAATTCCGGCGGGCCTATGGTGAACATGGATGGCGAAGTCATTGGCATCAATTCAGCCATCTTTTCGCCCACTGGCGGCAGCATCGGTATTGGCTTCGCTGTGCCAACCTCCCTGGCCGCACCCATCATCGATCAATTGCAGCAGTTCGGCGAAACCCGTCGTGGCTGGCTTGGCGTGCATATTCAAACGGTGACGGACGAAATTGCTGAAAGCCTTGGCTTGAACCGCGCCCGTGGCGCACTGGTTGCCTCCGTCTCTAAGGGTGGTCCGGCGGCGAATGGCGGCATCAAGGATGGCGATGTCATCCTAACGTTTGACGGCAAGTCCGTTGATAAAGTCCGCAAGCTGCCGCGCATTGTCGCCGAAACGAAAATTGGACGGTCGGTTGATGTCGTTGTCTGGCGGAATGAGCGTGAGCGCAAGCTCCGCGTTGTGGTTGAACGGCTGGATGAAACCAAGACCGCGTCCGTAGCAGCCTCTAGCAGGAGTAGCATGGGCAGCCGGACAGAGATTGATAATCTCGGCATGATTGTTGGCCCGCTGACCGCTGAAGACAAAGAGGCCGCTGGCATTGCAGATGATGTCGAAGGCGTTCTGATTCTGGCAGTCGAAGATGACGGCCCTGCTAGCGAGAAAGATATCCGTCCAGGTGATGTCATTGTTGAGGTAAACCAGGACCTTGTACGTCGGCCGAGCGAAGTAGAAGGCCGGGTTGCGGAAGCGGCATCCGGCAAGCGGAAATCGGTGTTGCTGCTCTTGAATCGCCAGGGTGATTTGCGCTTCATTGCGGTTCCCCTGCGGAAGTCATAGTACCGGAGAGCTTTAACACATGGCCGATCTCGCGGCGGAAATTGACCGCCGGCGCACTTTTGCGATCATTGCTCACCCCGATGCGGGCAAGACAACGCTGACTGAGAAGCTGCTGCTTTTCGGAGGCGCTATTCAGATGGCCGGTGCCGTTAAAGCGCGTGGTGCGCAGCGGCGTGCGCGCTCGGACTGGCTCAAAGTTGAGCGGGAGCGCGGTATTTCCGTCGCGTCCTCAGTCATGTCTTTTGATTATGAGGAATTGGCGTTCAATCTGCTTGATACGCCTGGCCATGAAGACTTCTCTGAAGATACATACCGCACGCTGACAGCCGTTGACAGCGCCGTTATGGTGCTTGACGCAGCTAAAGGCATCGAGCCGCAGACATTGAAGCTGTTCGAGGTCTGCCGCCTCCGCGATATCCCCATCGTGACCTTCGTCAACAAGATGGACCGCGAAGCGCTGGATCCGTTTGAGTTGATCGACCAAATTCAAGAACAGTTGGCGCTGGATGTCTCGCCGATGTCATGGCCGATTGGTTCCGGTCGTGATTTCAAGGGCTGTTACGACTTGGCGAAAGATAGCCTGATCCTGCTTGAGCGTAGCCGCGAGGGCATTCCTGATCAGGGTGAGCGCTGCGAAGGCCTGGATGACCCGATGCTGGATGAGCTGTTGCCAGCCCATGCTGTTGCGGAACTGCGCGAGCAGGCCGAAATGGCGCGGGAGCTATGCCCAGAATTCGATGAAGAATCCTACCGCGAAGGCCATTTGACGCCGATATACTTCGGCAGCGCGATCAACAATTTTGGCGTCCGGGAATTGCTGCAAGGCATCGCCGAGCTTGCCCCGCCGCCGCGTCCGCAGCCTGCCGTTGAACGCGATGTGGCACCCGAGGAGCCAAAAGTCTCCGGCTTCGTGTTTAAAATTCAAGCGAACATGGACCCAAAGCACCGGGACCGCATTGCCTTTGTCCGACTTGCGTCTGGCAAGTTTCAGCGCGGCATGAAGCTGAAGCATGTGCGCAGCGGCAAGATGATGTCTATTTCCGCGCCCGTCATGTTCTTGGCGCAGGATAGAGAGCTGGCGGAAGAAGCATGGCCCGGCGATATCGTCGGCCTGCCTAACCATGGCCAGCTGCGCATCGGAGATAGCCTGACGGAAGGCGAAATTGTGCGCTTCACCGGCGTGCCTGACTTCGCGCCTGAATTGCTGCAGCGTGTCATGCCTGATGATCCCATGCGCGCGAAGCACCTTGGCCGCGCTTTGACGCAGCTTGCTGAGGAAGGCGTCGCCCGAGCGTTCAAGCCATTTATCGGCGCGAACTGGATCGTCGGCGTTATCGGCGCATTGCAGTTTGATGTGCTAGCGGACCGGATCAGGGCCGAATATGGCGTGCCGGTTCGGTTTGAAACGGCGGGCCTAAATACGGCGCGCTGGTTAGCGGCAGATGATCATCGTGTATTGAAGGCCTTCCTCGATAAGAACCGTGGCGAGACGGCGGAAGACCATGATGGCCAGCCCGTATTCCTTGCACGTAATCCGTGGCGTCTCACCAATGCCGAGGAAACCAATCCTGAAATCCGTTTCCTCAGAACGAAGGATCAATCGTCATGAGAAAGCCTAAAAAGGCGAAAAAACAGCTTCTGCATCTGGTATTCGGCGGCCGCCTGAAAGACACAACCGGTGTTGAGTTTTCAGATGTTGAGGGCCTCGATATCGTTGGCATTTTCCCGGACTATGCCTCTGCCCATGATGCATGGCGCGGCAAAGCCCAAGCCACGATCGACGAAGCTGACATGCGCTATTTCGTTGTCCATATGCACCGTTTGATGGACCCTGAGACTGGCGAACATCATCATGACGAAGATGATGACGACTAGCGCCTAAGAGTCACCAACTGGAACAAATTTCACGAGCCGAAAGGTCATGCCGATGGGCGTCCTCGTTCTCTATATGGTCAAGTATGAAAATGATCAGAAAGCGGCCATGGTCGCGAAAGATGACGTGCGTGACCGTGCTGCTATCCACCGGAAGGCAATTGCAGATTTCGGCGGAAAGCCCATCGCGCAATACGGGTCATATGGCGAGTATGACATGATCTACATCTATGAGATGCCGGATGACAAAGCGCTCGCCGCCAATCTGCACCTGACAGATTCCTACGGCCTCGCCAAATATTCGAAGACTGTGCCGCTTATGGACAGTGGCGACTTCGCGGCTTCATTGAAGCTCGCTGCGGAAACGCCGACGGAATACACGCCAGCGACATAAGGCTGTCGGCAGCGGCGCGCTATACGCACCGCTGCCTAGCGCTATTACTCAGCCGCAGCTGCAACAGCCTCTGGCTTCACGCGTTGGCCACGCACAAGCTTGCCGGGAAGTGCGCCCGTGGGCTTGCCGGCCTCGAACGTCACTTCACCGCTCACAACAGTGTATTCGTAGCCGGATGCGCCCTGCATTAGGCGTTTACCGTTTGCTGGCAAGTCCTGGATGACATATGGCGCTTCGAAATCAAGCGTGTCCCAATCAATCACGTTCAGGTCGCCCTTCATGCCGACTTTGATACGGCCCCGATCATGCAGGCCAGCCGCATCAGCGGTATCGGTTGTCAGGCGTCGGATGAGTTCAGGCGCATCATATTTCCCGGTCGCTTTGCCCCAGTGGGTCAGCAGCCAGGTGGGGAAGCCTGCATCCAGGATGAAGCCGACATGGGCACCGCCGTCACCAAGCCCCATGATCGCAATGTCCTCCCCCAGCAGGCGTTCAGAGGCGGAGAGGCTATAGCCGGTGTAGTTGGTAATCGGCATGTAGATGAAGCCGCGCCCGTCTTTCTCCAGCAGCATGTCATAGGCGACTTCAGGTGCGGAACGGCCTTCGCGGCCAGCAATAGCTTCCGCCGATTCATTTTCTTGCGGAATGTAATCTTTGCCGCTGAACTGGAACATGTAGCTGTAGGACAGCCGGTGGATTAGCGGGAACGTGCTTTCCTTGACCGGATCTTCGGATAGGATTTGCGCGCGAATAGCCGGATCGCGCAGCTTCGCCACCTTCTCCTCAAGCGGTAGGTCATTCAGCGTTTTGAATGTCGGGCAGCCGGAAAATGGCGTCTGGCTGGCTTGTAGGCCAAGCAGGATGCCGATAGCGCGCGGTGGGAAGACGGGGCGGATATTCACGCCGTCTGCATAAGCCTGCTTGTTCATTTCCAGCAGCTGTTCAAACATCTGCTTCTGGGTGTTGCGCTGAGCCAAGGTATAAACCATAGGCCGCCCGCTTTTCTCTGCAACGCGGCGGAGAATGCCGAACGCTTCAACCGGGTTTGGCTCTGCATTGATGGTATCGGGCGACTCATCCGTGATCCAGTCGGATACGGCTTCGATCATGCCGGATCCTGCATCATTCAGGCCCTCAGCCAAGCCCAACAGCTCGTCCTCGTACACGCGCAATGTCGGCACATATTCGCCAGCGAGCGTTTTGTGGCTGGTCGTGCGGCTGGTGGATACGCCGAACGCACCGGCACGCACGGCTTCCGCCGTGATCTCACGCATTTTGGCGATATCGTCCGGCGTCGCAGGCTCAAATGCCACGGCGCGGTCACCCATAACGTTCACGCGCAGTGCTGAATGGGGCACCAATGCGCACACATCAACATCGCGCGGCTTAGCTTCCAGGGCGTCCAGGAATTCGGGGAAGCTCTCCCAGGTCCATTCCAAGCCCTCGTGCATGACAGCGCCTGGGATGTCCTCAACACCTTCCATCAGCTCAATCAGCTTGTCCCGATCTTCCGGGCGGCAAGGCGCGAAGCCAACACCACAATTCCCCATGACGACGGTCGTCACGCCATGCAACGACGACGGCGTCATATGCGTGTCCCACATGGCCAGCGCATCATAGTGGGTATGAATATCAACAAAGCCCGGCGTCACCAGCTTGCCGCCAGCATCAATTTCACGCGCTGCATCGCCGTCAACCTTGCCAACAGCGGCAATCACGCCGTCCTTGATGGCAACATCGGCGGCAAAGGGTGCCGCACCAGTACCATCAACAACAACGCCATTGCGTACAATAAGATCATATTGAGCAGTCATCGGGCTTCCTCCTGAGATTGTTTGCACCAAGCTTAGCCTGGACTTTGCGCAAGCGCACGGACTCTTTGCGGCTTGGTGTTTAGCCAGGACTTAACAGCCCAACAATTGCAAGCAGCCGGTATGGGGCGAGAGCAGGCGTTGGCAAATGTGTATCTGCGCCGCACTTTCGGCCCTGAGCTGTCGTTAATCGGGTTTCTGGGTTGCTGCGAAGCAAACCAATAAAGTTGCAATTTATTTAGATTGTAATACCGGGCAAAGGTGCGGCTTTGCAGAAAAAATGTTCACTGTGAGTGACATTCTGTTGACATGCGGAGCGGGTGCTTATAAGTATGTTCTCGGTTGGCACTCTCTCTGAGTGACAGAATAAGTCTTCATAGTTTGGAGGAGGTTTAATTTATCTCACCCGTGGAAGCCTACGTGGCTTCTGACCTTTGGCCCGCACAGGCTCCTCGATGTTCCCGGACATGTAGAGAGCATGGACGGGGCGAGCCAGGACCACAACGAAGACCTTTGTGGTCCTGTGTATGCGAGTGAAACTACCGGCATCTGTTTCCTACTTGAAAGCGAAGACACGCCATAGGCATTCCGCCGCTGGCGTTTTCAAGAGGAGGCTTCAATGAAGCAAGAAAGACAAACTACCAGCCTGCCGGGGCGGCGACCGATCGAGCAACCACCACCGGAAAAGAAACCCAAGTGGTCATCAATTCTGAGAATGGTGCTCAGGGGCATCTTAATTTGGATGCCGCGACTGTGGAAAGTGGCTGAAATCGTCTTCGGATGGTTCACTTCACCGCCTTCGTAGGGCGCCGTTCTCAATTACACCAAGGAAGACCTATGTTTGGACAAGCTTTGAAATTGCTGCGACGTTATCAAGGGCTCAATCAGGTTGCTCTTGCTAAAAAACTTGGCGTGTCGCGCTCCTATATTTCAGAGCTTGAAGGTGGCAATAGAACACCATCACTAGAGCTATTAGGACGCTACGCAGATGTATTCAACATACCGATAAGTTCCCTTGTGTTTTTCGCCGAGGCTCTCGAAGACAAGGAAAATCTCTCAAATCGGCTAGAAAGGGCAAAGGGTAGCGTCGCAAAGAAGGTAATTGCACTTATGACATTGCTCGACGCCGATAGCGAGATCGAGCTTTGAAATGACAAAGGCAAGGAAACCATGGCGGAAAAAAGCCAAGAAATTCTATGATTTGAAGCAAAGCCCCCTCTACAAGCTTCAAAGAAGAAAAGACCTAGCCGAACTTCTATTTACGTCTATCAAAGCTCTTGAGGGAATGACGGACAAATCCGTTCCTCATTACGAATATTGGGAAGAAGAGAAGTCAGACGGTTCAATGAGGCCCCTCTGTAGACCCCATGAAGGGTTAGACAAGGCGCAAAGCCGCGTCGCTTATCTGATGGCCTGCATAGAGACGCCGGACTACGTTCACGCCCCGATTCCGCAAAAAACTTATGTAACCAACGCGGCTGCTCATCAAGGCTCTAGATCATTTTGCCTGATGGACATTGAGAGTTTTTACCCATCTTGTCGTGAGGAGAAAGTTCTTGCGTTCTTCCAGCACCGCATGAAGTGTTCGCTCGATGTGGCAGTTATTTTGGCGCGACTTTGTTGCGACAAGGGTTCGTTACCTCAAGGCTCTTCTTCAAGCCCAATACTCTCTTATTGGGCATACTCGGAAATGCGGGATGCTATCTCTGCCATCTCAGATGAAGCAGGAAACATTTTCACTCTGTACATCGACGATTTGACAATCTCTGGCCAAGTAATTCTGAAGAATTCAATTTGGAAAATTCGAAAGGAAATTCACAAGCATGGGCTGGCTATTAAAGTCAGAAAAACACGTTGGATAGTGAACAGGCCGGCAGGCGTCACAGGTACTATAGTAGGCCCTGAGGGGCTCAGGCTACCAAATCGACAGCATCAAAAACTCTATCTTGCGAAGTCAAATTTCTCGAGGCCTGGAGGTAACCGAAAGAAGAAAGCGAATGTGCTCCGGGGCCGCCAAGCCCAGGCGATGCAAGTCTTGAACCATTGAATATGGGATCAAAACCGCCACTGATGCCTCTACGGACTAATAGAACCAAGCCCTAGCCCTTCCTCGGCATGTACCAGCTTTGGTCGGCGCCGGCGCCGACATTGGTGATGCGGACATCTAGTAGGAATGGCTCGCCGGCGGCTTGGGCGTCTCGGCCGCGTTTCATGGCGGCTTCAAGCTGGCTTGGGTCATCGACGCGCATGCCGTCTATGCCTTGGGCTTTCGCCAGCATGACGAAGTCAATTTCTGGGTCGCCGAGGAAGGTTTCGGGGTAGCGGTTCTGGTCCGCCATATTGCCGCCCCATGCCGCGAAGTTCGTGCGGACGGTTTGGTACTGCATGTTGTTCCACACGATCGTGAGGATCGGCAGGTTATAGCGCGCCATGCTCCAAAAAGCCGATGAGCTATACATGACAGACCCATCGCCAATGCTCAGTGTCACGGGCCTATCTGGCGCCCCAAGCTGTGCGCCAACTGCACTCCCAGGGCCGTAGCCCAGGCTGCCGCCATAGGTTCGCACCATGGACCAGTCATTATCCCCATAGCCGAAGGGCATCAGGTGGTCGGCGGCTTTGAAGTTCTCGGACACCATCATGGTGTTGCCTGCGAGCGTGCGCGCCATGACATCGCCCAAATATTCGGGATGGATTGGCGTGTCTGTGGCACGGCTGGCGGCTGTGCTGGCCTGGCCTTCCGCCCGGGCTTTGCTTTGGGCGATCAGCGCTTGTTTGCGCTTTTGGATATGCTGCAAATTCGAATGGTCTGGCTTCCACTGGCCGTTAATGGCCGTCAACGTATTGCGCACGTTCCCCAGCACATCCAGGTCAACATGGAAGGTTGATCCGAGCATCGAAGGGTCATGGCCAATCGCCATGATCGTGCCAGCGTCCTGGAATTTCTCATCTGCCGCACCGGCGCGGGTGTTCTGGCGATACCCGACGCAGAACACCACGTCATAGCCGCCTTCTGGGATGGTATCGATCATGCCGATATAGTTCGGATGCTTCATGGGGAAGGCACCGTAATCGTAGAAACCGACGGCGGTTGGCAGCGCGTAGTTTTCAGACAATTCCAAGATTTCACGGCCAGCGCCCGCTGACTTTACATCGGGGCCGACGAGCAGCAGTGGGTTTTCGGCGTTCAGCAGCGCATCATGCATTTTGGAGATTGTGGTGTCGCGCGGGGTTTCTGGAACCTCCAGCGGGCGCGCGGCTTGGATCACGCCTTCAACGCCCTTGGCGTCCAAGGCCGGGCTGCCAAACGCCAGATATACCGGCCCGCTCGGCATCGACATCGCTTCCTTGAACGCCCGGCGTGTCGCCAGTGGAATGCCGCGCGGATCGGATACTTCCCAGCGCTTCTTGGTGACGTCCTGCACCGTGCTCATCTGCGAGAAGCCGCTGGATGCGCCAAGCGTGTTGTGATCCCCGAAGGAGCCATTGTCCCGAAACGCAGCCGTCACCACCATGGGCGTGCCGTCAAAATAGGCGTTGAACAATTGGCCGGAACCTTGCCTGGTTCCAGCCGCCAGATGCACATTGACGAAGGATGGTTTGTTTGCGGCTTTCGCATAGCCATCAGCGGCGGAAAGCACCAGCGCTTCGTTCAGCAGCAGGATGGGTTGCACGCCAGGCACGGTCAGGAACGCGTCAAAGAACCCGGCTTCAGCGCTGCCCGTGTTGGTGAACGCATACTCGACGCCCTGGGCGACCAATTGGTGCATCAAGAGTTCGCCGCCGGTGCCAGTGACTTTTTGTTTGTCGCCCATCACACAATCTCCCCGCTGAATTACATCTACATTGAACTATAGGCACCTATTGAATAGCCAAGCAATCCGCTACGCTGACCGCCTTATCTGGAGACGGTCCGCACATGAAACGCCCTGAACTGTATGATCCGCTGCCCATCGTGGACGCCCACCATCACCTTTGGGACCTAGAGGGTGACCTTGCATATCCATGGCTCACAAGCGGCGAGCATTCCTACCAGGGTGATAATTCGGCCCTGAACCGCACATACCTGCCGGCGGAATATTTCCGCGATACAGCCCTGCATAACGTCATCGCGACGGTTCATATTGAGGCGGAATGTGATCGCTCCAAGCAGGTTGAGGAGACGGCGTGGGTCTCCGCTCAGGCCAAGGCAACAGGGATGCCCAACGCCATTGTCGCCCATGCCTGGATTGATGAGCCGGACTCTGAGGAAATCCTGGCGCGGCAGAAGGCGTTTCCCCTGGTGCGCGGCATCCGGACCAAACCGATCATCGCCAATAGCCCCAATGACAGCGTCGCGGGCCAGCCGCGCAGCCTGCAAGACCCGAAATGGCGGGCAGGATTGGCCTTGCTAGAGAAATACGATCTCTCCTGGGATTTGCGCGTCCCTTGGTATCATTTGAGTGAGGCGGCGGATGTGGTGGCGGAACACCCAAATCTCCCCATTGCGCTCAACCACACCGGCTACCCCATGGACCGCTCGCCAGAAGCACTGGCCGTATGGCGCAAAGGCATGGAAGCTTTGGCGGCGCATCCCAATGTATGGTGCAAGCTTTCCGGCCTGCCAGTTCTGGGGGCACCCTATACCGTCGCCCACAACCAGCCGATCATTCTGGATGCCATCCGCATATTCGGCGTAGACCGCTGCATGTTCGCCTCCAACTTCCCAGTCGATGGCCTGAAAGGCAGCTGGGATCACATCTACACCACCTATAAACGCTCCGTCGCAGCTTTCAATCAAGCAGACCGCGAGAAACTGTTCGCAAAGAACGCACTGGCGTTCTACCGGATTGAGATTTAGGTCTGTGGTTTCAGGCGTTTGCCCGGGATGGGCAGGCGGGCTTTCAGGATTTGGCCGGTGGCGGATTCTGTGATGTATATGTCGCGCATGTCGGGGCCGCCGAAGGCGATGTTGGTGGTCATCAGGCCTTGGGGGCATTGGATGCGGTAGAGCGGTTCGCCGATTGCGGAGAATATCCATATGCAGCCAAGCCCGGCATGGGCGACGACGACACCGCCAGCATCCGTGAGGGCTAGTCCATCCGGCCCTCCAAGCCCGCCAGATAGTTGTACGAAAATGCCAACTTTGGAGGGGCCGCCATCAGGCATTATCGGCATTCGCCACACCGCATTTCCGCGCGTGACGCCGATAAAGAGGATGCGTTCATCTGGGCTCAACACCAGGCCATTGGGGCTCGGAATACCGTCGAGTACGAGGCTGAGACCACCATTTGATGCGAGGCGGAAAATGCGGCCGGAAGGGTCTTGCAGGCCGGTTTGGCCTTGGTCTGTGAACCAGATCGCGCCATCTGCTGCGACGGTCAGGTCATTCACGCCTTTGAACCGTTCCAACCGGTAGCGGGTGCAGTGCGCGCGCACGTCGCCGGTCGAGGGATCAATCGCCATCAGGCCATGTTTATAGTCGGCGACCATGAGCGAGCCGTCCGCCATGACCTTCATGCCGTTCGGCTCACCATCATATTCCGCAACGACGGTCATACCGCCCGCGGGGCTAACCTTGAAAATGCGGCCCCAGGCGATATCGACGATGTAGAGATTGCCCGCAGCATCGAATGCCGGGCCTTCCAGGAAGCAATCAACGGGCGCGCCATGGCGGTTGATAACAGCCCATTCCGGGACTTGGCCGGTGCGGCGCAGATTATCCGGAACGCTAGCGAACACTTCGGCCTGGATGTTTACGGCTTCAGGGAAAAGCATTTGGGTGCTCCTGGGCTGCGGAATTGAAACGCCCATCACACCCTATCTCGGCGCGTAGGGGTTGTCCGTCCGGCGCAGTACAAAACGGATCGGCGTGCCGGGGAAATCGAAGGTTTCCCTGAGTTCGTTGGAGAGATAGCGGACATATGTGTCCGGCATCGCGTTTTTATCTGCGCCGAAAAGTGCGAACGTTGGCGGGCGGCGTTTGATCTGGGAGATATAGCGCACCTTTATCCGGCGACCGCTGACGATTGGCGGCGGATGCCGTTCCATCGCTTCAGACAGCCAGCGGTTCAGCGCACCTGTCGGCACACGTTTGTTCCATACGTCATAGGCCTCTGTCGCAGCAGATAAAAGCCGGTCTACCCGCTGGCCCGTCAGGGCGGAGAGGGTTGTTACCGAGATACCTTTGACATCCGGTAGGGATGTCATGATGCGGTCACGGACATTCTGTAGTGCCGCCTCACGGTCCTCAACGGCGTCCCACTTGTTGATACCTAAAACCAGGCCACGGCCTTCTTGAATAACGTGGTGGGCGATGGTCAGGTCCTGGCGTTCCAGGCCTTGATCGGCATCGATGATGAGCGCGGTGACGTCTGCAAAACGAACGGCCTCCAGCGTGTCATCAACGGATTTCTTTTCCACCCTGTCCGTGACGCGGGCGCGGCGGCGCATGCCGGCCGTGTCGAACAGTTTGATCGGGCGGCCCTGCCATTCAAAATCAACGGCAATGGAATCTCGGGTAACGCCGGGCTCTGGCCCGACAAGTGCCCGGTTTTCGCCCAGTATTTGGTTTAGCAGCGTGGATTTTCCAACGTTAGGCCGTCCGATGATCGCGAGGCGGATCGGGCGTTCCGGGTCATCCACAACATCCGCGTCAACACCGCCACTATCGGCATTTTCAAGCGTATCCAAGTCGCCAAAGGGATCAATGCCAGCCTCTTCGATAAGCCGCTGGACGGTATCATAGAGGTCGGACATGCCTTCGTTATGTTCAGCGGAAATTGGCACAGGCTGGCCAAGGCCAAGTTCCCAGGCTTCATGCATGCCACCTTCGCCAGCTTTGCCTTCGCATTTGTTGGCGATCAAGGCGACGGGCTTGCCCGCGCGGCGGAGAAGTTGGCCAAAGCTGCGATCTAGCGGCGTGATCCCAGCACGGGAATCGATCAGCATCAGTGCGCAATCGGCTTCCGCTAATGCGGCTTCTGTTTGGCCGCGCATGGCGGCAGCCATGTCGCCCGGTTCGCGGTCATCAAATCCAGCGGTGTCAATTACGGTGAATGTGAGGTCAGCCAGGTTGGCGTCGCCATAGCGGCGGTCACGGGTAACGCCGGGTTGGTCATCCACAATGGCCATACGCCGCCCGACTAGACGGTTAAATAGCGTCGATTTTCCCACATTGGGGCGGCCCACCAGGGCTATTTTCGCCATTATTTATAGGCCGCCAAAACGCCGTTATCGGTGAGGGCATACATGGTGCGGTTGGCGATAATCACCGGAAGGCTGGTACTGCCCGGCAGGCTGATCCGGTGGGCAAGCGCGCCATCTTCAGCTTTGAAGAACATGACTTCACCCTTGCCGCGCGTGATAATCAGATGCCCGCCCGCTGCGATGGGCCCGGCATAGATTTCTGGACGCAGCTTATCGGGGTCGATATCGCCTGCGGCGGCATTCAAATCAATTGTCCATGCAATAGCGCCGTCGCTCCGGCGGACGGCGGCAAGGTTGGGCTGGTCGGTGATCATATAAATAAAGGCGCCTGCAACGGCGGGCGTTTCATTGCCACCAATTGCACGGTCCCAGATCCGGGAGCCAGTGGCGAAATCAATACCGGCGGCAAGGCCAGCCGCGCCGATTGCGATGACTTCGCCATCTGAAATTACCGGTGATGCGCGGACAGCGGGAATAGCTTGTGCCACGCCGAGGCGACGGACGGCGGTCAGCGCATCATCCCAGGTAATCCGCCCATTCGCCGCCCGGAACGCCACGATCTCACCACTTGTTGTCGCGGCTACCACTGCGCCTTGGCCAGCTGCAGGCGACGCGCCGCCGAGTAATGCAGCGGTCGCAGGCGGTGCCTGGAATGACCATCTGGTTTTGCCGGTTTCGGCATCTATCGCCAGCAAGCGGTTATCAATTGTGATGACGAAGACCCGTCCACCATCAACCGTAGGTGCTGCGCGGGATGGGGTTGGTAATGCTGCCCGCCAGCGCTCAGCGCCAGTTGCGCCATCAAGAGCGACCAGTTCGGCGAACCCTGCGGCGAAATATAAGACGCCATCAGCATAGGCAAGCCCGCCGCCGAAGCCGTCGTCTTCGTCTTCTGGTGTTGGGTCAGCGCGCCATACTTCGCGACCCGTATCGGCGGCAACGGCGGAAATTTTGCCACCGGCATCTAAAGCATAGACGGTGGTTGACGATGCGACGGGTGGGTAGACGATCCGCCGTTCTTCGCCGTTGTCGCCTTCGCCGATATCCACAGTCCACGCGAGCGACGGTACGGGTGCAAGTGCGCGATGGCCTGCGTCGTGGCCGGGCCCGCCGTAAGACTGTTCCCATGCGCCCTCAATAGCGGGGGGCAGGGCCGGGCGGATTTCGCCAGCAGATGGGTTAGGTTTCGCTTCGCCAGATTGCTCAAGAATAGCGATCCGTGTGCCGGGCAGCGGCGGAGCTTCCGGTGTGCCAAAATAGCTGTCGGACCCGCAACCAGCGAGCAGCAGCGCCGCCGCCATCAGCAGCGGCCGAAATTGGCGGGCGCTGGGTCCAGACATGTCTGCTTAGCCTTTCGGGAACGCGGTCAACGCCGCATCTGCCCGTGTGCGAAGGCCAATGGGGGCTGTTGTGTCCGCGCTGATGGCTTCAAGCCGGGTTTTTGCGGCGTCCAATTTGCCGAGCTTCCATTCCAACATGGCCGCATACTCATTCGCGAGCGCGCGCCAAGGCTTGCCTTCCGCCGTTAACGGTTCGACCAGCGGCAATAGGGTCGCCGGGTCTTCCTCATAGGAGCGAAGACCAAGCGCCAGCAGTGTCGCTAGTTCTTTATAGCGATCTGGTGCCTCAAGCGATTCGACCGCGTGCAGTGCTTGAAGTGCAGCCTTGCGATTGCCTGCTTTTTCGTGGGCTTCAGCTTCCCGCATCCGCGCGAGGGCGGCATAGCCGTCTCCTGCTTCATTCGGGATGGCAGCGAATGCTGTCGCGGCTTCTTGCGCTTTATCATCAGCCAAGAGCGCACCTGCGGCCAGGTAAGCGTCCCCGGCAGCTGCGGCTTGGCTTTCCTGATACTCGCGCCAAAACGTTGTGCCAGCCACGCCGGCGATGACCAAGACGACAAAAAATCCAACAATTGGGCCATATTTCTTGGCCGATTGCTGCATCCGTTCGCGTCTTACGTCTTCATCTACTTCATCGAAGATGTCGACCACGTCGTCATCCTTCTGGCATGGGGTGGGGAGGAGTTGCGCGCATCATATATTTGTGCGGGGTTTTGCGCAATTCCAGTGGTGACTTGATTTGGGCTTTACGGCGCGCCAATTCAGCGCGAACATGCAGTTCATGATGAATCGCATCCGAGGGACCGCATGACCACCCTGGTCGATCTCAAATCTTACCGGACGTCGCGCCGCCAAGTGTTCTTCCAAAAGGACGAGCTCCGTCGGCTGATGAATCTTTACAGCAGTCGCGTTATGACGGGCGAGTGGAAAGACTATGCCATCGATTTCGGCCAAGGCATGGCGACCTTCACCGTCTTCAAGCACACGTTCGATGCGCCGCTCTACAGCATTGTAAAAATTCGCCGCCGCACAGGCGGCGAAGAATGGCTAGTCTTTTCTGGCAAAGAACGCTTAAAGCGCAGCGGTTCCCTAGAGGGTGCATTGGCATACTTCGACAAAAAGCTGACAGTGGTTCGCTAAGGCGGTTAGCGCGATACCGGCCTACATGTGCTAGGATAAGCATATGGATTGACGGTAAGTTCATTGAACCCACAGCAACAGATCCCAATGGCGCGCATTCGGTCGCCTCTAGAGAGGCGCTTGATAAGGCTTTGAATTCCGGGGCGGGAAGTGGTGTTAGTGCGCGATCAATTGCTGAAATTTTTGAAGCTGAAATCCTAAAAGCCACGGATGGCTAAGGCTACCGTTTTATTGTCTGGTCTGGCAGATAGAGATTTGTCGGATATTGCGGCATAGACCATAGAACGGTTTGGCTCTGCGCAGGCAGTCAGGTACGGCGATGAGCTATTCCGCGCGGCTGTTTTGGCTGCACAAGAACCTGAAAACGGGCGCATATACGTAACGGCTGATGGGATGGAGATGCGCCGTGTGAATGTTGGGCGTCACGTAATATTTTATCGCCAGACTGCAACTGGAATTCTAGTCGTGAGGGTTCTGCATCTCATGATGAATTTTGAGCAACACATAGGATGAGCGTTATTTAATCTCCGCCTCTACAAACACGAACTCATAGTCGTTTGCATTAATCACGTCATGCTCGACGCCCGCATCGCGGTAGTACGGGATGCCAGCTTTGAGCTCAGCTTCCGCTACCTCGCCGCCAGGGAGTTCCAGGCGGAGCTTGCCATCAAGCATGGGTGTCACGACATAATCCATGCCGTGGGTGTGCCATCCGGTGGCGGCACCTGGAGCGAAGCGCCATTCGGTGACGCGTACGCGGTCATTGTCGATAAAGACGGTTGGAACGGCGGCGGAACGAGGCTCAGGCATGGTCTACACTCCGTTTAACTGGCTTAAATCATGGTTCCGAACAGTGCGCCGATCCCAGCGGTCGCAGCCATAGCGAGCGCGCCCCAAAACGTGACGCGGGCAGCGGCCTTCCATATGTCGGCGCCACCAGCTTTTGCGGATGAGCCGCCGAGCAAGGCAAGGCTGATCAGCGTTGTGACCGCGACGACGGGCAGCACATGGGGGATCGGTGCAATGGCGGCGGCGGCAAGCGGCATTGCGGCACCAGCGGCGAAGGACGCGGCGGATGTCAGTGCGGCCTGCACGGGTTGAGCGTTCATGACTTCTGAAATTCCAAGCTCATCCCGGGCATGGGCGGCCAGCGCATCATGGGCGCTTAGTTGTGTAGCGACTTCGCGGGCGGTTGCGGGTTCAACACCGCGCGCCATATAGATTTGCGCCAGTTCTTCGAGTTCTTCTTCGGGTGCTTCCAGCAGTGCCAGACGCTCTGTCTCCAAGTCAGCTTTCTCGGTGTCCGCCTGGGAGCTAACCGAGACATATTCCCCAGCCGCCATGGACATAGCACCTGCAACAAGGCCTGCCACGCCCGCGATCAAAATGCTCGACCGATCCGGTGTAGCGGCGGCGACGCCAACGATCAGGCTGGCGGTTGAGAGAATGCCATCATTGGCACCAAGCACTGCAGCGCGCAGCCATCCAATCCGGTGGACGAAGTGGTGCTCAGCTGCGGCGGGGTCACTCAACGCTTAGCTATTCCCATTCAATCGTGATATCGCTGTAAGTCACTGATATCATGTGTATAAAAAGAGCTATGTAACGACTTTGTAACCAAATCTACCATAAACTAAACTTCCCCCTTTACGACCTAATCGCTTACCCCCTGAGAATATGTCAAACTCAACAAAAATCAAAGACAAACCTTGTAGATGATGCTTAGGATAAGGCTGTTATGACACTAACAGCACAAGTCTCGTTTTATTCTCATCGTAAGTGACGGAAACGCTGGCTTCGTGGAAGTTTGCGCTCTCTATCAGTTCGTCAATCTCAAACAGGAGCGTTTGGTAGAACGCATCTGTGTCGGGGTGGTCGTCATCATCTGTGAAAGGATGCTTGATAGTGGTATCAAGCATCGTCTGGCTCATCAGACTCAGGGGTCTCATTGGGTTCTGCATCTTCGGCAGATTGCTGGGCTTCAATGTGTTTTAGGTATTGTGCGAAAGACATAATCGTCATTGTGGGCTCTTTCTAAAAATATGCTTTTGGTGTGTGATTTTTGACAACGAGAAGCGTGAGGGAAGTCTCGCTGGTGAGACGAGTTAGATGCTCGGTAATCTCTGGCAAATCGTCTTTGGTGACATTGGCTTGAAACAGGATTTTGCTGATAGGCATATCACTCAAAAACTTATTCATTTTGGGGCTGGCCTAGATAGCTGAGAAAGGCTATGCAGGTCATATGGTTAGGATGCGTCGGCGGAGTAGGCTTCCGCGAAGTATTCAGATTGAGCTGATCAAGTATTTCGTTGCAGGTTCGACGGCGCGCTCAGCCGCC
>JBDQJI010000026.1:0-39377 GCA_040263875.1 Alphaproteobacteria bacterium
CCATCTGTACCATCCAAAAAATCAACAATATTTGTCGCCAAAACCCGCCTCCAAAAGTCGAATTACGCAGCAAGATCGCGCGCTGGAGGTTATGGTTGCGAGGTTGTGTATCAAGCTTCGTTAAAATTAATAAGATTCTACTTGGGTTTTATCAACTATATAACTTAACGTCATTTTGAGGTTTCTTTCTTCGCGTGGGCGTAGTTACGGTCGTAGAACCAAGTCATATATTCCGCATAGCTGGTTGTGCCGTATTTCGGTGGATTACCAGCGTCCGTGCAGGTGGGAATGCACTCCATGGGATGATCCAAAGTGCAGTCGAAGAAGAATGGCGCTGCATACCGGTCAGCATTGGGCGTGCGGTTGATGACGCGGTGCGGCGTCGCCAGGAAGCGTTCATTGGTCCAACGCTTCATCATCTCGCCGGAGTTTACGACGAAGCTGCCGTCAATTACGGGCGGTTCAATCCATTGGCCAGATTGGGACAGCACCGCCAAGCCTGGCAGGCCTGATTGCGGCAACAGCGTCATGAAGCTGGAATCCGTGTGAGGCGCTATGCCGAACTGGCCGGGTGCGGGTTCATGCGGCGGGTAATGGGAGCAGCGGAGCACGTATTGCGGCTCACGGAATGCGTGCTCGAACCAGTCCGCCGCTAAGTCGAGCGCCGTCGCATAGAGCGGCAACAGGCTTTTGCCGAGCGCCTCCACCGCATCCATATAGGCTGTCATGGTTGGCCGGAATTCTGGCAGTGCGGCAGGGTCTGGCCATTGGTTTGCTGGTCGGAACTGTTTGCCGGCAACGACATCTGGATGATCCAACGCCAGATCCCGCTTCATGAAAAACGCCTCGACCAGGTTCGGCTGTGGTTTAACGCCAGCCACAGGCGTCGCTTTGGTAATTGAGCCTTTGACCGGCATATAGCCGACATTGTCATTGTTGGCTTTAAGCGCCAGTTTCTGGTCAAGCGGTTGGGCGTGAAAGCGAGCGGTCTGCTCGAACACGCCGTCGATCAACGCCTGATCGATGCCATGCCCGGTCAGCACATAAAACCCGACATTCTCCTGCGCGTTCTGCAACTCCGCCGCCGTAGCGGCCAGCGCGCCCGGCTTTCCGGCCAGGAAGCCCGCAATATCAATAACGGGCACGGCATCATCCGGGCTGGACGCAACGGATGGCGCTTCGGCGAGGCTGTTGGTTGTGTCAGGCATAAGATATCCCACTCCCGCAGCTATTGAATTTTGATGAGCATCTAGCCAGTTTCGAATTTGTGCAAGGGGGCGGGGAGCGCCTTGGTTCGACGCCCTGCACTCGATTGATAGCTAGAAAGTTGTATATATGCGCGTCATTCCGTTGGTGTTCTTAATGATCTTGGCCGCCGCCGCGCCGGTTCTGGCGCAGGCGGACAGCGTCACGGATTGCGCTCAGGCGGCACGCCCTGATATCGGCGTCGCTGGTTGCACTGCAATGATAACCTCCGGCCGCGTGGCGGGCGCGGAACTGGCCGCAGCCTATAACAACCGAGGGCTCGCATATCGAGACCTCAACAAAAACCGCCTGGCGATCAAGGACTTCAGTGAAGCGATCATACTGGACCCGAAAGCTGCAGATTTTCGCAGCAATCGCGGCGTCGCCTATGCAGCGCTCGGCGAATATCAGCGGGCAATCGCAGATTATGATGATGCGATCCGTATGGACCCAAACTATGCGGGCGCCTACGCCAATCGGGGCAATACATATGTTGATCTTGAGAAATATGGGTTGGCGATTGCGGATTATGACCGAGCGGTCAATCTGGCGCCCAATGACGCGCGCGTATTCTATGGTCGCGCGATCGCGTTCAGCCTAACGGTAGAACATGACAGCGCGCTTCAGGATTATGACCGCGCCATAAGCCTCGCCCCGGATTATGCGGACGCCTACAACAATCGCGGCATCACGCGTGCAGGCTTGGAGCAGTACCAGGGCGCGGTTCAAGATTTCAAAAAGGTCATCGCGCTCGACCCAAAAGACCGGTTCGCGATTGAAAACCTGGGCAAGGCCTACGCTAAGCTCGCCTGGTCACAATATCTCGCGAATGATTTGCCAGAAGCCTTGCGAAATATCGAGAGTGCGGTTGCTGCGGATACGCGCTTCGCCGTTCACTTTGACGTCTATGGCCATGTCTTAGCGGCGATGGGACACCCCGAAAACGCTGTTGACGCTTTCGAGCGCGCTGTTCAGATCGGCGGGCCTGCCTATGCGAAATTCTATCAGCAAGCGCTTAGACGGCACGGATATTACCGGGGTACCATTGATGGCTCTTTTGGGCGGCCTGTGCTGCGGGCGCTTCGGCGCTGTATCGATAAAAGGTGCCGATTGGTGAAATAGGCCCTCACTGCACCAGCCCGACCGCCAGCGTCACTGTGATGATGCTGAGGCCGGTGGAGAGGACGATGGCGGCGCTGGCGCGGCGGGTATAGGCCTCGTAGCGGCTGGCGAGGAGGAAGGGGTTGATAGCACAGGGCAGGGCGGCCATCAGGGTGACGGCAGCGAGCGTTAGGCCGGTCAGGCCAAGGACTGGGCCCGCAATCGCCCACGCGATGAGCGGATTGAGGGCAAGCTTGAGGGTGCTGATCGTTGCGGCTTCAGCCAGGTCGCCTCCGATGCGGAATTGCGCCAGGGATACACCAAGGCCGAACAGCGCCGTTGGGGCCGCTGCAGCAGCGCCTAGGTTCACGAAATTCTCCGCAACTGGGTGCAGATGCAAGCCGCTGGCGCCGAACGCAAGCCCGCACGCCATCGCCAGAATAACGGGCGTTCGCACGAGCCCCAACGCGGTTTCCCGTGCAATCCCGACTATGGACGCGCTTTTGTGCAACCGAAGCTCAATCAGCAAGGTTGTTACGCTGTAATAAAGGATAGCTGACATGGCGATAATGGCCGTTGCGATGGCGAGGCCGTCCGCGCCAAAAAACAGCTCGGACAGTGGAATGCCCATCATGACGCTATTGCCGTATCCGGCAGTCATCCCCGCAAGCGGCGGCTCGGCACCTTTGCCCTTAAAGAGCGCCCTGTTTGCAATCATAGCCAAGAGGAAGATTGTGGCGGAGGCACCGAAATAGGCGATCAACACGCTTGGATCAAACGCCGCCGCTTCACCGCCCGCCAGCTTTGCGCCAGCGCGGAACAACAACATCGGCACCGCGAACCAGAACACATAATTCACCACGCCCTTGGCTCGTTCTGTATCAAACAGCGGCGTCTTGCCAAGGATGTACCCGCCCACGACAAAGCCAAATACGGGCAGGGCAACGATCAAGGTTTGAAACATTAAGGCGCATATCCAAGCTAAAGGCTGGCCGACCTTGCCATGAACCCGCAGTCGGGTCACCGTTCAATAGCGCCGCTGGTTGTGTGCGGTTAAGTATGCGATATGTAATTCCGCATTCCGGAATTACATATCGCAGTACGGGATTAGTCGTTCTATGGTTTCCGTAGATCCAATTGCGTGCTGGGGGCGGTATGGCTGTACAAAAATCAGAACGTTCAGGACAGGTGCAATCCCTGGTGCGTGCGCTCAATCTGCTGAAGGTCGTCGCCCGGGCTGATGACGGCCTGACGCTGACTGAAGCCGCCAAGCGCGCTAGCCTGCCTGTATCCTCTGCCCATCGTCTGCTCTCAACATTGCAGCAAGAACGCTTTGTCCGCTTCGACCAGGAACGTACCCGTTGGTTTGTCGGCGTTGAAGCATTTGCGGCAGGGGCTGGGTTCTTGCGGAGCCGCGATCTTGCCACGGTTGCCCGCCCCTATATGCGGCACTTGATGGAGGAAAGCGGTGAAACCGTATCGCTTGCGGTAGAGGATGGCGGGCAAGTGATTTATCTGGCGCAGATTGAATGCCGCCAGCTTATGCGTGCACTCGCCAGCCCGGGCCAACGCGCGCCGTTGCATTCCTCCGCTGTCGGCAAGGTGATCCTGGCTTATGCGCCTGATGAGCGCCGGGACGGTGTCATCGGTGCCATGAAGCTGGAGCGATTTACGGAACGAACGTTGACGACGGAACAAGGATTTCGTCAGGCGCTGACAGAAGCACATAAGCGCCAGTTTGCATTGGATGACGAAGAATACGCGATTGGCCTCCGCTGTGTGGCGGCACCGATATTCAACGAGGCCCATGAAGCCATCGCCGCGATTTCCCTCTCTGGCCCAAAGGCCCGTGTAACCGACGGACGCATGAAAGCGTTGGCTGCGTTGGCGCAAGCGGCTGCCGGGAAGATTACGCGGGAATTTGGCGGATCAGCGCCAAGCCGCGTTTAGCTCTCCGGTACGCGACTGAATTCGCCTGAGTCTGGGTCACGCCAGATCAATTCACCAGCAATGATGGAGAAGAGCGCGCCGTCCATGCGGACGCGGCCTTCGGCAATAGATTCAGATACAAACGGGAATGTCATGAGGTTATTGATTGAGCATTCGACGGCTTTGCGTTCCAACGCGCCCTGTAAATCTTCGTCACTGGCGTCTGGATTAGCTGCCAGCAGTGCATCCCGTGTTTCATTTAGTAGGGCAACCCAGGGGCCGATATAACGCCCAATCGGTTCGGCATCGCGTGCAGCCAGCGCCGCTGCAACGCCGCCGCAACTGCTATGTCCCATAACGACCAGATTTGAAATGCCCAGGACTGTGATCGCGAATTCGAGCGCCGCAGATGTGCCGTGATAGCCTGTGGCTTCGCCATAAGGCGGCACAAGTGCTGCCACATTCCGCACGACAAATAACTCGCCCGGTCCGGCTGAAAATATGGTGGATGGGTCAACGCGGCTGTCGGCGCAGCCAATGATCATTGTTTTCGGGGATTGGCCTTCGGCCAGCATATGATACCGCTCAACCTCACGCGCGTAACGGTTGGCGCGGAACCGATGATACCCAGTCAGCAGGTCGTCTGGCATGTTGGTTGTCATATTGATGTCCCCCGGAGCTAGTGTGTCCATCTAAGCGCTCCAGATGGAGATATGGGCTTGGGGAACGCCAGTCGCAAGGGGTTAAAATGAGGAAAGGCCGTGCGCGGGCAGACGCACGGCCGTTCGGCAGTCGGAAGGCGTGGCGACCCCCATGGCTGCTATTTTTCGGGCTGGCTAGCTACCGGCACCGTGGCGCTCACACCCTGCTCCAGCGCAAGAAAAGCTGGCTCCTGTTGGGAAGCTGGCGAAGCGGTCGTTATCATTAAATGGTTCTTGCAATGCGGCGTGGTCTTGCAGTGTTTGGCGGTTTGGCAGCGCATCGCCGCCCGTTACATCTGAAACAATCACGTCGAGCGCTTCCACGCCGCTCAATTCGATCTGTAGCCCGCCAGGGGCAGCAATCCCGCTATTGCTCTCAACAGTCACCACTGAAAGCGGTGCGGCGTCGCCAATGGCGCGGTCAAACGTGCTTAGATTGCCGAAAACGGGTGCCGCAAACGGGTCACGCTCGCCACCAGTGATGCGACCTCTGTCATCGGTAAACGCAATGCCTGATGGGGTGCGGCGGATGGCGGATGTCACGCCTGTTGTCCGGTCGATAACCAGAACGCCTGATGGCGTGTTGCGCACAACGGTCGCCAGCCGGCGACTGTTGTCATAAATCAGCGTGCCAGATGGCGTGCGGCGCGTCGCACCTGCAAACCGGCCACGATTGTCCGTGAACACCTGATTGCCGTTGACGTTCCGACCCACATTGATTGGGGACCCTGCCGCGTTAAAGAATATTCGTTTTACACTTTGCGCTTCTGCTGGTGCTGAAGCCAATGCAAGACCGCAGAGTGCCATAGCGACGAGCATTGCCTGCCGTGCTGTCGCAATGGAAGTTTTTCCTGCAAACATAATGTCCGCTCCTGGATCCTTGAACACGCCGATGTGTTACGCCCCGGAAGCTATCATTGCACAGATGCTATAAGGAACGCCGCCAAAAGGATTAATCCTTGTGCGCATCCGGGAACACAAGACGCCGAATGAATGCATCCATGAAAGAGAATACCTCTATGCCAGAACGGCCTGGCATTCCGCTGGCGCGGGGTGCTGCGCGCTTACTTGCTTCCATGGACTTGGCACCCTTGCTTGAGTTCACGCTAAAAACGGGCCGGCGGGTTGATGTGTTTGGCATCGGCTCGGGTGGTGAACTTGTCGTGGTGGAGGTGAAAAGCAGCCGCCAGGATTATCTGTCTGATCGGAAATGGCGAGACTATCTGGACTATTGCGACCAGTTCTATTTTGCAGTTCCAGAAGATTTCCCGCTGGACTTGCTGCCGGATGATTGCGGGCTGATGCGCGTCGACGCCTATGGCGGTGCCGTTCTGCGCCCCGCCCCGCTGGACCCAGTAAAACCGGCCCGGCGGAAAGCCGTCACGGCGAGGTATGCCCGGGCGGCGGCATTGCGACTTCGGCGGCTGGAAGACCCTGAGGCCAGCATTGGCTGAGCTACGGTATGACGCGGTTTTCAGCCGCGCCTGCCATCGTTACAATGCTCGCCAACGGTAGATCCCTATTAGAAGCGAGACAGATTGTGTTCATTAACGGCCAGTGGCGCGAAGCCGCCTCCAACACGCATTTCACGTCCAGCAATCCAGCCACGGGCGAGGCGATTGACCAGATCCCGGCGGGCGGTGCTGAAGATGCCGTAGCGGCGATTGACGCTGCCCATGCTGCGTTCCCGGCTTGGTCTGGTCGCAGCGCATATGAACGCTCTGCAATCCTCTACAAAGCCTACACATTGATGGTCGAGCGAAAGGATGAATTGGCGAAGCTGATGACGACGGAGCAGGGCAAACCGCTCCGCGCCGCCACCAATGAAACCCAATACGCTGCAGATTTCCTGCTGTGGTACGCAGAAGAAGCCAAGCGTGTTTACGGCGAAACCATCCCATCAGCACGTGGTGACCAGCGGTTCATTATTTTCAAGGCGCCCGTTGGCGTTGTCGCCGCTGTGACGCCTTGGAATTATCCGATCTCCATGCTGACCCGTAAGCTTGCGCCCGCGCTGGCGGCAGGCTGCACAGTGGTTCTGAAACCAGCAGAAGCAACGCCGCTTTGCGCCATCGCCGTGTTTAAAATTCTGCAGGAAGCGGGCGTTCCGGATGGCGTCATCAATCTGGTGACGGCGGAAGACCCGAAGCCCATCGGTGAAGTCTTCACCACCGACGAACGCGTCCGCAAGATCACCTTCACCGGCTCCACTGCTGTCGGCAAAATGCTGGCAGGTAAAGCGGGTGAAAACTTGAAGCGCATCAGCATGGAACTTGGCGGCCACGCGCCGTTCATCGTTTATGACGATGCCGACCCAACCCACGCTGCCAAAGGCGCCAGCCTTGTTAAATTCCTGAACACCGGGCAGGCCTGCATCAGCCCGAACCGGATGTTCGTCCATGAATCAGGTATGGACGCTTTCGTCGGTGAACTGACAAGCCGGGTTGAACGTCTACGCGCTGGTAATGGCCTGGAACAGGGCGTCGGCATTGGTCCGCTGGTCAATGAAGCTGCTGTCGCCAAAGTCAAGCGCCAAGTTGAAGACGCCAGGGCCAAGGGTGCCCGTGTTATGTGCGGTGGCCACCGTTTGATGGATAACGGCCTCGACAAGGGCCATTTCTACGCCGCGACTGTTCTGGCGGATGTGACGCCGGATATGTTGATTTACCGGGAAGAAACCTTCGGGCCTGTCGCCGCTGTCGTGCCGTTCAAGGACGGCGACGACGTGTTGGCGATGGCAAATGACACCACCTACGGCCTTGCCGCTTATGTCTATACAAACAACATGGCGAAGGCGATGCGGACCGTCGAAGGATTGGAGTTCGCAATTATCGGCGTGAATGACATCAACCCCACATCAGCCGCCGCACCCTTCGGCGGCATGAAGTCCAGCGGCCTTGGCCGTGAAGGCGGCCATGAGGGCATTGAGGAGTATCTGGAGAGCAAAACGGCTGGATTCTCGATCTAGCCGGATCAGCAAAGCTAGAGAACCGGAATGGAAGCCGCTCCTGAACTCCTAAAGGTGGCGATGCAGGCGCAGGTCTCGCTGATTGTCATCAGCACGATCGCGATGCTCATCGGCATCGCCACCGCGCAAAAAACGCCAAGAATACCCAGGAATATCTTTATTCTGTGGCTCTGCTTGGCCTGTGTTCTGATCTTGCCAAGCTTCTTCATCTTGAAGCCCCTGGTCTTCCCAGAACTGAACCTCTCGGACCCCAATCCGGGCGAGGCGGCGCTCTTCCAGATGACGCGCCTGATGGGCTTTGCGTTCGTGCCGACAGCGATTTTGATGGGCCGCTATACCGTCTACCGCAATCGCGACGCCGGAAACGCGGACCGCACCGCCTATCTGGCAGCGATTCCAGTCTTCGGCTCAATCTGGATACTGCGGCTCCTGGTCAAGCGGACGGGTACGCGTTCCGGCTAGGCAGGCTCAACGCCGAAGCCGGAGCGGATGGGCTTGGTGCTGATGGCGAGACCTGTCGCTGGGTCTGTTTCAACGAAAATCCCGGCGATGGAGCCTTCACCTTCGGCAGGCGACATGCGTTCGCCAGGGCGTTTCGTGCGGAAGCGCAGGATGGAGCCTTCCTTCTGCATGCCGATAACGGAATCATAATCACCACACATGCCAGCGTCGGTCAGATAGGCCGTGCCGCCGCGCATGATATGGCCATCTGCAGTCGGTACATGGCTGTGGGTGCCAACCACCAGCGACGCCCGGCCATCTAAATGATGGCCCATTGCGCGTTTTTCGCTGGTCGCTTCGCCATGCATATCCACCAGGATCGCTTGCACCGATGTGCCGAGCTTAGCGGCATCCATAACGCCTTCCATTGCTGAAAACGGGCAATCCAATGGGTCCATGAACAGGCGGAGCATGCAGTTGGCGACCAGGGCCTTACCGGCGCGCTTGGTCTCAACAATCGCCCAGCCACGACCTGGCGCGCCCTCGGGGAAATTGATCGGGCGGACAAGGCGTGGGTCATCGCCAATATGGGTTAGAATTTCACGATTATCCCACACGTGGTTGCCGGTGGTGATGGCGTCCACGCCAGCCTCATATAGTTCTTTGCAGATTTTTGATGTGAGGCCGAAGCCATGGGCCGCGTTTTCCGCATTCACGACCAGCAAATCGAGATCAAGCGATTCGCGCAGACCAGGAGCGGCGGCCAGAACTGCCTCGCGGCCAGAACGGCCAACGATGTCGCCAAGAAAAGCAATGCGCATGGAAAATCCTATGGGGCTTGAAAGATTGTGATGCCGTGTTCGGTAATAACGCCATCGAGCGGTTGGTCTAGTGCATCTGTTGGCACACGGGGAACCTGCTGGCCAGCAAATGCGACGCCATACGCCTTGATAGCGCCAGATGACCTCAGCAAACCCAGCGTCCGGTCATAAAATCCGCCGCCATATCCCAAGCGGCGCCCGCTGCTGTCGAAGGCCAGCAATGGCAGAAATAGGACGTTGGGCTGAAGCGCGGGCGCGCCGGAGTTTGGCTCAACGGTGCCCATTGATCCGGACTTCATGCCAGTTTCCGGTGTCCAGCGACGGAAGGTGAGCGGGGCCGGGTGGTCTGGCGTGCAAGGCAAGACGACAGGGCGTCCCTGCTGTGCAAGTCGTTCCAGAAATGGGCGAAGATTAACTTCGTCGTTTATGGCCCAATACATTGCGGTTGTGGCATTTGCCGGGATCAAGCCTTGAGCCAGCGCCATGGCACCGATCTCGGGGCCTGGGTTCGATTGATTGGCGGCAAGGCTGCGACGGCGTGCGCGCATTTCGGTACGCAATTCTGCCTTCGCCTTTTGGATTGGCGGCACGACGATTAGGCGTCCGAGCGGGTTGGGCCGGGCAGGGGGGCTACCTCTACGCCTTCATCTACAAGCTCTTTCACTTGCGGCAGGGTTGCCTCGCCATAGATATCGCGCTTTTCAGTTTCGCCATAGTGGATGCGCCGGGCTTCTTCAGAAAACTGATCGCCAACGTTTTCAAAATTTTCTTCCACATGGGCGCGCATGGCCGCAAGTTTGGCCTGGGTCGCTGCGAAGGCCATGGCCTGTTTCCGGAATTCTTCATCCCGGTCGCCCTTTTTGGCGGATACGGCAGGGGCCATCAACGCTTTCCGGACATCGCGAGACGCGCAAATCGGGCATTCCAGCAAGCCCTTGGCGATCTGCTTGTCGCAAGCATCGCTCCCAGGAAACCAGCCTTCAAAGGCGTGCTCATTCTCGCATGTCAGGTCATATCGGATCATTGGCTGAAAATAGGGCCGATCTGCACAATCGCCAAGCACAATTCGCTGGCGGGTTGGCGATTGACGCCCGCGCCTCTGCCCGCTTAAATCGGATCAATCTTAAAAATAAGAGCTTTTTTGGAGGAGCACGCCCCTATGAGCGCTGAGCGTTTGCCGTTTGAAGGTTTTAAAGTCCTGGATATGACGCAAGGCGTCGCAGGCCCGCATTCCACGATGTTGCTGGCCCAATCGGGCGCGGAAGTCACCAAAGTGGAGCCACTGGACGGCGATTGGGGCCGCACGCTTGGCAAAATGTATGATGATACATGCGCTCACGCCGTGATCTTCAACCGGGGCAAGCGCTCTGTTTCTCTCAACATGAAGGAAAAGAAAGCCCAGGAACTGGTGCAGAAGGCCGCCGCAGAAGCTGACGTGATCGTCGAAAGCTTCCGTCCGGGCGTCATGGGCCGGTTTGGTCTTTCATATGAAGACGTCAAGAAAACCAACCCGAACGTGATTTATCTCTCAGTTACGGGCTTTGGCCAGGAAGGGCCGTACAACAAACTGCCAGTGACGGATTCGGTCATTCAGGCGTTCTCGGGCTGGATGTCGATCAATCGCGACGAAGCGGGCACGCCGCAGCGGATCGGCATGATCGCCGTTGACGTGATGACAGGCCTATATGCGTTCCAGGCGATCTCAACTGCGCTCATGCGGAAAGTGCGGTTCGGTGAGGGCAGCTATATCGATTGCTCGCTGATGCAATGCGCTGCTGCATTCCAGGCTGCAAAAGTGATGGAGCATCACCTTGAAGGCGGCCAGCCGCAGACGCTGTATGTGCCAGTTGGGACCATGAAAACATCCAACGGCCACATCAACGTGACCGCTATGCGTGAGCATCACTATGTTGGCTTGTGTAAGGTGCTCGATAAGCCAGAATGGGCGACGGACCCACGCTTTGATAGCCGCGAAAAGCGCATTGATCAGGAAAAAGTCCTGATGCCGATGGTGCGGGCCGAGTTCCTGCGCAAAACCACCGAAGAATGGGCCGAAGCGCTGACAGAAGCTGGCGTGATGAACGCTGCCGTCTCCACCTATGACCACTTTATGGCGGATGAGCACGTGAAAGCGGTCGAGACCATCACATGGATGGATCACCAGTCAATGCCGGGCACGCTGCCCGTCTGCAACATTCCGGGTATTCGCCGTGTCGAAGGCGATCATGCGTTGGATGAGGCACCAAGCGTTGGCCAGCATACGGACGAGATCTTGCAGCGCTGGGGCGTATCTCAAGCTGAAGCGAATGAGCTTGTGGCCTCAGGTGTTGCTAATCGCGCGAATGCAGAAAAAGCAGCGGCTGAATAGCAGTTTGGCGTGCCGGGCGGGTAACCCTGCCCGGCGAAACCTGTTATTGCAGGCGCAAATCATCCTTTAAGGAATACCCACATGAAACTCCTCCGCTATATCGCTGGCGACGAAGTCCGCCCCGGCATGCTTGATGCTGACGGTGCGATCCGTGATCTTGCATCCATCGTTGTTGATATCGATGATTATGCCGTATCGCCCGAAGGCCTAGCGCTGATTGGCGCGATTGACCCGTCGTCGCTGCCGAAGGTATCCGCTGATGTTGAAATGGCTTCACCGGTTGGCCGCCCGTCCAAAATCGTCTGCATTGGCCTGAATTATTCGGACCATGCAGCCGAAGTTGGCATGGACCCGCCGTCTGAGCCGATTATCTTCCTGAAATCCTCTACCGCACTGGCCGGCCCATCTGGCCCCGTCATCAAGCCACCCCACGCCACGAAGCTGGATTGGGAAGTTGAGTTGTGCGTGATTATGGGCTCCATGGCCTCATTTGTTTCAGAGGAAACAGCGCTCGACCATGTGGCCGGGTACGCCGTTGGCAACGACGTTTCAGAACGTGAGTTCCAACAAGAGCGCCCTGCCGGTCAGTGGACCAAAGGCAAAAGCGGTGACGGCTGGGCGCCGGTTGGTCCTTGGCTCGTGACCAAGGACGAAGTGCCGAACCCAGAGAAGCTCAGCATCTGGCTCGAAGTGAACGGCAAGAAAGTCCAGAACGGCTCTACCGATAAGCTGATTTTCAACATCAAGCAGATCGTCAGCTTCGTCTCTGAATACATGACGCTGCTTCCGGGTGACATCATCATGACCGGCACGCCGCCAGGCGTTGGTGCTGGCATGGACCCGCAGCAATGGCTGAATGTCGGGGATACAATGCGTCTCGGTATCGAAGGCCTTGGTGAGCAGTCGCAGAGTGTTGTTGGGCGGTAATTTGGCAATGGGGGACGTTTGCATAGTTGCAGGCTGCCCCCGTCGCCTGCCTCAGTGTGTCGTGCGGGGAAGTCTGCGGCTTCAGATATCCCACTGATGCGCCTCGTTCGTTACTCCACCCCTAGCCGCATACTTCCGGGTATGTTGGATAGATCTGGCGCGCTGCGTGACCTGTCCTATGTGCTGATCGATATCCTGCCGGAGAATTTCGGCCCAGTTGATCTCGATATTCTTTACTCCATTGAGCCAGATACACTGCCGCCGGTTGATGGCACGCCTGCATTTGCAGTGCCTATCACCGAACTTGGCCAGATATTCCTTGGTGAAGCACTGGCACATGACCTTGAGGTTATTGACCCCCGTGCCGATATCCCCGCTGCCACAGGCCCGCTCCTAGCCGGTATCGGTCATATCGTTGGTGCTAGAAAATGGTCCGGTGCCCGCGCAATTGTGGTGACAGACCCGGCAGCTGGATGGCTGGCGCTCGGGCCATTCCTATCCACGGTCAATGCTGTGAGGGATGATTTGCCCCAAGCGGCTGCTCCCGGTGATCTTGTATTCCAGGGTGCGGAGATCGCGCGCGGGCAGGATGAAGTCGCATTCGCAGTTGACGGATTGGGCGAGCAGCGTCATGTCTGCCGCTCACATCCTTAACGGCGGCGGTTCAGACACGTGTTCCTTCCCAAGAGCAAGCAATCGACCACCTTCGCCTATGATTGGGATGGGGTTGATTGGATATATTACCCGCTGAGCTTGTTCGGCCCAGCCTTCCGGGTGGACGACCGGGGACGTGCTGTTATTGATCGATGGCTCGGGTGGGCCGCAGCGATTGGCGCCACTGTCATGCTCGCTGCTGCCTTTGGCCTGCCCGCCATTGAGGCAGCACATCACCAGCTTTGGGCGGCATACAGCTTGCTCGCGTTCGTTATGGTCTTGTTCGTTTGGGCCTATCGACGCCTTTACCGCTTGCTGCGTGGCCTCCGGCCGGATGCAGATTTGGGCCCCGCCTGGGCGCGGCCACCGGAGATGTTGCTGCTTTGGAAGGTTGTCCTGCATCTCGCAGTCAGCCTGCCGGCATTGGTGCTTGGTGCAGACTTTGCCCAAGCCTCACTTGCAAAAGATGCTTGGATTCCGGCTGCGATCGGTTTGATTATTGCGGCAGGCGGTGCGCTTTATACGATGCGCTTTGCCCGGATCATCTGGGGACGTATCCGTTAGGATCCAGCACCCACCGGCTGTAGTACATCAGGCACAGACGGGTCGACAATCGTTGCGGGAGAGACTGGGAAAACGCCGTCTGGCCGCATTTCCAGCACTTCCAATGGCCGCAGTGCAACGCCAGCGGCAGACATCGCCACGGGTCCGAGCGCACCATTTACTTTCCCGGCAGCGGCAATCGCTTCTGCTGGCAGGGGGCGAGCCGCACCGCCGTCTGCAGCGCTCAGCGCCAGCTTAACAGCATCATAAGCTACACCTGCGAGCTCTGTCGGAAGCTCACCGAATGCCCGCTGATAGCGCTCGTCAAAAGCATCATTAAACGGCGTGGAAGGATACCGGCCTCCGTGCAATTCGCGGGCGCGTGTTGGGTCCATGTCATCCCAGCCGGAAAGTCCGAGCAAGCGTACCCCGGCAGCGCGGGCGTCATAGAGCTGGAACATGGGTGCGACGGTCGAAAGTTCAGCGCCCGACAACGTCAGCAACACAGCATCGACCCGTCCGCCGCCAAGCCCACCGGCACTGCGATAGCGCCCGATAACGGCCGCGATTGCGGATTGGCGGGTGGAGCCTGCACCGGTCATTTTGGTGTAGAATCCTGCGAGTTCGCGGAACCGCTCGCCCTCAGTACCGGGCTGATTGGCAGAAAGTGCGAGCAGGCGGGCTGCAGGATTGTCTGCAGCTGCTAAATCAGCCTGCAAACGAACCGCAGCAGCGCTCCGGCTATTGTCCCGGGACCGGGCGCGCAACAGCGCTGCCATATTCTTTGCGATCTGGGTGTAGTTGGTATCCGGGGCATAAAGTGCGCGCTGAATGCGCACGCCATTTGTCGCTGATTGCTCAGCGATTGCCTGCCTCGCGACGGCATCTCCAACGGCCCCTGTCTTGCCGAATACAGCGATGTTGCGTGCGCCTTCGCTAGCGGCATGGCGTATAATGCGGGCAGTTTCTGCTGTCGCAGTGCGTCCCATGACCAGGATCTGCTGTCCGGCGACGCTGCCATCATTGGAGAACGCGAGCGCCACTAGCCCTTCCTCCGCCAAAGCGTCTGCGATTCCAGCGGCATTCCGACCAAAAAGCGGGCCGACAATGACATCAGCCTCTTGGGAGGCAGCTCGTAATACGGCGGCGTTGGTCTGACCTACATCGCCTGCAGTATCGAAAGCCATGAGTTCAGCCTGAACGCCGGGCGTGTCAAACAGTGCCATGGCGGCACCATTGGAAAGTTCACGGCCAGCATCACCGAAATCGCCAGAAAGCGGTGCCAGCAAAGCAACCCGAATAGGGCCGGTCCGCAGGGGGGCGACAGGTTCAAGCGGCTTAACGGGCGTTTGCGGCGGGTTCAAATTCGCCTGGTTGACCTTAGGCGGCGGTGATACGGGGCGCTGTGTGACCGGCTTGTTGTCGGCCTGGCACGCAGCAAGCAGGGTCAATGCGGTGAATGCAGCCGTCAGCTGCAAAAGCCGAGGTTTCCGTAACGCACAAGATGTACGCACTGCCATATCGATCATACCCTACTGTCTCCGCCCATGAATGCTCGCCCCAAGCAGGCCTGTTATCGCGCCTTGGCTGGACAGGGGCAAGGCTTGTCGGCATCGTAGATCATCAAAACGGTCAAAACTGAGGCAAGGTTCCATGACAAAGATTGCTGTGTTGGATGATTATCAAGGTATTGCTAAGGATATGGCGGATTGGAGAGGGCTCGATGTCACCTATTTCCGCGATCCACTTGGCGATACAGCGCGGGTGATTGAGCGGCTGCAGCCCTTCGATATTGTCTGCCCGATGCGGGAACGGACACAGATTAATGCGGACGTTATTAACGGCTTGCCTAACTTAAAGCTGCTGGCGACGACGGGCATGCGCAATGCTGCCATCGATATTCCGGCGGCACAGGCGCGCGACATCATGGTTTGTGGGACCAAGGGGTCCGCCACGCCGACGCCTGAACTGGCGTTCGCGCTTATGCTGTCGCTTGGCCGCCAGATCCCCCAATCAGGCGCTGCCATGCGGCAAGGTCGCTGGCAGATCGGCGTCGGCAAAGCTATGAAAGGTGCCACGCTCGGCCTGCTTGGCCTGGGGCGCTTGGGCGCTGAGGTGGCTGAATATGCCAAAGTCTTTGGCATGCGCATTATCGCTTGGAGCCAGAATTTGACGGCAGAGCGCGCTGCGGAATGTGGCGTTGAGCTTGTCACGAAGGACGAGCTGTTTCAGCAATCTGACTTTATCTCCGTGCATTTGGTGCTTTCAGACCGGTCTCGCGGCCTTGTTGGGGCGCGTGAATTGGGGCTGATGAAGCCGGATGCCTATATCGTCAACACCTCGCGTGGCCCCATCATTGATGAGGACGCACTACTGGCCGCTCTGCAAAAGAAGCAGATAGGCGGCGCAGGTATTGACGTTTTCGGTGCTGAACCCTTGCCGGCAGATCACCCGATCCGCACACTCGACAATGCCGTACTGACGCCGCATCTGGGCTACGTCACCGAAGATACCTACCGGATCTTTTATGGTGAGACGGTCGAATGCATCCAGGCTTGGCTCGACGGTAAGCCCATAAATGTCATGTCCTGACAGATATTCAGGTTAATGAGCAATTAAACGCCTCGCGTGGCGGCCTTCGGGACGCTATAAATCTCTGCAGAGCGCACATGGCGTTTGCCATGGTCGCTCGACCAAGACCAAAAACGTGTCTTTAACAAACGTGTCTCATAGGGAGAAAACACGATGAACTTTGCGCAAGGCAAAAAAGCGCTGCTATCCGCAGTCGCAGCCGCCGCGCTTACGGTCGTCGGCGGCGCATCAGCTATTGCTGATGTGAAGCCAGTTACGATCCGTATCGCTGCTGACTTGACTGGCCCGCCGCATCCGGCTGGCATTTCCATGTCCCTCTTCAAGGACATCGTTGAGAAGAAAATGCCGGGCTCGGAAGTCCGCCTGTTCTTCGCAGGTTCGCTCTATCGCATTCCAGAAGCCGTTGAAGCTATGACGGACGGCAACCTGGAAATGACCTGGGGCCAGTTCGGCAAGACCGCAGCAATCGACCCATACATGAACGTCGTCGTTGGCGCACAGCTGCTGACAACGCCGGGCGCTATCAACAGCCTCGACAGCTTTGAGACCTACAAGTTCCTCAAAGACCGCATGAGCAAAGTGCATGACGTGCACATCTTCGGTTCCGGCCATCTGTCCATGTATATGGGAGTTGGTTCTGGCAGCCGTTTGATCGCCCCTGCAGACTTCAAGGGCAAGAAAATGCGCTCCATGGGTCCTGCTGAGAATGCGCTTCTGGGCGCTATCGGCGCGAACCCGACCACCATGGCGTTCGGCGACGTACCGCCTGCTCTGCAGACCGGCGTTATCGACGGCCTGTTGACCAGCCTTGGCGGTTTTAACACCACCAAAGACCAAGCGCCGTTCTTCTCGATTGCCGGCATCAACGGCATCGTTGGCGATTACTACTGGATTGGCGCTAGCAACAGCTGGTGGAATGGCCTGGACACAGAACAGCAGGCGATCCTCAACGGCATCATCACCAACGAAGTGCTGCCATTCCAGAAGCAGATCAACTTCTGTAACGATAAGCGTCTCGTCGACAAGTATGAGACCAAAGACCCGTCCAAGCCTGGCATCTACATCATGAACGACGCCGAAGCAGGCGCGATCAAGACTGCTGCCGGCACGGCAACGGCTGATTGGATCAAATCCAAGACGCCTGATGCAGCCAACATGTGGGTGGACAAGTTTGCAATGGAAGCTGCGGCGGCTGTTACAGCTAACCCAATCGGCTCCAGCGATCTTGAGAAAACGGACTGTGCGGCCATGGCCAAATGGTTCACCACTTACGAACGCTACAAGAAGCCCAAGAAGAAGAAATAATCTTCGGGTTTGATACAGCCTACAGGGTCGTCGCGCATCTGCGCGGCGGCCTTTGGCGTCTCAAGTATAAAACGAATTCGATATCCCCGCCGCGCCGTCTAGAGCGCATCTTAATGAGCGGGCTGTACAGGGAAGCGCGTCATGGATGACGTCTTAGACACGATCTACCGGGGCATTCGTTGGTTCCTGGATCGCATTGTCGGCAATATCGCCGCACTTGGTCTTTTGGCTGGCACGCTTTTCGCGATTGCCGAGATTGTCCGCCGATATATGTTCGGCGTTGTTTTTGAATGGGGCCAGGATTTCGTGATCTATTTGATCATTGGCTCCGTGTTCTTCTACTTCTCAGTGACCCAAGCCAAACGCGCCCAACTGGTGATGAGCGCATTTACCGATGTGCTGCGTAATCGCGGCTATGGGAAAATCGTGCTGGTAGCGCGGATTTTTGTGTCGGCCTTCTCACTGTTTTTCTTCAGTTTCTTTGTTTACTGGGGGCATTTCGCGGTCGAGCGCACCTTTAATACAGGGCGCATGTCGCAGAGCATGTTCTTACCGCTTTGGCCATTCCAATTGCTGCTGCTTTCCGCATTTGCGCTAATGGCGCTGGTGACGGTTTTCCATCTGTACCAGGACATCCGCGAGCTCATGGGTAAGAAGGTGTTCGAATGGGCGCCTGCTGAAATCCACACGGACATCTGATCCGGCTCTCTAGCATTTTCTAAGGATACTGATCCCATGTGGACACTTGGCGGCTCACTCATTGGCCTCATGCTTGCTGCAGCGCCGATTGGCATCGCGCTCGCGGGCGCTACTATTCTTGTTGTTATCGGCGACCCATTGCTGACCCCGAAAGCGCTTTTCCGCGCCTTCTTCCAGTTCCTCAACAGCTACACGCTGATGGCGATCCCGTTCTTCATCTATGCCGGCTTCCTGATGGAAAAAACCGGCCTGATTAAGAAGCTGTTTGATTTCGCCGATGCGCTGGTCGGCTGGGTGCCGGGCGGTTTCGCTTATGCGACGTTGCTGGCGGCCGTTATGTTCGGCGCGATTTCGGGCTCCTCCACCGCCATGGCGGCGGCGATGGGCATTATCGCTTACCCAGAGATGATCAAGCGCGGATATCCCGTATGGATGGCCACAGGCATTATCGCTTGCGGCGGCGGCATCGCGATCCTGATCCCGCCATCCATTACGCTGATCCTTTACGGCATCATCACCGAAGAATCGATTGTTTCGCTATTCTTCGCCGGCTTCACACCGGGCCTGATGCTGGCGATTTCAGACGCCGTGATCATCATCGGCATCTCGCTGTTCATCAAGCTGCCTGGCGGTAGGTTCAGCATCTCGCATTTGGGCAAGTCGACGCTAAGCGCCTGGCCAGCTCTGCTAATGCCGGTCTGTGTGCTTGGCGGATTATACGGCGGCGTGTTTACGCCAACGGAAGCCGGCGCCGCGGCGGCGGGCTACTCCCTAGTGTTCGGCATCGTCAACAGCTCCGACAAATCCAGCCGCTCTAAAATGATCCAGTTTGCGATTGGCGGCGTCCTTGGCGCTGCATGGCTGCTGTCCTCAGGCGAGCTTGCCTCATTCGGCAACTATCCGCTGCTGGTTATCTTTGGCTTCTTCGTCGTCAGCGGCGCTGTTGTATGCGCGGTGATCCACACCTTCTACGCTGTCACCACAGGCAACAACCAGTTCTTCAAAGAACTGCTGCCGACAACACAACGCACCATCAACCTAACCGCCATCGTTTACTTCCTGCTCGGCTGCGTCGGCGTGTTCCAGTTCCTGCTGGCAAACAAAGGCTGGCCGCAGCATATGGCGGCCTGGGTCACGGATCAGGGCTTCACGCAGATGGAGTTCCTGGCGGTCCTGCTGATCGTCATGCTCTTCCTGTCGATGTTCCTGACAGGCATCGCGATCCTTGTTCTGACCGTGCCAATTTTCTTTCCAGTGGCGCTTACGCTGCAGGTGGACCCGATCCATCTGGGCATCCTGGCGGCTATCGCCATTGAAATGGGCGGCGTTATCCCCCCTGTAGGTCTGAACCTGTTTGCTGTGAGCGGCACAACGGGTGTACCGGTGACAAAGGTGATGAAAGGGGCGATTCCGTTCCTCATAACCGACGGCATCGTGCTGATCTTGATGCTGTTCTTCCCAATCCTCTGCCTCTGGCTGCCACAGCTATTGGTCCAATCGCACTTCAATTAGCGAGCCTCATGTCCCATGCCTGATATTGCTGCCGATCGGCTGACCAATGTGGTCGCCGCAGTGTTCCGCCATGCCGGATGCGATGATGCGGAATCCTTGCGCGTCGCTGACAACCTGGTCACGGCAAACCTGACCGGCCATGACAGCCACGGCGTCATCCGCACGTTACGCTATGTAGACTGGATGGCGATGGGGCTGATTAAGGCGGGGCAAGACATCCGCATCGCCAAGGAATCGCCGGTGCTGGCTGTTGTCGATGGCCAAATGGGCTTTGGCCAGACCGTGGCACCTTTGGCTGTCGATATCGGCATCAAGAAAGCGAAGGAGATGGAAGTATCCATCGTCACGCTGAAGAATGCCGGGCATATCGGCCGTGTCGGCGCCTGGGCAGAACAGGCGGCGGCGGAAGGCTTGGTCTCGATCCATTTTGTGAATGCGCGGGGCAGTGAACTTGTGGCTCCATTCGGCGGGCGCGAGCGTCGGTTCTCAACCGCACCTTTCTGTGTTGGCGTCCCGCAGCCCAACGGCCCGCCGCATATTCTTGATTTCGCAACATCAATCGTGGCGGAGGGCAAAGTGTTGGTCGCGGCTAAGGGCGGCAAAGGCTTGCCCGAAGGTGCGTTGATCGACGAGGACGGTCAGCATAGCCATCACCCGGATGCTCTTTACGGCAGTGCTGGCCCGGATGCGCCGCCTGATGGTCGCAATGGCAAAGGTGCTATCCGTGCCATGGGCGAGCATAAAGGCTCCGGTCTGGCGCTGATGTGCGAACTGCTTGGTGGGTCGCTCACCGGTAATGGTGCAGCTGGCCCTGGCCCGCGGGATTTCGCCAACGGCATGTTGTCGATCTACCTCACCATCGACGCGTTCATGGAGGAGGACAACTTCTTCGCCGAGGATGTGAAGGGCTATATCGATTTCGTCAAAAGCTCGACGCCCGCCGCTGGCCATACTGAAGTGCTGGTGCCGGGTGAACCCGAACGCGCCCGCAAGGCCGAGCGCTTGGCGAACGGCGTTCCTATCGCCGATATCGCCTGGGATTCGATCCTGCAGGCTGCAGAGAAAAGTGGCTTCAGCCGGGCAGACGCAATCGAGATGGCGGGCCTCGCCTGAATGCGCTAGGCTTTCGCATCAATCAATTTCAGACCACGTGAGGACATGATGGCAGACGATCAGCCCTGGGCGCATGAAATGTACGACCTGCTGACCAAAAAGCACGGCGTCACCCAGATCAGCTATGTGCCGGATGCTGGGCATCGGGTGATGATCGAGCGGTCCTTGGAGGACGAGAACGTCCACGCCGTATCGCTCACGACCGAGGAAGAAGGTGTGGCTATGGCTGCCGGCGCATGGCTCGGCGGTGAAAAATCCGTTTTGTTGATGCAGTCCAGCGGTGCTGGCAACTGCGTAAACATGTTCTCTCTACCGCGCCTTGGCCGCTTCCCATTCGTGACATTCATGACGATGCGCGGTGATTTCGGTGAGGGAAATCCTTGGCAGATGCCTATGGGCCTTTCTGTCGAGAACATCTTGAAAGCTTGTGAGTTTGTCGTGTTGCGCGCCGACAGCGCAGAAGAAGTTCTCCCTGCTGCAGAAGCGGCGATGACGATGGCTTACAAGTCCCATCAATGCGTCGCCGTGCTGCTTGGTCAAAAACTATTGGGCGCTAAAGCGTTTTAGCCCCGTGGTGACGGACCGCCCGGTCCGACCTGCAGCTGACACCGATGACGCTGCACTTGCCGCTAAGCTGATGCAGGAAGCGCCGTCGGCCACATTGGCAGTCGTTGTAGATCGACAGCCCTACGCTGCATTCACCGCACCGGCATTGGGGCATGACGGCGCGCCGCTTATCCTGGCGTCTGATCTTTCTGCCCACGGTCAGGCGCTTGGGGGTGCGCTGGCAAATGGCGGGGCTGCCAGTCTGCTATTCAGTGGTGCGGTAAATCCGAAGCAGCCCTTGAAGACCGCCAGACTAACGGTTCAAGGAACTGTACTGCCACCGTTGGAGCAGGATCGCGCAGCCTATCTTGCAGCACGGCCCGAATCGGCGCTCTACATCGACTTTGGCGATATGAAGCTCTATCGGCTGACGCTCACATCCGCCCATCTCGTCGCCGGGTTTGGCCGTGCAGTGACGTTGGACCCAGGTATGATCAAGCTATCCACCGGAAATCCGTGACATAGGGCCGCAATCTGCAAAACGCGAAGGCGTTAGCACGTTTGTCATGTTGCAAGCCTGACAGGCGGGCGCCTATGTTTATAGCGTTCGGTACGGTCAATACCTTGTTGTGATGACGGGGGTGGTTTGGCTGGCTGAGCGGGGACCCCAAACGCTAATCGCTCCAGGAAACGAATCCGGTGGACACCACATCACGGCTCGAACGTCACGGGCTCGGCCAAGTGGCCGGCGCTCAATGGAACTTGGGCGCTGAAGCGCTTTACGAAGCCGCTGTCGCTGCAGGCGATGGCCATATTGGGGCTGGTGGCGCGCTCCTATGCGAAACAGGCCAACACACGGGCCGCTCGCCCAAGGACAAGTTTATTGTCCGCGATAGCCTTTCCGAGAACGAGGTCAATTGGGGCGCGGTTAATCAGCCGATGACGCCTGAAGCGTTTGACCGGCTGCATCACCGTGTGCGCGCATATCTGCAGAACCGGCAGGTCTATGTGCAGGACCTCTATGCCGGTGCCGATTCAGGTTACCGCCTGAAGGTCCGCGTGATCACAGAGCAAGCGTGGCACAATCTGTTTGCTCGAAACATGTTCATCCGTCCGGCGCGCGAAGATCTGAACGCATTTGAGCCAGACTACGTTGTCATCCAGGCGCCCGGCTTTAAGGCCGACCCGACGATTGACGGCAGCCGCTCCGAAACCGTGATTGCGGCTAATCTGACCAAACATGTCATTGTGATTGCTGGTACTTCTTATGCCGGTGAAATCAAGAAAAGCGTGTTCTCGCTGATGAACCATCTGCTGCCGCCCCAGGGCGTTATGCCGATGCATTGCTCTGCCAATATCGGTCCTAAAGGCGATAGTGCCATCTTCTTCGGCCTATCCGGCACCGGCAAAACCACACTCTCCGCAGACGCTAGCCGCACACTTATCGGCGATGATGAGCATGGCTGGAGCGATAAAGGTGTCTTCAATTTTGAAGGCGGTTGCTACGCCAAGGTTATCGACCTTTCTGCAGCGGCTGAGCCTGAGATTTTTGCGGCCTCACAGCGCTTCGGTACAGTGCTCGAAAACGTTGTGATGGATCCCATTACACGCCAGCTCGATTTGGCTGACCGGTCGCTCACAGAAAACACGCGCTCCTGCTATCCGCTAGATTTCATTCCGAACGCGTCTGAAACCGGCCAGGGTCCGCACCCGACCAATGTCATTATGCTCACGGCAGATGCGTTTGGCGTGTTGCCGCCAATCTCCAAGCTGACGCCAGAACAGGCAATGTACCACTTCCTCTCCGGCTATACGGCGCGCGTCGCTGGCACGGAAAAGGGCTTGGGCGCAGAACCACAGGCGACATTCTCCACCTGCTTCGGCGCACCGTTCATGACCCGCAAGCCAACCGAATACGCCAAGCTGCTGGGTGAGCGCATTGCAGCGAGCGAAGCGAATTGCTGGCTGGTGAACACGGGTTGGACCGGCGGCGCCTACGGTACTGGCCATCGCATGTCGATCAAGCACACCCGCGCCATGCTACGGGCCGCCCTTGATGGCGTACTGGCAGATGCGCCTCTGCGTGAAGACCCGAACTTTGGCCTCCAAGTCCCAGAAAGCTGCCCGGACGTCCCGGCTGAAGCGTTGGACCCACGTGGTTCCTGGTCAGACAAAGATGCCTATGACGCAACCGCCCAGAGCCTCGCCGCTGACTTTGAAGAGAACTTCAAACAGTTCGAAGGCGACGTATCTGATGCAGTGAATGCGGCGGCCATTCGTAGGAAAGCCTAGCGCTAATCACGTATTCCAAACTGCAAAAGGGCTGCCGACATTTGAAAATGTTGGCAGCCCTTTTGTTTTGAGTGCCTGCTGACTGAAATTAGCCGGCAGACCGTGCGGCTGTGTGTGCCGTTTGGCGTTTCGCATCTGGCCAATCCGGCCCGCGCAGGCCGCGTTGGCGCAGCAGGTGATCTAGCAACACTACCGCGACCATGGCCTCGCCCACCGGTACGGCGCGAATGCCGACGCAGGGATCGTGGCGGCCTTTGGTGCGGACCTCAATCTCCTCACCGTCACGATTGACGCTGGGGCGGGGGATGAGAATGGAACTGGTGGGCTTCACCGCGAACCGCGCAACGATGGGCTGGCCGCTGGAAATACCGCCCAGTATGCCTCCTGCATGGTTGCTTTCAAACCGCACGCCGCCTTCGTTTGAAGCGCGCATGGCGTCGTGGGCGTCTTCACCGCGCATGGCGGCGGCTGCAAAGCCATCACCGATCTCAACACCTTTAACGGCGTTGATTGTCATCAAGCCGCACGCGATATCACTGTCGAGCTTTGAATAAATCGGCTCGCCAAGACCAGCCGGAAACCCTTCCGCCACGATCTCAATAATCGCCCCGAGCGATGATCCATCCTTGCGTGCCGCGTCAACCAAGCCTTCCCAGCGTACAGCCGTTGCGGCTTCTGGGCAGAAAAACGGATTCTGATCAACTTGATCCCAGTCCCACTGGGCGCGGTCTACATAGTCTGGACCAATCTGGGCGACAGCACCGTGGATGATTGCGGATTCACCTAGAATGGACGTCAACGCTTTCCGTGCGACAGCGCCTGCGGCAACGCGCATGGCTGTTTCTCGGGCGGAGGAGCGCCCGCCGCCCCGATAATCCCGGTGGCCATATTTGGCGTCGTACGAGAAATCTGCGTGGCCCGGGCGGTATTGTGCCGCGATCTCAGAATAATCTTTGGAGCGCTGATCCGCGTTTTGAATCTCGATGGAAATCGGTGTGCCAGTCGTCAGGCCTTCAAAAACGCCGGAGAGAATAAGGGCTTGGTCCGGCTCCTGGCGTTGCGTGACAAAGCGGGACTGGCCTGGGCGGCGCTTATCCAGATAGGGCTGGATATCCGCCTCAGACAGCGGCACGCCTGGAGGGCAGCCGTCAATCACGCAGCCGATTGCAGGCCCATGGCTCTCGCCCCAGGTGGTGAAGCGAAACGCCTGGCCGAAACTATTGCCAGCCATAAGCGGCTATTCCTTTTCTTTGAAATCCGCCAGAAGCGCGGAGACTTCGCGCGCGTTCCGCGTGTTCAGCATGCCGACAGCATGGTAGCCGCCATCAACATGGTGGTTTTCGCCGGAAACGCCGCTGGCGAGGTCGGAAAGGAGATACATGCCTGCACCCCCAACATCCTCAATCGTGACATTGCGTTCCATCGGCGCGTTCAGCTCATTCCATTTCAGAATGTAGCGGAAATCGCCAATACCCGAAGCCGCAAGTGTTTTAACTGGCCCAGCAGACAGCGAATTCACGCGAATGCCATCCTTCCCGAAGTCTTGCGCCAAGTAGCGTACACTGGCTTCCAGCGCGGCCTTTGCAACGCCCATGACGTTGTAATGGGGCACAACGCGCTCGGCGCCCAAATATGTGAGCGTCAGCAAGCTGCCGCCATTCGGCATGATTTCGCCAGCGCGGCGGCACATATCCGTGAAAGAGAAGCAGGAAATGTCGAGACTGCGTTGGAAATTCTCACGGCTGGTGTCCGCGTAGCGACCGCGCAACTCATCTTTATTCGAATAAGCGATAGCGTGGAGCGCGAAATCCATCGTGCCCCATTCATCCTTTAGCGTCTTGAACGTCGCATCCATGCTTTCTTCGGAAGTGACGTCGCACGGCAGCACCAAATTCGCACCTACGCTTTCGGCCAAGGGGCGAACGCGCTTCTCCAGAGCATCGCCCTGATAGGTAAACGCCAGTTCGCCACCTGCATCAGCCACGGCTTTCGCGATGCCCCAGGCCAACGACCGGTCATTCGCAACGCCCATAATCAAGCCGCGTTTGCCTGCCATTACGCCGCCGTTGCTCATAGTTTGCTCCCCAACACGCGTACTCTTGAACTGTCCAAATCACACGCAATTGCACGTGCCCACAAAGGCCATGCTTCGGACTACCACTAAGCGACAGACTACACCATACGATTCTTAGGGAAAACGTCCCATCAAAAACGAACCGATACTGTAATATCTGAACAGGCCGGAACCCTTTCCTGTCCGGTGCGGTTATGCCATATGTGGCGGCCTGTAAGGGCTCGTTAGAGCAATCATAAGCCATAAGAGCCCCAAAGACTTGGGGAGACGTGTGCGCTCAATAGGGCGAACGCAGCGAAGGAGGCGGCGAAGCGATGACGCCAACCAATGTGCCGGCGCGCCGCCAGGGCGGGAAACGCGTACTGATCTATAGTCACGATAGCTTTGGCCTTGGCCATCTCCGTCGATGCCGCGCGATCGCTAATGCATTGGTGAAAGCCTACGAAGATCTATCTGTGCTGATCCTGTCAGGTTCCCCAATTATTGGCAGCTTCGACTTTGCATCCAGGGTCGATTTTGTTCGTGTACCGGGCATGATCAAACTGTCCGATGGCGACTACACGAGCCTGGCGCTTGATTTGGCACCAGAACACACGCTGTCTATCCGCGCCTCTATCATCCAACACACGGCGGAGGTGTTTGATCCCGACATTTTCATTGTCGATAAAGAGCCGCTAGGCCTGCGCGGTGAATGCCATGAAACGCTGACAATGTTGAAAGCACGGGGGTGCCGCCTCGTGCTCGGCCTCCGCGACGTAATGGATGAACCGGACCAGTTGGCGCCCGAATGGGAACGCAAGAACGCGATGCCGGCCCTGCGGGACCTTTATGATGAAATCTGGGTCTATGGCCTGCTGCATATCTGTGAGCCGCTAGCGGGATTGAACGTGCCGGAATCCGTTCGCCGGAAACTGGTTTACACCGGATACCTGGAACGCGAGGCACCGGAAACGCAAGGATCACTTGAGGCGCTTTCGTTGATCGATGAGCCATTTATTCTGGTCACCCCGGGCGGCGGCGGTGATGGCGAGGATCTGGTTGACTGGGTCCTGCGCGCCTATGAAGCAACGCCTGATCTGCATCCGCGCGCCCTCATCGTATTCGGCCCGTTCATGAGCCAGGATCGCCAGCGCGAGTTCCGCGAGCGTTGCGCTCAGCTTGATTCCGTTGATGGGCTGACATTCGACGCGCACGTCGAAACGTTGATAGACGCTGCAGAAGGCGTGATCGCCATGGGCGGATACAATACTTTCTGTGAAATCCTATCGTTCGATAAACGTGCAATCATCATGCCGCGCACCAAGCCGCGCATGGAGCAATATATCCGTGCCAGCCGCGCCGCAGACCTTGGCCTGACAGGCATGTTGGATGGCGATGGACCGCGCACGGCAGAGGCTATGGCAACTGCACTCCGCCGCTTGCCGAACCAGCCGAAACCCTCGGATGTGGTGGTGCCGGGCCTCTTGGATGGCCTGCCAAGCGTGCGGCGGCTGACGGGTAAAGCATTCGAAGCGGGACGTGATCCTGGTCTTAAGCTCGCCGGGCAAGGCAGCCTTTCTTGAAGCGCGCTAAATCAACCCAGCGTGAAACTAGGCCGATAAGAGATTTAGGTGAAATGCCTGATGGCGATACGGTCGCTGTCCTGCTGAAGGGCTATCCGCGCCTTTCCGAAACTTTCATTGCTCAGGAATTGCGTGGTCTGGAAGAACGGGGCTTTAAGCTGAAGTTCTTCTCGCTCCGCCACCCGACAGACAAAAAACGCCATCCGATCCACAGTGAAATCGAAGCGCCGGTGAGGTATTTGCCGGAATACCTGCATCATGAGCCGATGCGGGTTTACCGGGCGTGGCGCAAGTTGCGGGGCGGCCCGCTTTATAAGACCGCCTATGCTGTTTGGCGGCGGGATTTAAAGCGCGATCGGACTCGTAACCGCATCCGCCGTTTTGGTCAGGCTTTAGTGTTGGCGGCGGAACTGCCGGCTGATATCGGCCATATCTACGCGCACTTTTTGCACACACCTGCCAGTGTTGCCCGCTATGCCGCGATCCTGACGATGCGCCCATGGAGCGTCTCCGCCCACGCCAAGGATATCTGGACGTCGCCCGATTGGGAGCTTCGGGAGAAGCTGGCCGATTGTGAATGGGCAGCGACCTGCACTGGCACTGGGGCCGCCCATCTGGCGGATTTGGCATTCGCAGGCGGTGCGCCACGGGACCGTGTGAACCTTGTGTATCACGGCCTGGATCTTCGCCGTTTTCCCTCTGCCCCGCCCCACAGCATGGCAGATGGCTCGAAGCCGGACGCGCCAGTTAAGCTGGTAACTGTGTGCCGGGCCGTGCCCAAAAAGGGCCTGGAGGACTTGCTCACTGCGCTTTCTATGCTGCCGGACGATCTGCATTGGCACTTGGACCACATTGGCGGTGGGCCGCTGCTGGACGCATTGAAGCGTCAGGCTGAAAGCCTTGGCCTTTCCGATAAAATTACCTGGCGCGGTGCCATGGCACAGGCGGATGTCATTGCGGCATACGGCGCTGCTGACCTCTTTGTACTGCCTGCTAAGATCGCCGCGGACGGGGACCGGGATGGGTTGCCTAATGTGCTGATGGAGGCCGCCAGCCAAGCGCTGCCACTGATAGCATCCGATGTTTCTGCGATCCCAGAGTTCATCCGCCATGATGAGACCGGCCTGCTGACTCCGCCGGGTGATGCAGCGGCGGTCGCCAAAGCGCTTGAAAGCTTGATCCGCAGGCCTGACCAGCGGCTTAGGCTTGGCCGGGCCGCAGAAGGACATGTGCGGTCCGAGTTCAATTTCAATGAAGGCGTTGATCAGATTGCTGCACTCCTGACCCAGGATGCCGGCCGCCGCGCGGTCGCTTGATGCGCGCGGCATTCTACGCACCCTTGAAGCCGCCTGATCACCCAGCCCCATCCGGCGACCGACGGATTGCCCGGCTATTTCTGGCGGCGTTCGAACGCATCGGCATAGAGACGCCGCTCGCTTCAGACTTTCGCAGCCGGGAGCCCAAGGGTGACCCCACCGCACAGGCGCGCATGATGGCGGATGGTGAGGTACGGGCAGGGGCGGCGATTGAAGCGCTCGGCGGCACTGCGGATTTCTGGTTCACCTACCATCTGTATTACAAAGCGGCGGATTGGTTCGGCCCTGAAGCCGCCGCGCGCATGGGCGTTCCCTATCTGCTGGCGGAGGCGAGCTACGCGCCTAAACGTGCAGATGGTCCTTGGGATTTGAGCCATAAGCGGGTTGCTCACTGTGTGCGAGCGGCGTCTGCGATCCTTTGCCTGAACCCAAATGATGCCGCTTGCTTGGCGCCCTTGCTTGATGACCACAGCACGCTTATCGACTTCCCGCCGTTTCTAGATATCCGTCCGTATGCCGATGCTGGCCAAGTTCGGACTGATGCACGGGCGCGCATCACGCGGGACACAGGTGCTACCCCTGACGCCATATGGTTACTCGCTGTCGGTATGATGCGCGGCGGCGACAAAGCGGCATCCTATGCTGCCCTTGCAGATGCACTCCGGCTGCTGCCAGACACCCTGAACTGGCAGCTGCTCGTTGTCGGTGACGGGCCAGAGCGCTCCCTGATTGAGACGCAATTGCGCCAAGCGGCAGGCGACCGGGTTCAATTTGCCGGGTCTTTGGGTGAGGCCGCACTGGCGGAATATTACGCAGCGGCGGACGTTATGGTCTGGCCTGCCCAAGGGGAAGCCTTCGGCATGGCGATGCTGGAAGCCCAAGCGAGCGGATTGCCAGTCGTTGCAGGACGCACTGGCGGCGTGCATAGCGTAGTCACGGACGGCCAATCCGGCTGGCTGACACCGCTGGGCGACGCCGGAGCGTTTGCCGCTGCGGTCCAGCACTTGATTGAAAATAGCGGTGCCCGTCAGGCCTTTGGCGGTAGTGCCGCTGCCAGGGTCGCGACGACGCAATCGCTGGATGCGGCAGCTATGCGGCTTGAAATGGTTTTGACAAGGATAGGTATTAGATGACGCTGCTCGCCCTTATTCGCCATGCGCCGACAACCTGGAACGCGGAAGGCCGTTTGCAAGGCCATCGTGACACGCCATTGTCGGAAGACGGTAAGGCGGCGCTAGCGACCTGGGCCGCGCCACCCGCTCTCAACGGGTTTGATTGGGTCGCGAGCCCGCTTGGGCGCTGCCAGGACACGGCGCGCCACCTTGTTGGGCGGACCGTGGCGAGCGAAGAGCGCATCATCGAAATGAATTGGGGCGATTGGGAAGGACGCATCCGGGCAGAGCTTGCGGAAACTTTGGGCGATGCATTCCGCGAGAATGAAGCCCGCGGCCTGGATTTCACGCCACCCAATGGTGAGAGCCCGCGCATGGTTCAGGAGCGTTTGATGCCTTTCTTTCAGGAGGTCGCTGCGCGGGGCCGGCCAACAGTGGCTGTATGCCATCGTGGCGTTATCCGGTCAGCTGTGGCGTTGGCGACGGGATGGAATTTCATGGGAAAATCGCCAGTCAAAGGCCAACATGGCGCTTATAATATGCTGCGCTTGGCGGCAGACGGGACCCCAAGCGTTGTGGCACTTGATACCCCTTTGCCGACGGAGGCTTCATCGTGATGCTGGAAGATTCTGTGTATGGGCTGGTAAAGAACCGAGCGAAATCGAGCTATACGATAAGGATCTATGGCCAATGACCCAACCGGTCCGCGTTCTATTTTGGGTGCAACATCTCCTCGGTATTGGCCATTTGTCCCGCGCGGCGACGCTGGCCCGGGCGATGACGGCGGATGGCATGGAAGTTTTGGTTGCCAGTGGCGGTGAGCCGTCCCCGGTAACGGATACTGGGGCGGCCAAGCTGGCACAGTTACCATCCGCCCGTGCTGTCGATATTTATTTCAAAGTGCTGCACGACGAAAATGACGCGCAAATCGATGATGCTTGGCGTGAACGACGGACGGCGGCGACGCTCGATATTTATCGCGCGTTCAAGCCCGATGTGCTGATCACGGAACTTTTCCCGTTTGGCCGCCGCCAATTTCGTTTTGAAATGGGACCACTGCTGGAGGCGGCGCGGGCGGATAACGTGAGGATCGCAGCCAGTGTGCGTGATATTCTGGTCGCCCCTGCAAAGCCTGAACGTATGACCGAAATGCTGGAACGTGCGCGTACTTGGTATGATCAGGTGTTCGTGCATGGAGACCCAAACCTCGTCCCGTTTGACCGCACATTCCCCCATCTCGCTGAGTTGTCTGACCGTGTGGCCTATACCGGTTATGTCGTGGATGAGCGGATTGGCCCGGATGGTCCGGACGGGCAGGACGAAATCCTGGTCTCCGCCGGTGGTGGTGCCGTTGCGGAGCCTTTGTTGCGGGCAGCGATTGCAGCCATGCCGGAAACGGCGGCGCGGGATATGAAATGGCGGTTCCTGGTTGGCCATAACCTGCCGGATGCAGTTTTTCAGGAAATGCAGGCCGCCGCGAGCGGCAATGTGGTCGTGGAGCGTGCGCGCCGTGACTTCCCAGATCTGCTGCGGCGCTGCCGTCTTTCTATCTCACAAGGCGGCTATAACACTGTGCTGGAAACGCTTGCTGCTGGCGCTCGCGCCGTCATAGCGCCCTACGCGGGTGGGCTGGAAACAGAACAGACACTCCGTGCTGAAGCGCTTGCGGCTAAGGGCGCATTGCAGGTCGTGCCGGAGGATGATCTATCGCCAGCTAGATTGGGCGCTGCCATCGACCGCGCGCTCGCCAGTCCGCCATCTTCTGCGGCTGGTGTTGATATTGGCGGTGCTGCGAAGACATCTGCCCTTGTCAAAGCACTTGCAGGCAAGCGATGAGCGAAACCGCATGGCGCATGTTGGATGCAGAATTTGAGCGCTGGGCGGCGCTTGACCTAAAGCCACAGTTTTGGCTGCGCGATGACGATGCAGTGGATGCAACGGACCCACTCGACCGGTTGCTTAGTTTGTGCGCCAAATATCGTATTCCATTGGCGCTTGCCGTGATTCCAGCGGGCGCAACCGTGCAATTGGCGCAAAGATTACAGGGTTTGGAGGATGTTTCTGTCTTGCAACATGGGTTTGCCCATGCGAACCATGCTGTCGGGGGCGAAAAGAAGTCGGAATTTGCCGAAAATCGCTCCCTGGACGTCATGACCGGGGAACTTGTGCAGGGACGGGCTACGTTATCGGAGCTTTTCGGCGATGCGGCGCTGCCAGTGTTGGCGCCGCCGTGGAACCGTGTCGGCGCGGACCTTGTTGCACGCCTTGCAGATGCAGGCCTGTCTGGCCTCACACGCTACAAAGCGCGCGCTTCGCACCAACCTGCACCGGGCGTTATAGAAACCAATACTCATGTCGATTTGATTCATTGGCGGGATGGCCGAACGGGTGCCGCTCTAGCGGAAATGACGGCTGGTTTGGCCGCGCACTTGGTCGCAAAGCGCACCGGTGCTGCGGACAGGGAGGAGGCGACCGGCATTCTGGCGCATCATCTGGTGATGGACCGGACAGCATGGGCGACGCTCAAGGCTTTGCTTGCTAAGCTCGCCACGGATCCTCGTGTGTCCTGGCCGTCATCTGCTGCGATTTTTGGAGCGAAAGCATGACCGAATCGCATGATCGTGGCCCCGAACAACGATTTAGTTACCCTTCTGGGGCCATGTACAAGGACTATGGCCAGGCGGCAGCAGGGGCTGTGATTTTTGGAATTCCTTTGGCTTATGCGCATTCAAACATCTATGCGGTCGTGATCTTGGGTGCCATCGTGTTGATGTTCCTAAGCTTTGCGTGGTCGACATGGCGGCGTCACAGAACTGTGATCGCTGTCACCGATGATGGAATTTGGACAGAAGGTGCGACCCGTACCGCGCTAAGGTGGACTGAAATAACGCGCATCGACCTCAGATATTTTTCGACGAAGCGCGAACGGGGCCGGGGGGGACCGGCGACCAACGAAGGGACGGGATGGATGCAGCTACGCCTGGACGGCGCTGGGGGGACGATCAAAGTTGACTCCAGCGTTCATGATTTCCGTGACCTGGCCACCCGGGTCATGCGCGCCATCGAACAGCATCGCCTGACGATGACCGAGAGCGCTGATGTCAATTTCGCCGCCATGGGCCTCACCCCGAATATGGATGGCGCGGAGGAATATGCGGCCAATGTCTGATAGCGACGCCGTGACAAATCTGCTTGAAGTCACCGATCTTCGGGTCGAGTTCGACGCGCCGGGTGGCGTTGTTAAAGCCGTGGATGGCGTGTCTTTCCGCATTCCACCGGGCGGTACGGTTGCTGTCGTCGGCGAATCCGGGTCTGGCAAGAGTGTGACGGCCCAGGCGATTATGGGTATTTTGCCCCGCAATGCGCGGATCGCATCGGGCTCTATCATGCTGCGCGACCCGAACCATGAACCGGTCGATATCGTCAAGCTCAACCCGAATTCCGCTAAGATGCGGGAGATTCGCGGTGGTCGTGTCTCCATTATTTTCCAGGAGCCGATGACTTCACTATCTCCGGTTCACACCATCGGCGACCAAATCGGTGAAGCGCTGCTGCTGCACCGGGATGTAAATAAACAAGAAGCCCGCAAGCTAGTGCAAGATATGCTGGCGCTGGTTGGCTTCCCTACGCCCGAAACCTCTGTTGATGCCTATCCGTTCGAGCTTTCAGGCGGCCTTCGCCAGCGCGCGATGATCGCCATGGCGCTGGTATGTCGGCCAAGCCTGCTGATCGCAGATGAGCCGACGACGGCGCTCGATGTGACGATCCAGGCGCAAATTCTGAAGCTGATAAAAGACCTGCAGGCCGAACTGCACATGGCCGTGCTGATGATCACCCATGACCTCGGCGTCGTCGCCAATGTGGCTGATGAAGTAGTCGTGATGTACCACGGCAAGGTTATGGAGCAGGGCGCGGTCAAGGATATTTTCCGCAATCCACAGCATCCATATTTGAAGGCATTGCTAGCTGCCGTGCCCCGCTTTGACATGGAAGAAGGTGAGCGGCTGGTTCCCATCCGTGAGATTAAGCCAGCGACCGGTCACTTGCTCGCTGATATTGAGAAAAAAGGCAAACCGGGTGAGCCACCGTTGCTTGACGTGCAGGGCCTGAAAAAGAGCTTCCGAGTGCGTAGCGGCATTGGCGATGCCAAGACATTCCGTGCGGTTGATGATGTGGGCTTTACGATCCAGCGGGGTGAGTGCTTAGGCCTGGTGGGCGAGTCTGGGTGCGGTAAATCCACAACGTCAAAGATGATCATGAACGCCCTGAAGCCTGATGAAGGCCAAGTGTTGTTCAATGTGGATGGCGAGCAGATCGATCTGACCCACATGTCGCCAAAGCAGCTGTTCCCGTACCGCAAGCGCATGCAGTACATGTTCCAGGACCCGTTCAGCGCACTCAATCCTCGGATGACTGTGCGTGAAATTCTGCTGGAGCCGCTGATTATCCATAAGGTTGGCGATGCGGCTTACAGGCTGGAAATGGCCCGGGAACTGATGCAGCTTGTCGGCCTGGATGACCGCCACCTTTCCCGATATCCGCACAGTTTCTCTGGCGGACAACGCCAGCGGATCGGCATTGCGCGGGCCTTGGCGTTGAAGCCTGAGCTGATCCTATGTGATGAGCCTGTTTCAGCGTTGGATGTGTCCGTACAAGCGCAGATTTTGAACCTTCTGAAAGACCTGCAAACCCGGCTTGGCCTGACATATCTGTTCGTTAGCCATAACCTCGCTGTTGTCGATTATATGGCGGATCGGATTGCGGTCATGTGCGCGGGACGCTTGGTTGAAATTGCGCCAAAAGCAGAACTCTTCGCTAATCCGCGCCATCCCTATACCCAAGGTCTGCTGGCCGCCGTGCCGGAGCCAGACCTGGATCATCCGCTCGACTTCGCCAAGCTGATGGGCGAGCGCGCATCTAATCCTGCGAATTGGGCCGCACCCTACGGGCTGCAGCCAGGCGCACCGGCGAAGCTAGAAGAAGTTGCGCCCAATCATTTCGTCCGCGTCGCGGTAAACCAGAAGGAGGCTGCATAAAGCCATGCATATCCGGTCCTTAACCTCATTTGCCGCGATTGCCAGCTTAGCAGTTGGATTGTCGAGCGCGAACGCCGCTACCATGACTTACAAAGAGTCTGGCGTTCTATTGGGTGCTGTCACGAGCGGCGCGTTGCCGCCGGTCGCCGACCGGGTGCCGGCTGAGCCATCCATTGCAGACTTTACCCGTGAAGGTGCCAAGCCCGGGCAGGCAGGCGGCGAAATTCGCGTGCTGATGGCGAAGGCCAAAGAGACCCGGCAGATGGTGGTCTATGGCTATGCCCGCCTAGTTGGTTTCAATGACAGGCTTGAATTGGTTTCGGACATCTTGAAGGATTATACGGTCGAGGAAGGCCGTATCTTTACGCTGCGCCTGCGCAAAGGGCACAAATGGTCGGACGGGCATCCGTTCACGACTGAAGACTTCCGCTATTGGTGGGAAGACATTGCTAATAACCCGGAGCTTTCTCCTTCCGGGCCGCCGATCAAGATGTTGGCAGATGGCAAGCCGCCAAAAGTGACGATTGTTTCTGAGACGGAAATTCGTTTCGAATGGACAGTGCCAAATCCCACATTCATTCCCGCTTTGGCCCAAGCATCGCCGATGTATATTTACGCGCCGAAGCATTATCTGCAGCAATTCCATGGGAAATATCAGGACGCAGATAAGCTTGCGGCCCTCGTAAAAGAAAACAAACGTCGCAATTGGGCGTCTCTGCATAACCGCAAAGACAATGCCTACAAGAATGACAACCCGAACCTGCCAACGCTGCAGCCCTGGGTCGCGCAAACAGCGCCACCAGCTGAACGTTTCATCTTTAAGCGCAATCCATTCTACCACCGGGTCGATGCGAACGGTGTGCAATTGCCCTATATCAACCAGGTCAATATGGACATCGTTTCCGGTAAGCTGATCCCCGCAAAAGCTGGTAGTGGCGAAGTTGATTTGCAGGGGCGCTATCTGCAATTCAAGAACACGCCGTTCCTGAAAGAAAACGAAGAACGCTACGGTTACACAACGCGTCTTTGGCGGACGGGTAAGGGATCGCATATGGCGCTCTACCCGAACCTGAACACCAATGATCCGGAATGGCGGAAATTGTTTCGGAACAAAGCGTTCCGTCAGGCCTTGTCGCTTGCGACAGACCGTGGCGAGATCAATGAAGTGGTTTATTTCGGTGTTGCCTTGCCACAAGGCAATGCATTGCTGCCGGGCAGTCCGCTCTTCAATGAAAAAGCGGCGATGGCCTTTGCGGAATTTGACTTGAAGAAAGCCAATAAGCTTCTGGACCAACTTGGCCTGAAGCGCGGTTCAGATGGTATCCGGATGCTGCCGGACGGCCGCAAGCTTGAAATCATTGTTGAAAGTGCAGGCGAAAGTACGGAAGAAACCGATGTGCTTGAGCTAATCAAGCAGACTTGGTCCAAGGCGGGCATCGCGCTCTTCACGAAACCGTTGCAACGCGATGTGCTGCGGAACCGGGTCTTCACTGGCGATACGCAGATGTCGATCTGGTTTGGCCTGGAGAATGGGCTGGCCAACGCCCTGATGAGCCCCGAAGAATTTGCCCCGACATCGCAGCAGCAATTGCAGTGGCCGAAATGGGGCCAGTATGTGGAGACGAAAGGCAAAGCCGGTGAAATTGCCGATATGGCCGTGCCCTTGCAGCTAAGCGGGCTCTACAAACAATGGCGCAACGCTGTGGACGTTGAGAGCAAGACCAAAATTTGGAACCACATGCAGACTCTGTATACGTCCGAAGTGTACGTGATCGGTCTTGTCGCTGGTGTCTTACAGCCGGTCGTGACCAATTCGCGCCTGCAAAACATTCCAGACGAAGGCTACTACAACTGGGATCCAGGTGCGCACTTTGGATGCTATCGCCCAGACACCTTCTGGCTTGCGTCCAAGTAAGCGCACGTAAGCCGTAACGGAGCCGCCAATGCTCAGATATATCGCCCGCAGGGTCATGCTGATGATCCCGACACTGCTCGCTATCAGCGTGCTGGTGTTTGTCATCATTCAATTGCCGCCGGGTGATTATCTGACCACCATGATTAACGAAGCGGTCGCGTCTGGCATGGATGTCGACAAGGCGAAGGTTGAGTTTCTACGCGCTCAATACGGCCTCGATAAGCCTATGTGGGAACAATATCTGATCTGGCTGTTCGGGATGCTGCAAGGTGATTTCGGCTATTCGTTCGAATACGAACTGCCGGTCTCTGAGGTTGTTGGCGACCGTTTATACTTAAGCTTCCTGCTGTCCTTCTCCACAATCCTGTTTACCTGGGCCATGGCGTTCCCGATTGGCGTTTATTCCGCTGTAAACCAGTATAGCTGGGGCGACCATGGGCTGACGCTGATTGGTTTTCTTGGCTTGGCGACGCCGAACTTCCTGCTGGCGCTGGTGATGATGTACCTGGCGAAGGTGTATTTCGGCATATCCATTGGCGGTCTCATGGACCCAATCTATCTGGATCAACCGTTTAGCTGGGACAAGTTCGTGTCGGTGCTGCAGCATCTTTGGGTGCCCGTGATTGTTATCGGCACATCAGGCACGGCAGGCATGATCCGGCGCTTGCGCGCGAACCTACTGGATGAGCTGCAGAAGCAGTATGTCGTGACGGGCCGCGCTAAAGGCCTGACGCCGCGGCGTTTGCTCATCAAATATCCGCTTCGTATGGCGCTGAATCCGTTCATTGCAGATATTGGCAACCTATTGCCGCAAGTCGTCTCCGGCGCTGCCATCGTTTCCATGGTGCTATCCTTGCCGACTACGGGACCAATGCTCATTGAGGCCCTGCAGGCGCAAGATATGTATCTCGCGGGATCGTTCCTGATGTTCCTGGCGCTGCTAACTGTTGTTGGTGTGCTGATATCGGATATTGCACTCGCAGCCCTTGATCCACGGATCCGGCTTGGCGCGGGGAATGAGAAATGAGCGACATGCAGCCCTCGGGCCCCAAGAACAATATCGAACATTATGTCTCGAAGGAGCCGTTCGATCCGTATTCCGTTGAAACGCTGACACCGGAGCAGGAACGCTATTTCCTGGCAACACAGTGGCAGCTGATGTGGTGGAAGCTGAAGCGCCACAAGCTTGCAGTTATCTCAGGTGTGTTCCTGCTGCTGATGTACTTGTCTGCGATCATTTCCGAGGTGATCGCTCCCTACGCTTTGGATACGCGGAATTCCAAATACATCTACGCCCCACCGCAATCGATCCATGTGATGCATGAGGGTGAGCTCATCGGTCCATTCGTCTACGAGTACACGAAGAAGCTCGATTTCAAGACAATGAAGCGGAACTACACTGAGAATACGGCCAAGCCGCAGAAAATTCGCTTTTTCTGCCTGAGCGATGAATTCAGCTATTTCGGTCTGTTCAATTCGCGCTTCCATCTGTTCTGCCCTGCAGAAGGTGGGGCGCTGCACATTATGGGGACGGACCGATTAGGCCGGGATGTGTTCAGCCGGATTGTTTATGGCGCGCGTATATCCTTGACAGTTGGCTTATTCGGCATCGCTATCAGCTTCATGATCGGCATCACTCTTGGGGGGCTCGCGGGGTATTATGGCGGCTGGGTTGATAGCGTTGTCCAGCGCATGATTGAGGTGGTGCGGTCATTCCCTGAACTGCCGCTCTGGATGGCCTTGTCCGCCGCCTTGCCCGTCACCTGGAGTCCGGTGCTTATCTACTTTGGCATCACGATCATCCTTGGACTGCTAGATTGGACAGGCCTTGCCCGAGCGGTCCGATCGAAGCTCCTGTCGCTGCGGGAGGAAGATTTCTGCCAGGCAGCCCAGCTCATGGGCGCGTCACCCAGGCGTGTTATCGGCAAGCATTTGCTGCCAAGTTTCGCCAGTCATTTGATCGCCTCTGCGACGCTGTCTGTCCCCAGTATGATTCTTGGTGAGACCGCGCTGTCGTTCCTGGGGCTAGGCTTGAGACCGCCTATCACCAGTTGGGGTGTATTGCTGGCTGAAGCGCAGAACATCAACGTGGTGGCGCTTTATCCGTGGCTGATGCTGCCCGTAGCACCAGTTATCTTGACTATCCTAGCGTTCAACTTCCTGGGCGATGGCCTCCGTGACGCAGCGGATCCGTACAAGTAGGCTGGCGCACCTGTAAGGGCGCTGAATAGCCGGGGGAGCATCGTTAATCATGGAACGCATGCTCGCAGTTCTGTCCGTCCTGGCAGTCTTCGGTGCGATCATGATTCTTGCGCGCATATACGTGCGACGTCGTTTTGATGTGGTCTTTCTGGCGCTACTGCTGAGCGGGTTTTGGTTCGTATTTCGCCCAATCCAACTCGCCATCGGCTTGGATAGCGCCACGCCGGATTATTTGTTCCCGGACGGGCACCTTCAATTGCTTCTGGGTGGATTCCGACGCGAAGCGCAACGCGATCAAGCAAACCTGATTTGAACGTCATTTCCAAGCTCGGCGAGCATGGCCTCGATGGGTGTTTTGAATCCGAGGCACTTTCGCGGCGTTGAGTTCAGGGCCATGGCAATC